>NZ_FNWL01000004.1 GCF_900108095.1 Natronorubrum sediminis
AGTATGAGTGAAGGCGGCGAATCGGGGATCCCAGAGGCTCGCGCACTCCAGTACGTGCCGATACGCAGACGAGCTTATCTTCCGTGTTCGGGATGGGTACGGGAGGCACCTCGTCGCTCTGGCCGCCGTAATGCCGATCAACGGACTCGAACCGTCGCTAAACCGTAATCGGTGGCCTCTGACCGTGTGTATGTGTAGTCCAGTTTGCGTCCGGACCCGTTCTCCGCGTCACGGATCCAATGCGATAATGTATGACTGTGTGGCTCGATCGATTAGTGCTCGCGGGCTCAACGCCTCGTTGCCTTGGCGCGTACACCCCGAGTCTATCGAACTCGTCTTCTACGAGTGATCTCAGTGGTATCTCTTTTCCAAGTGGGTTTCGAGCTTAGATGCGTTCAGCTCTTACCCCGTGGTGCGTCGCTGCCCGGCACGTGCCCTCTCGGACAGCCGGTACACGAGTGGCACCCATTCGTAGTTCCTCTCGTACTATACGAACGTTCTCGTCAGATACCGTAACACCCCCAATAGATAGCAGCCGACCTGTCTCACGACGGTCTAAACCCAGCTCACGACCTCCTTTAATAGGCGAACAACCTCACCCTTGCCTGCTTCTGCACAGGCAGGATGGAGGGAACCGACATCGAGGTAGCAAGCCACCCGGTCGATATGTGCTCTTGCGGGTGACGACTCTGTTATCCCTAAGGTAGCTTTTCTGTCAGCAATTGGCCGCATCAAGCAGCCTAATTGGTTCGCTAGACCACGCTTTCGCGTCAGCGTCCGTCGTTGTGCCGGACACTGTCAGACTTCCGTATGCTCTTGCGCTCTTTCCCGCGTCTCCGACGCGGGTGAGGAAATCTTGGGGCGCGCTCGATATCTTTTCAAGCGCGTACCGCCCCAGTCAAACTGCCCGGCTACCAGTGTCCTCCGCCAGGAGTGAGAGTCGCAGTCACCATCGGGTAGTATTTCAATGCTGGCTCGGTGAGCCGCTAGCGCGGCTACCTGTGTAATGCCTCCTACCTATGCTGCACAATGGCGACCACGTCTCAGTGACAGCCTGCAGTAAAGCTCTATAGGGTCTTCGCTTCCCCTTGGGGGTCTCCAGACTCCGCACTGGAACGTACAGTTCACCGGGCCCAACGTTGGGACAGTGGCGCTCTCGTTGATCCATTCATGCAAGCCGCTACTGAAGCGGCAAGGTACTACGCTACCTTAAGAGGGTCATAGTTACCCCCGCCGTTAACGGGTCCTTCGTCCCCTTGTAAGGGGTGTTCAGATACCCGCACTGGGCAGGATTCAGTGACCGTACGAGTCCTTACGGATTTGCGGTCACCTATGTTGTTACTAGACAGTCGGAGCGCCCGAGTCACTGCGACCTGCCTCTTTCCGAGGCAGGCATCCCTTATTGCGAACGTACGGGACTAACTTGCCGAATTCCCTAACGTCGGTTATTCCCGACAGACCTTGGCTTTCGCTGCCACGAGTACCTGTGTCGGATCTCGGTACGGACTGTGTGCTTGCCTTTTCACGGGCTCTAGGTTGACCTCTCTTTCGCTATCCAGCCATTCGATCGCTTCCTGCCATTACGGCTTCCACGATCTTCGACTGTTCGACCGGGCGAAAACCCGGTAGAGGCGGCCCCAAAGCGTCGGCTTTGAGTGCACACTGGCGTAGGAATATTAACCTACTTCCCTGTTGTCAGCTTCGACTTACGGGCTGACTTAGGACCGGCTAACCCTCAGCTGATCAGCATTGCTGAGGAACCCTTACTCGTTTGGCCGTCGAGGATCTCACCCGACTCACGCTGCTACTATGACCAGAATTTTCGTTACTGCACGGTCCACACGACCTCTCGGCCGTGCTTCCGCCCGAACAGTACGCCAACCTACAGGATCACTCCGTCAAGAGTGCCGCTAGGTCTCGGTGGTGGACTTGAGCCCCGATCATTTTGGGCGCCTCAAACCTCGGCCGGTAAGCTGTTACGCTTTTCTTAGAGGGTAGCTGCTTCTAAGCTCACCTCCCGGCTGTCTAGGGCTTGAGACCACCTTCGATCGCACTTAGTCCACACTTGGGGACCTTAACCCAGCTCTGGGTTGTCTCCCTCACGGTACACAGGCTTACCCCGCGCACCGGACTCCCTGCGTCAAACGACGTTCGTAGGTTCGGAGTTGGACAGGGGGGCACACTCCTCTCGGAGTGCGATCCCCCAATCCGTTGCTCTACCCCACGAACTATCTCGGCAGAGGTCATGCTTCGACATGTTTCGGTTGGAACCAGCTGTTTCCGGACTCGATGGGCCTTTCACCCCTAGACATAGGTCACGCGAGGGTATTGTAGGACACCAACGCTAGCAGGCCTCCACGTGGCTTTCGCCACGCTTCACCTTGCCCATGCCTAGATCGTCCGGTTTCGGGTCGTGCCCGATTGACTCCCCGCGCTTGAACACGGCGGCCCTTGTGCAAAGCACTGCGGCCATGTCGGTTTCCCTACGCCTTCCCCGATACTCGGGTTAGACTCGTCAATCAGGCACACTCTCTGGTTCGTTTTTCAAAACGTACGACGGAACACCGGCTTCCCGTGATGCTTACTACAGGTTCGCACCTGATTCATTACTCACAGGACCTTGTGTGCCCCGTCGCTCTATCGCCAACTGATTTCACGCCCTATTGCACCTCCCTTCTGGGGGTACTTTTCAGCGTTCGTTCACACTACTTGTTCGCTATCGGTCTTGAGGAGTGTTTAGTCTTCCCAGTCGATGCCTGGGATATTCACGAGGGATATCCAACCCCCGATACTCTGGAGCTGACTCGTCTCATACTCATCTACACTACGGGACTGTCACCCTGTCTCGTGCTCTATTCCAAGAGACTTCCTGTAGATCCTCTGAGAGTGTTAGTCAGTCCGAACACCACATTGCCCGAAGGCTTCGGTTTGGACTGTATCGCGTTCCTTCGCCAGTACTAACGACATCACATTACGTTTTCTTTTCCTGCCGATACTGAGATGTTTCAGTTCTCGGCGTTCCCCATTGCGCGAAGCAATTGCGGTGGGGATTCCCATTCGGAAATCCTGAGTTCTTTCCCTCCGTGCGGGTCCCTCAGGCTTATCGCAGCTTGGCACGTCCGTCTTCAGCTCTCAAGCCGAGCGATCCACCAGCTGGCACAGTAGCCACGTTCATCGGATCGGGATTACATCAAAGATGTAATCGTTAAGTGACCCGGGAACGGGTCCAGTGGACGCCTGGACTACACGTACACACAGTCTCATCTGCACGCCGGTAGACGGCCGGCCTGCATTGACCCTTCCCAGCCACACTTGCGCGGGCTGGTGCATCGGTTCTGCTTCGGATTCAATCCTCGGGTCGTCTCCCACTTAAGGGACACGATCCGTGATTTCCTCCGAGTCATGGACCCACAGGGATTCGAACCCTGGGCATCCTCCTTGCAAAGGAGGCACTCTACCACTGAGCTATGGGCCCACGTCCACCACTCGATGGTGGACACGAGGTGAGTGTTAGCCTTGGTAGTTCTGAGGTGCTCGATCGGCCTAACGGTGGGCGATCGAACGTGAACTGCGTGACGGAAAACCGTCACGGCTTCTGGGCTGGGGCGACGCCCCAGTCCCGGTCTGTGGAGGTGATCCAGCCGCAGATTCCCCTACGGCTACCTTGTTACGACTTAAGCCCCCTTGCGAAGCCCAGATTCGACCCCCGTACAGGGGCCTCATCCGGACCTCACTCGGGTGCTTTGACGGGCGGTGTGTGCAAGGAGCAGGGACGTATTCACCGCGCCCTTCTGAGGCGCGATTACTACCGAATCCAGCTTCATGAGGGCGAGTTTCAGCCCTCAATCCGAACTACGACCACGTTTCGGAGATTAGCGCCCCCTTTCGGGGTTGCATCCCACTGTCGTGGCCATTGTAGCCCGCGTGTCGCCCAGCACATTCGGGGCATACTGACCTACCGTTGCCCGTTCCTTCCTCCAGTTTGGCACTGGCAGTCCTCCTAATGTACCCAACCACCACAAGGGTGTTGCTGGCAATTAGGAGTGCGGGTCTCGCTCGTTGCCTGACTTAACAGGACGCCTCACGGTACGAGCTGACGGCGGCCATGCACCTCCTCTCAACGGCTCCAGTAAGCTCATCACACTGACCTTCACGGCACGTTGTCGATGCTGGTGAGATGTCCGGCGTTGAGTCCAATTAAACCGCAGGCTCCTCCGGTTGTAGTGCTCCCCCGCCAATTCCTTTAAGTTTCATCCTTGCGGACGTACTTCCCAGGCGGTCTGCTTCACGGCTTCCCTACGGCACAACACTGGCTCGTAGCCAGTGTCACACCTAGCAGACATCGTTTACAGCTCGGACTACCCGGGTATCTAATCCGGTTCGTGACCCGAGCTTTCGTCCCTCACCGTCGGATCCGTCCTTCCAGAGCGCTTTCGCCACCGGCGGTCCGTCCAGGATTACGGGATTTCACTCCTACCCCAGACGTACCCTCTGGATCTTCCGGTCCCAAGCCACACAGTTTCCACCGGACGCCTGCGCGTTAAGCACGCAGATTTCCCGATAGACTTGTGCGGCCAGCTACGGACGCTTTAGGCCCAATAATAGCGGTCATCACTCGTGCTGCCGGTATTACCGCGGCGGCTGGCACCGGTCTTGCCCAGCACTTATTCCACCACCACCTTACGGTGGTGAAAAGCGAGGACTATATGCCCTCGCACTCGGAGTCCCCTTATCGCACTCGCGTGCAGTGTAAAGGTTTCGCGCCTGCTGCGCCCCGTAGGGCCCGGTATCTTGTCTCAGATACCGTCTCCGGGCTCTTGCTCTCACAACCCGTACCGATTATCGGCACGGTGGGCCGTTACCCCACCGTCTACCTAATCGGCCGCAGCCACATCCTATGGCGCCTGAACGTTTCGCGCTCGCGCCACTTCCAGGCAGCGAGCGGTATTCCGCATTAGCCTCAGTTTCCCGAGGTTATTCGGATCCATAGGGTAGTTTGGCCACGTGTTACTGAGCTATCTGCTACGAGTCTAAACTCGTGCAACTAGCATGGCTAAATCGGACTCCAATAGCAATGACCTCCGGCAGGATCAACCGGAATGCTATCTAACTCCCAGCCCCAATGAGCTGGGAGGGCTAAATTTGGCGGTGAATGTCGTATCCAAGATACACACTCACACATGGGTCCACGTTCGATGTCCCCCAGATCGCCGACCGATCAAGCGACACCGAACTACCAAGGCTAACATCAAATCCCATCTATACGGCGGACCGCAGGGGTAGGATTCTCATTTCCTTCGGATCTACTCCTAAGCCATCCGGGGTACATAACCCCTTCGAACCGGAGTGATCCATGCTGATGGAGCGAGTTGAACGCCCCATCGATCACATTTTCTTTTGCATTCCATCCGAGTTGCCTTATACACTTAAGGGCGTCGGATCGAAGCTCGCCGGAAGTCGCATCCGGCGAGCGATTACGATTCTATCTGAACGCCCTGGGACGTATAAGGGCATCGGATCGCCGAGCCAATCGACATCGGCCCAACAGATCAACGGCAGATACCCCCATACGACACACCCACTGGATGAACCAGCGGGATCGGTACAGGTGGATGGAGTGTCAACCTCCGTGCCGGGAAACGGCCAGAGGGGACGTAGCGGAGTGCGCCACGTCGTTCGCATTACTATCGGATGGTGGGTACATACATAAGGCCGTCGAACGAGACGGCCATAGGAACCCGCTACCATGGGACGATTTTACACTGTTCGAAGAATACTGCCATCGACGTACCGTGCTCTCGAGGATTTCGGGTACGGTCGCGACTCCAGAACGAGCACGTGGTCAGTGTAGAATATCACGCGGGCGGAGGTCGGCCGGTCATTCCACCCTTGCAGGCACGGTCGGGCCGAATGAGACCCGCGTAAATTGGTCTCGAGCGTGCACGCGCAAGAACCTGTCGTGACCGAGTGCGACTGAGTCGGTGCGTACGTGCGAATGCATCGATGCCGATAAACCACGCGCGTCGTAAGAGATACACGAATGGTCCGGGATCCGATCGCGTCGGAGTCAACGCCGCCAGCAGAGGAGATCTGCGCTGCGCTCGACGACCCCGATTGTCGTGAAATTATCCGGAGCCTCGAGGAGCCGATGACGGCGTCGGAGCTCACGTCCGCGTGTGAGATCCCACAGTCGACGCTGTATCGCAAACTCGAGGTGCTAACCGACGCGACGTTACTCGAGGAGTCGACCGAAATTCGACAGGATGGACATCACGCAAGCAAATACGCGGTTGCGTTCAACGAGATTACGATCGTGTTAGACGACGACCGCTCGCTCGCAGTTCAGATCGAGCGACCGGCCCGGACGGCGGACGAACGATTGGCCGAGTTGTGGTCGGAGGTGCGAAAGGAAACATGAGTCCGATCGATGTCGGTGGAACCGAAATTGCGCTCGCGCTCGCGGTCGTCAAGACGCTCGTCCTCGTCGTCGGGAGCGCGATCACCTACATCGCGTTCAAGGCGTACAGGCGAACGCGCCAGCGCGCGCTCGGAATGCTCGCGCTCGGGTTCGGCCTCGTGACGCTCGGACTCGTGCTGGCGGGATTGCTCTATGAGTTACTCAGCGTGCAACTCGCGACGGGAATCTTACTCGAGAGCCTGCTCGTTCTGGCCGGGTTCGTCGTCATCGCGTACTCGCTGTACGTGCAGTAAGAACGAATCTGGAATTCGTTTTCAGCCGTCGTAGCCGGCTTCCTCCATGATTTCTGCGAATTCGTCGGTTTCTGTGGCGTCCTCGTAGACGATCGCGGTCGCCATTCCACCGGGATAACTTCCCTCGGTGGTGACGTGGTGGACCTTGTGACAGTGAGCCGGGTATATTCCCGGGTCGGCGTCGGCTTCGAACTCGAGGGTGTAGCGTTCGGCGGGGCCGATGGTGATGACGTCCTCTTCGTGCTGGGCCGCTTCTGGAATTGGTGCGCCGTCTTTCTCGATAACGGTGAATCGGTGACCGTGCGTGTGGAATGGGTGTGATTCGTAGCCGTTGTTCGCGATGTGGAGGTGAACGGTGTCACCTTCCGAGACGATCAGCGGCGTTCCGAGTTCGGGGTGGAACGTCGTCGGCGCGCTACGGCCGTTGAGCGTGTACGCGTCGGAGGATCGTTCGACCGGGTCGTACTCGGCGTCGCCGCCTGCTTCCCACTCGTGGAGGTCGGTATCCCAATCTCGCAGCGTGAAGAAGTACTCCTGGTCCGGTGGCTCGTACCCCTCGGGATCGACGCGGGGGATGCCGTACATTCCCATGTCAAGGTGATTGTGCGTTTGGTAGTGGCAGTGGTAGACGTGCGTGCCGGGGACGTCGCCCTCGAGCGTGTAGGTGTGGCTCTCGCCAGCATTGACGTGTTCGCGGGTGCTGACTGGTGCGCCGTCGTCCTCCCATGATTTTCCGACGGCGTGGACGTGGACGGTGTGTGAACGATTGTGATCGCTGTTGTCGTAGGTGAGTTCGAACGTGTCGCCTTCGGACAGTCGGTAGATGGGTCCGGGAACGGACGGGCCGAGGTCGTCCGCCTGCCAGGCCCAGACTTCGGGGAGTTCGACTGGACCGTCCGGCGAATCGGCACTGACGAGTTCGTATCGGGCCGGGACCGTCCGGAGGGTCGATTCGTACCCCTGATCAGCGATCTCGACGATCTGTGGCGGTTCGGTGTACTCGTAGTCGGTGAGTGGGTCGTCGTCGTCGTTTTCGTCGTCCGTGTCGCCGGTATCGTCGTCGCTCTCGAGCAACGACGCACAGCCGGCGAGTCCACCGAGTGTGCCCGTGGCTGCGATCGACAGGACGGTACGCCGACGGATTCGGTGGGGAGTGGTGGGCGTCATGGCTTCAGTCGATAGTTGGGACTGGGGAGAGAAGATGGGAGCGAGAGTTCCCATCGGTCGAGAAGTTCGACGCACATTCCAGCGCGTACCGGGACGATACGTTCCGAAAACGAGAGAGTCGGCGAATCAAAATCTCGCCGCGACGGCGGGCTACCGGTTCAGCGTGTGGATCGCGTGACCGAGCGCGTTCTCTGCGGCTTCCATCACCGACTCGGAGAGCGTTGGGTGGGCGTGGACCGTCGACGCGACGTCCTCGAGCGTGGCGCCCAACTCGATCGCGAGACAGAGTTCGGCGATCAGTTCGGAGGCTTCGGGGCCGACGATGCTGGCTCCGAGGACGTATCCATCGGATTCCTCGGCGACGATTTTGACGAAGCCGTCGGCGTCGCCGGTCGTCAGTGCGCGACCGCTGGCCCGGAAGGGGAACTGCCCGACGACGGGGTCGTAACCCGCTTCTTCGGCGTCGGATTCGGTCAGTCCGACGGTCGCGATCTCGGGATCGGTGAAGACGACGGCGGGCATCGCTTGGTGGTCGATCGCGGCCGGTTCGCCGGCGATAACCTCCGCAGCGGTCTGTCCTTCCATGCTACCCTTGTGGGCGAGCATCGGCTCGCCGGCGACGTCACCGACGGCGAAGATGTGGTCGACGTTCGTACGCGCGCGCGTATCGGTTTGGATAATTCCACGGTCGTCCGTTTCGACGCCGGCGGCCTCGAGGTCGAGCGTGTCCGAGACCGGTTCGCGGCCCACGGCGACGAGGACCTTCTCGACGTCGAGTTCGAGGCGTTCTTCCTCGATCGCTTCGGCGCTGCCGCCGTTGGCTGCCGCACCGTCGACGGGTTCGGCGACGACGCGAACGTGTTCGTCCGGTTCGTACCACTCGGAGGCGGTGTGCTCGAAGACGAACTCGATTCCCAGATCGTTCGCTCGCTGTTTGACCGGCCGTTTGAGGTCGTCATCGTATCCCGGCAGGATCGAATCCAGCATTTCGACGACGGTGACGTCCGTCCCGAGTTTGGCGTAGACGCTCGCCAGTTCCATGCCGATGTAGCCTGCACCGACCACGACCAGCGAGTCGGGGACGGAATCGAGTGCGAGCGCCTGTCGCGAGTCGATCACGGGATCGGCGTCGAACGAGAAGTCAGGAATGGCGATCGGGCGCGAACCGGTGGCGACGATCGCGTGTTCGAACTCGAGGCTCTCGGAGCCCTGTCCCTCGCCGCTGTGAGAGATTCGGGCGGTGTGCTCGTCGACGAACGTGGCGGTTCCCTCGAGCAGGGAGACCTGATTCGCCTTGCAGAGCTTCTCGACGCCGCTCGTGAGTTGGTCGACGACGTCGTCTTTCCACGAGACCATCCCCGAGAGGTCGATCGCGGGATCGGCGTGAATACCCATCTCCTCGGCTGTGGCGGCCCCGTGTGCGACGTCGGTCGCCGTGATCAGCGCCTTCGAGGGGATGCAGCCGTGGTTCAGACAGGTCCCTCCGTAGGCTTCCTTCTCGACGAGCGTGACGTCCAGGTCGAGTTGTCCGGCGCGGATCGCAGCGACGTAGCCCGCGGGGCCGGCTCCGATCACCAGAACGTCCGTCGCGGTCGTGACGTCTCCGACGACCATCAGTTCGGTCCCTCCCTCGTGTGTTGTGTGTCAGCGTTCATAGGTCGTAGTAGTCGGTAGTTCTGCTACGGTCACTCGAGCAGTAGTAAGTGTGGGTTTTCGAGAGACTCCATCACGGTGTTCATAAACTGTGCGCCGATTGCACCGTCGATGAGTCGGTGATCGAACGACAGCGAGAGCGTCAGGACGGATCGCGGTTCGATCGTCTCGGTGCCCTCCTCGTCGGTCACGACGCGTGGCTTGCGTTTGATTTCGCCGACCGCGAGAATGCCCGCTTCGGGGTAGTTGAGGATCGGCGTCGCGTACTCGCCGCCGATGCCACCGACGTTGGTGACGGTGAACGTCGATCCCTGCAGTTCGGTGGGGCTAACCGTACGTTCGCGAGCCTTCTGAACCAGTTCGTTCATCGAGGACGCGAGCGCTAAGAGCCCCTGCCGGTCGGCGTTCTCGACGACCGGCACTAACAGTCCGGCGTCGGTTGCGGTCGCGATGCCGATATTGTAGTAATCACGGTAGACGATCTCCTCGGCGTCGTCGTCGATGACCGCGTTCATCTCCGGGTACTCCTTCAACGCTGCCACGACGGCCTTGACGATGAAGGGCATGTAGGTCAGCTGAATCCCGCGATCAGCAGCGCGAGGCTTCAGGTCCTCGCGAGCCTCGACGAGAGCGGTGACGTCGACCTCGTCGTGGTGGGTCACGTGGGGAGCGGTAAACTTCGACTCGACCATCGCGTCGGCGGTCCGTTTGCGGACGCCGGCGAAGGGTTCGCGGCGTTCGCGCTCGCCAGCCGAGAAGTCGACGCCGGTCGCATCAGCCGCTGCACCGGCCTCGAGTCCCTCGGTCTCAGCCCCCTGTCGCTTGGCCTCGGCGTACTCGCGAACCGCGTCGGGAGTCACGAACGGTTGGCCGTCACGTTCTTCGACAGCGGGGACGGCGTCGATATTGACTCCTTCCTCCTCGGCGATCCGACGAGTTGCGGGCGCAGCCAGCGTCTGTTCACGGTCTGCGTCCTCGAGGCCGGCCGATGGAGCGGACGAACCCCCGGAAGCGGGGGAAGTCGTCGGTGTCGCCTCCATCCCTGCTCGGTCGTCGCCGGTGTCACTCGAGTCGTCAGCCGTCTCCGTGTCACTCGACCCAGAATCAGGGGTTGCCTGCCCGCCATCGTCGGCTGCGCTCGCCGCTCGAATGTCGGCCGCGGTGATCCGACCGCCAGGGCCGCTGCCCTGCACGCTCGAGAGGTCGAGTCCCTCCTTGCGGGCTTTGCGACGGAGTCTGGGGGGGACGAAGACGCGATCCTGGGGCGTCCCAGTCTCCTCGGTCTCGGCACCGATCGCGCCAGAACTGCCGGCCTCGCCCTCCTCGTCCGTCGTCGCTGATTCGGCGTCCGTTGCTGGTTCCGTCTCTTCGTCTCCGGCCGTCGCTGCGGATTCGCCGGCTTCGTCCTCGGCGGCCGTCTCCGCGTCGTCCTCGCCCTCGAGCGCGAACGTCACAAAGACGTTGCCGACGGGGATCACGTCGCCTTCCGCGTAGTGTAACTCGCTGACCGTGCCGTCGACCGGCGAGGGGACTTCGACGAGCGCCTTGTCGGTTTCGACCTCCGCGACCGGTTGATCCTCCGTGACCTCGTCACCTTCGTCGACCAGCCACGAGACCAATTCGCCCTCCGCGACGCCCTCACCGACGTCCGGTAGCTTGAACTCGCGGACCATCTCAGAACCCCACCGCGTCTCGAATGCCGTCTTCGATGCGCGCCGGTTCGGGCAGGTAGTAGTCCTCGAGTGCGTACAGCGGGAACGGCGTATCGAAGCCCGTGACCCGTTCGACCGGCGCTTCCTGATAGAGCAGGGCCTCCTCCTGGAGCGTCGCGGCGATTTCGGCACCGAGTCCGCCTGTCTTCGGCGCTTCGTGGACGACCGCCGCGCGGCCCGTCTTCTTGAACGATTCGACGATGGTCTCCTCGTCGAGTGGCGAAAGCGTCCGCAGGTCGATCACTTCGGCGTCGATCTCGCCCTCGAGGTTCTCCGCAGCCTCGAGCGTCGGTCGAGTCATCGCCCCCCACGTGTAGACCGAGATGTCGCTTCCCTCCCGGCGAACGGCGGCCTCGCCGATCGGTACCTCGTAGGAGTCCGTAGGGACGTCCTCTCTGAACGCCCGGTAGATGAGCTTCGGCTCGAGGAAGATCACTGGGTCCGGATCGCGAATCGCGCTCGTGAGGAGGCCTTTCGTGTCGTAGGGGGTCGATGGCATGACGACCTTGAGCCCGGGCTGGTGGACGAACATCGCCTCCGAGGACTCGGAGTGGTGTTCGGGCGCACGGATTCCGCCGCCGTAGGGCGCGCGGACGACCAGCGGACACGTGTATCGCCCGCGCGATCGCGTGCGTAGCCGTGCAGCGTGCGAGACGATCTGGTCGAACGCGGGGTAGATAAAGCCCAGAAACTGCATCTCGGCGACGGGGCGCATTCCGTAGGCGGCCATTCCGATGGCCGTTCCGACGATACCCGACTCCGCGAGGGGCGTGTCGACGACGCGATCATCGCCGAACTCCTCGTAGAGGCCCTCCGTCGCCCGGAAGACGCCGCCGTTTTTCCCGACGTCTTCGCCCATGACGAGGACGTCGTCGTCGCGTTCCATCTCGGTGTGCAAGCCGTCTCTCACTGCTTCGACCAGCGTGAGACGCTCCGATTCGTCGTGTGTTTGCGATCGTGTCTCGTGTGTTGCCATATTATCCTTCCAGGAGCTCGTCGTCGCCGTGTCGCTCGCGAATCGATTCGAAATATTCGAGCTGTCGTTGTAAGCGTCGGGGCATACCCTCGTAAACGTGTGCGAATATTTCCTCCGGATCCGGGCGTGTAACCGACTCTGCGGTGTCGATCGCGTCGGCGACGCGCTCTTCGATTTCCGAGTCGATTCGCTCGACGCGCTCGTCGTCGAGGATGCCCTCGTGTCGGAGGTACTGCTCGAGTCGCGGAATCGGGTCCTTTCCTTTCCAGTGTTCGACTTCCTCGTCGTCGCGGTAGACAGAGGGATCGTCGGCGGTCGTGTGCGCGCCGTAGCGGTATTGGACGGCTTCGATCAGCGTCGGGCGCGTCGCTCGCCCGGCCGCGCCGTCGCTCTCGACGGCGTCGGGATTCTTTGCCTTCTCGACGGCGTCTCGAGTGACCTTGTAGACGGCGAGTGGATCCATCCCGTCGACCTGGACGCCCTCGAAGCCGTACGCTTCGGCCTTCTGGGCCAGCGTGGCGCTGGCCGTCTGGCGCTCTCGCGGAACGGAGATAGCCCACTGGTTGTTGTTACAGAAGAAGACGGTCGGCGTGTCGAAGACGCCGGCGAAGTTGAGCCCTTCGTGGAAGTCACCCTCCGACGTCGCGCCGTCGCCGAAGTAACAGAGGAACGCTTTTTCCTCTCCGTTGAGCTTCGAGGCCCAGGCGGCCCCCGTCGCGTGGGGGATCTGCGTCGCGATCGGAACCGCGACGGTGAAGATATTCGCGTCGTCTGGAATCTGGTTGCCCTGTTCGTGGCCCATCCAGTAGAGCAGCGTTCGCTCGAGGCTCATTCCTCGAACCAGCGCGGTGCCGTGTTCGCGGTAACTCGGGAACACCCAATCGTCGTCGGCGAGTGCGTACGCACTGGCGATCTGGGAGGCTTCCTGTCCGGACAACGGGGGGTACGTCCCCATTCGACCCTGGCGCTGGAGGCTTACGGCCCGTTCATCGAAGTGACGAATCAGGCGCATCTGCTCGTACATCTGGACGAGTTCCTCGTCGGTCAGGTCGGGGACGTCGGCATCCTCGAGGACCCGTCCAGACTCGTCGAGAATCTGTACTCGGTCTCGGGGGCTGCGTTGTAGCGTACTCACGGGTAAACCCACCTGTACATACCCTAGGGAACAATCGCTCACAATAAAGGAGTTTCCCAAAATAGGGTATCAGAGCGGTATTTCTTCCACTCGAGTCCGTCAAAAGTGGACGTGTTTGATCAGTTTTGGCTAGTATCGTCCGAATTGGGGGCCGGTACATTTCGACGGGGAGTGTGACGGTCGCCCGAGGCGCGCTGGTGAGTGGCGTTCGCGTTTGTGGGGTGAGAATAGCGGACAGCACAGAAGGGGACAACTCGAGTGCGAATATCTGGTTCGAAACCACACGCCAGCAAAACCACGAACGCCCGTCCGTCGAGACCGTCGTCCATCGGTCGAGACCGAACGCTCGAGTTCGTTAGCTTCGAGAGTGCGTCTGGCCGGCACTGGATGCGCCTCGAGCATCCGCTCTCGCCTCCGCGACGCTCTTGCCCTCGCGCAAGACGGCGTCGACGAACAGTTCGCCGGCCTTGTAGGACGAGCGAACCATCGGTCCGCTGGCACAGTAGAGAAAGCCCAGTTCGTCTTCCGCGACGCGACGCCACGTCTCGTACTTGTCCGGGTGATCGTAGCGTTTCACCTCGAGGTGGTCGCTCGAAGGCCGGAGATACTGCCCGAGCGTGACGATGTCGACGCTGCGCTCGCGCAGGTCCGCCATCGTCTGGTAGACTTCGTGGTCGTACTCGCCGTGGCCGAGCATGATCGACGTTTTCGTGTAGATGTCAGACTCGCGCTCGACTTGCTCGAGGACGGAGAGGCTCTGTTCGTAGCCCGCGCGGCGATCGCGGACGGGAAATTGCAGGCGTTCGACGGTTTCGATGTTGTGTGCGATGACGTCCGGTTCGGCGTCGATGATCTTTCGGACGAGGCGAGCCTCCCCCTGAAAGTCCGGAATGAGGACTTCGACGAGAATCCCCGGGTGTCGATCCTTGATCTCGCGAATCGTCTCCGCGAAGTGGCCCGCCCCCTGATCCGGTAGGTCGTCTCGGTCGACGCTCGTCAGGACAACGTAGTCGAGTCCGATCTCGGCGACTGCGTCCGCGACGTTCGCGGGTTCGTCGGGGTCGAGGGCCTCCATTCCCCCGGTCTGGACGTCACAGAAGTTGCAGGCTCGAGAGCAGCGATCGCCCATCAACATGAACGTCGCCGTGCCGCCCGAGCTCTCGCCCGTTCCGGCCCCGCCGGACCAGCACTCACCGAGGTTCGGGCAGTTGGCCTCCTCGCAGACGGTATGGAGGTTCCGCTCGCGCAGCGTCTCCCGAATCCCCGCGAACTCCCGACCCGACGGCGGCCGCATCTTGAGCCAGTCGGGTTTGCGAGTGGTGCTCATACCGGAACGAAGGGTCCCACCGTGAAAAACCGTGGTGATCCGGGGGCCGTGGCTACCGGGAATTTCGAGACGAAGCCGACTCGAGCCCGAGTACGGACTGGTTTCCACCTCCGGGCAAGCCACTTCTAAACCAGTGCTATCGTCGCTGGCTACAATCGAAACCACCCCGTTCGTTTCGATTGGAGCGGAGGAATTTCAGGGTATCAAGACTGTATGGGGATCGTACTCCCGGTAGATTTACCAGAGAGAGTAGAATAGCCACGGTCCATGGCGTTCAGCACGACTCCCGACTGGTTCCATATCAGCGACGAAGACGACGTCGTCTGGGAGAGTCGGCCACATCCGATCACGATGGGGGTTGGGCTCCCCGCCGGACTCGTCCTCACCCTCTTCGGATTCGTCCTCGCCGGGTGGACCGCGAGCGACGGCGTCGGCGTTCTGACGGTTCTGGGAGTCCTCCTCCTGATCGGTGGCCTCGCCCTCGCGGGCGCTCGCTACCTCGTCTGGACGAACACCCGCTACGTGATCACGACCTCCGAGTTGTACAAGAAATACGGCGTGATCTCGAGAGACGTGACCCAGTTTCGCCTCGATCGCGTCCAGAACACGAGCCTCAACCAGTCGATGATCGGCCGTGCACTCGGCTACGGCGATCTCACGGTGTACACGGCCGGGTCGGGCGACCCCGAACTGACCTTCGAGCGCGTGCCGAGTCCGGAGCGGGCCTCGAGTCTCCTGAGTGACCAACTCGACGAGACATCGTCGAACGATCAGGTCGTCTAAGTGGCCATACCCCCGGAGAGTACCGCTTTAGAGTGCGTTTGCTATGGTTGAATATTTTTCATAAATTTCCGTGAAAACCACAAGACTCATTATATCAACTGGCTTTCGGACCCGATACAATGTCACGATTGGCGACAGCCAACGACGGTCCAGCATCGCGTGGCTCGAGTGTCGCGGCGAGTGCCGGACTCGGCGTGCTGGCGGCCGCGATTGGGTACCTCGCGTCGTACGTCCTCATCATCGATGAGGCCCGCGAGGCCGTGGGTGACGACGTTGCCGACTGGAAAGGCGTCGCCTGGTACTTCTACAACGCTCACCTCGTCGACATCGAGACCAGTGGCGAGTTCGGCGCGTGGGGCGGAACGGATACCGCCAACCTCATCGCCGAATCCGGGAGTACGAGCGCAACGTTGCTGTACGTGCTGCCGCCACTCGTGTTGTTCACTATTGGGGCAATTCTGGCTGCTCAGTGGCACGTAAGTGATATCGGCGACGCGGTCCTCGCCGCTGCACCGGTTACGATCGGGTACGCAATCGTCGTCAGTATCGGCGCCCACGTCGCCGAATCCAGCAGCGAAGGGACGTTCGGACCGATCGAGATGAGCGGAAGCATTGCACCGGAACTCCTCCCTGCGATCTTGCTCGCCGGCATCCTCTACCCGCTGGTGTTCGCGACCGCGGGAGCGGTCCTCGCGTCGACCCTCACCGGCCGATAGTCGGGTCGCGAGATCGAGACGCCTCCGTTTCGCTGTGTGACTCGAGTCGGACTCGCGACTCGAAGGAAACGCCTTTGACCCGCCACTCCCCGTTTTCGTGTGATGGAGGTCGCCGAGGTTCTCCCCGAATTCGCCGACGCCTTTGCCTTCGAGGAGTTCAACCGGATGCAACGCGAGGCACTGCCCGGATTGCTCGAATCCGAGGAAAACGTGGTCGCGAGCGCGCCGACCGCCTCGGGCAAAACCGCCCTCGCGGAGCTGGCGATCTGTAAGGCGCTCGCCGACGGCGGAACGGCGCTGTTTATCGCCCCGTTGCGAGCGCTGACGAACGAAAAGGAAGACGACTGGGACCGATTCGAGAGTCTGGATTACTCCGTCTACGTCGTCACCGGCGAGCGGGATCTGAATCCGCGGCGCGCGCGACGCGCGGACATCCTCGTGATGACGCCGGAGAAACTCGACTCGGCGACCCGAAAACACGAGTCGCGCCGGTACGACTTCGTCACCGATATCGACGTCTGCGTCATCGACGAGGTCCACCTTCTCGACGCCGACCGACGCGGCTCGGTGCTCGAGGTGACGGTCTCTCGCCTGCGTCGGCTCTGTGATCCCCGCGTGGTCGCACTCTCGGCGACGATGCCGAACGTCGACGACGTGGCGGCGTGGCTCGACGCCCCCGCGGAAACGACCTTCGAGTTCGGCGACGAGTACCGACCGGTCGACCTGAACGCGGGCGTCAAGACCTACACGCACGGCGAGAACTCCTTCGCGGACAAGTACCGCCGGCTCTATCGCGCGATCGACCTCGCTGAGCCACACCTCCGGGAGGACGGCCAGGCGCTCGTCTTCGTCTCCTCCCGACAGGACACCGTGCAGGCGGCCAAGAAGGCTCGAGACGAAATCGCCGAGCGAGACGTTCCGATGGGCGTTCGCGGCGACATCGAGTTCCACGACGAGTCGAAAGCCGCACTCGACAACGACACCCTTCGAAACTCCGTCCTCGACGGCGTCGCGTTCCACCACGCGGGCCTCTCGAAGACGGAGCGAGACCTCGTCGAGCAGTGGTTCAAGGAGGGTCACATCGAACTGCTCTTTTCGACCTCGACGCTGGCCTGGGGCGTCAACATGCCCGCGCGCTGCGTCGTGATCCGCGACACGAAGATCCACGACCCCCTCGAGGGAGAAGTGGACATGAGTCCCCTCGACGTGCTCCAGATGCTCGGCCGTGCGGGACGCCCCGGCTACGACGACGTCGGCTACGGCTGGGTCGTCTGTGACGGCTCGGACGCGGACAAGTACCGACGGCTCCTCCGAGACGGCAAGGAGATCGAATCCCGACTCGCGGAGACGCTCGAGACCCACCTCAACGCCGAGATCGCGATGGGGACGATCACGGACTTAGAGGAGGTGATGGACTGGCTCGAGACGACCTTCTACTACGTCCGCGGCCAGTCGAAACCCGAAGAATACGACTTTCCAAACCTCCGCCAGCGCGTCCGAGACTGCCTCGAGGGGCTGGTCGAGCGCGGCTTCGTCGAGATGGACGCCGACGATCTCTCGATCGAGCCGACCCCTCGGGGCGTCCTCGCCTCGAAGTACTACTTGCGCCTCGAGACGGCCGCGACGTTCGCGGAACTCTGTGATCGGGTCAGCGAGGACAGGGCGGTTCTCGAGGCCGACGACGTGCTCGAGGGCGTCGCGACGGCAGAGGAGTTCGACTCGGTGTCTGCTCGTCAGTCAGAGCGCGACGCGATCAGCGCGACGTTGGTCGGCCACGAGACCGAGGATCTCGAGGCGGGCCAGCGAAAGGTGCTCGCAATTTTGCGAGGTGCTGCGAACGGCTCGACGCCGACAGAACTCGCGAGCGACGCCTGGGTGATCCGACGCAACGCGACGCGACTCGTCTCAGCGCTCGGAGCCTTCCTCGATCGACTCGCCGGACCGCACGCGGCGAACCTCGCCAAGCGAGTCGAAGCCAGAATCGAGAACGGCGTCGCCGAAGACGCGGTCGGATTGACGGCCATCGATCAGGTTGGCCCGGGTCGGGCGAGCAAACTCGCCTCGGAGGGGCTGACGACGCCGGGTGACCTCGTCGAAGCGGGAATCGGTGGCCTCGTCGACGCGGGGCTGACGGAGGGGGTCGCCGAATCGGTCTACGAGGGTGCCCAGTCGCTGCCCTCGATCGAATTCGACTGGGGACAGTTTCCCGAGACCGTCGCAACCGGAGAGAACGAGGTCTGTGACGTAACCGTCAGGAACGTGGGTGAACCCGCCCGCGCGGGCGTCCGCGTCACCGTCAACGGCGTCGAGATGACCAGCACGAAGACCTACCTGCGAAGCGAGGAGACCGTTCCCGTGGGCGTCTTCGGGGCCGACGCCGAGGAACTTGAGTTCACCGTCACCGTCACGTTTCCCGAGGAGTCGCTGTTACCACTCGAGTCGACGCGGACCGTCGACGTCGTCTGATACGGTCTGCCGTGGTCGTGTACCGGTGCAACCTCGACACGTCTGCAGTCGCACCGGTACTGGCTTACGGCGGATCGTCTGCGTGCACCGCTCTGGAGCGAAGGCCGGAATTCGCGCGTCGTGTTACTTTCACGTCGGGCAGTGGAGATGCTCGTGATGGAATCACAGAATCGACCGCGAGATCCGGCACCGACGATGGACGAGTTGGACGGCGATTACGAAGACCTCGATCCGATGGCGTTCGGGTTCGCCTGCGGGACGACGATGGCACTCAGCATCGGACTGATCGGAATGCTCTCTCGAGTCGGTATCGCCGAGGAGTGGCGAGGCCTGTTCGCGGATATGTACCCCGGCTTCGAGTCGGACGACGGCGGCACCCTCGCCGGCGTCGTCTGGGCTGGTGCCGACGGCTTCGCGATGGGGATCACGTTCGGTTGGCTCTACAACGTGTTCCAGCGAGGCGGGCAACGACGGTGAACGCGACACGGAAGCGCTCGCACGTGAGATGGGCGAAGCCGCCGCTTAGCGTACCTCCTCGAGCACCGTCTCTCGAACCTCGGCGGGCGTCTCGACGACGTGGTCGGCCGACGAGTAGTCGAGGTCGCCATGGGCCTCGATTCGGTAGGCGACGACGGTCGTTCCGGCTCGAGAAGCGGCTTCGATCCCGTTTTCGGAGTCTTCGACGACGAGTGAGGTGGCAGGCGAGATGTCCAGTTCGGCCGCCGCGTGTTCGAAGACGCCCGGATTCGGTTTACTCGGCGCGTCGATGTCGTCGGCGCTGACGACGCGGTCGAAAGAACCCTCGAGGTCGAATCGCTCGAGAACCTGTTCGATCCAGTGATGGGGCGAGGAGGAGACGAGTGCCGTGTGGACGCCCCGTTCGTCGAGTTCCTCGAGTAAGTCGTGGAGACCGTCGAGGAGGGACACGCGTTCGGTGTAGATGGTTTCGGCGGCCGCGTCGAAGCGATCGATCCACTCGGACCGAGAGATTTCGGTTCCGTACTCGCCCTCGAGGTAGTCGTAGATGTCGCGAAAGTTCATGCCGCTGGTTCCGGCGCGGTCGATGTCTTCGTGGGGGAGGGCGTCGGGAAACAACTCCTCGTGTTCGAACGTCGACCAGTAGGTCTCGCTGTCGACGAGGACGCCGTCCATGTCGAACAACACTGCCTTCATTGTGACCGGGCGTACCCGACCGTCGCATTTAGCGGTTGGGCTGGATTCGGGTTTCGTTTGCGAGAGCGGGTGTGCCTATGGTCGAACCCCTCCGTCGATAGGTTTACCAACCGGTAAGGCAATGTTTGTCACGGGAGAAGTACTCGGGGAGTGTGTTCGCAAGTAACGCGCTCGAGCGGACCACGTCGATTACACTGTACCATGGAATACGAACACACCAACGACAGGCATCGAACCGAGGGGAACGGATGAGCGAACGCGATAAAATTCTCGAGGGAGTCACCGTGCTGGATCTCTCGACGTTCGTTACCGGCGGGTTCTGCTCGGCGATGCTCGCGAATCAGGGAGCGGAGGTACTCAAAATTGAACAACCCGGATACGGGGACGCGATTCGCCACTCTGGACCGCCGTTTATCGAAGGCGAGTCGCCATATTACTGGACCGTCAACTACGGAAAGAAGAGTCTCGAACTCGACCTGAAAAACCCGCGAGCGAAGGAGGCGTTGTACGAACTCGTCGAGGAGACCGACATCTTCATCCAGAACTTCCGGCCGGGCACCGCAGAGCGACTTGAGGTCGATTACGACACGATCGCACAACACAACGAGGACATCATCTACCTCGCGATTTCCGCGTTCGGACAGACCGGCCCGTGGCGAGAGCGAGCGGGCTACGACCTGCTCATACAGGGGATGGGGGGGATCATGGACGTGACCGGCGAGGAAGGTCGCCAACCCGTCAAAACGGGGCTACCGATGACGGATCTCATCACTTCGATGTGGGCATCTTTCGGGGCGATGACGGCACTCTACCGGCGAGAACGGACCGGCGACGGCGAGTACATTGACCTCGGGATGCTCGAGTCGACGCTTCCCTGGCTCACTAAACAGGCCGGACAGGTCTTCGCGGGCAACGAGACGCGGCGGATGGGGACGAAAGATCCGGTGCTCGCACCGTATCAAACGTTCGAGACCAAAGACGGGTTTCTCAACGTCTGTATCCTCAACGAGAAGCTCTGGGGTGAGCTGTGTGAGGCACTCGAGCGACCCGACCTCCCCGAGGACGACCGATTCGAGACGAACGCCGACCGCGTCGACCACTTAGCGGAGTTAGAAGCCGAAATCGAAGCCACGCTCGGGACGAAGACGACCGACGAGTGGATCGAGATTATCGCCGAGGACGCCGGCGTCCCGGCCGGCCCCGTCTACGACGTCGAGGAGGCGCTGACGAATCCACAGGTCGAGGCCCGCGGCACGATCACCGAACTCGAGCACCCCGAACTCGGAACGGTACCGGTCATCGAACACCCGCTGAAGTTCGACCGCGCGGAGACCGGATTCGACCGTGCGCCGCCGCTTCTCGGCGAACACAACCGAGACGTATTCCGGGACCTGGGATACACCGAAGCCGAACTCGACGAGTTGGCCGAAGAAGGCGTCTTCGGCACTCGAGAGGAGGAGTGATCGGGCGGCCATCCGGGGCCAAAACCGGTGAGTTTGGCGACTCGAGGGAGCAGCCACGTTCCACCACGAGAGCAGTCACGTTGCACCTCGAGAGCGGTCACGTTCCACCTCGAAAGCGGTCACGTTCCACCTCGAAAGCGGTCACGTTCCACCTCGAAAGCGGGTCGAGTTACCCCTCTGCGTACAGCGAGTCGAGGATGAACTCGTCGATGGCCGCTCGAGCCTCCGCCGGGGCGTCCTCGTGGCCGAGCGAGATGCGTCGGCCGCGTGCGGCGTGGATAACGTCCGTCACGAGTTGGCCCATCAGTTCGGCGTCGACGGCCCGGAACGCACCCTGCTCGATGCCCGTCTCGATGACGTCGACGATACTCCCGCGAATTCGGTCGTAGTGGTCGGTGAAGATTTTCCGGTGTTCGCCGTCGTTCTGGGCGTATGTGTACAGTTCGTGGTAGACTTTCATCCGATCCCAGTGGGAGAACTCCTCGAACTCCGGGCCGAACAGGCACTGGTCGATCCGCGCGTCGAGTTCCGTGCGCGGGTCGGCGTCATCCTCGACTTCCACGCTTCCCTCGTACTGCTCGATGACGTGTTCTAAAAAGGACGAGAGGAGGTCGTACTTGCCGTCGAAGTGATAGTGGATTACCTGCCGCGTCAGGTCCATTTCCTCGCCGATGTCGCGCATTCGGAGGTCCTTGTAGCCGTGCTCGCTCAGCGCACGGAACGTCGCTTCCATGATCACCTCCTTGGTGTCCGCGGTGGACTCCCCCTCTCGAGCATCGCTCATACGCCTACTGCGGGTGATGGATATATAACAAATTTGTTCCAGAAACGCTCGAGAGGAATTCTTTACCAGACGGTAAATTTTTGCCCCCGTGGTTAGATTATCTACCCGACTATGGCACGTACGATCATACGACACGGGACGGTCGTCTCGCTCGATCCGGAGATCGGACAAGTAGACGACGCGGATATCCTGATCGAGGACGGGGAAATCGTCGAAATCGGAGCGGGGCTATCCGCGGAGAACGCGGAAGTCATCGACGCGAGCGACCACATCGTGATTCCCGGGTTCGTCGACTCGCACATCCACCTCGCACAGACGCAGGTACGGGGTATCGCCGGGGACTGGTCGCTCATGGGCGACTACTTCGACGATATGCTCGGCAACATCACCGGGCTCTACCAGCCCGAAGACATGTACCTCGGCGGCCTCTTCGGCGCGCTGGAGAAACTCTATACGGGGACGACCACGGTCTTGGATTGGTCGTATCCCAACACGCCCGAACACGCCGAACGGGCCGTCGACGCGCTACAGGATACCGGGGTGCGCGCAGTGTACACCTACGGCCCGCCGGGTGACGACGCGGCGACGTGGTGGTTCGAGAGCGACGTCGGTCTCCCCGAACAGCAAATCCGCGAGTTCGACGCCGAGAAGATCGAAGACGACGACCTGCTCACCCTCGCACTCGGGTTGCGAGGGCCGGATTTCTGTACCGACGAGACCGCCCGCGGCGATCTGGAACTGGCCCGGGAACTCGACGCCCTCGCCACGCTTCACATGGGCGCTGCATGTTGGCCGTCCTCGGTCTACGGCGACGACTACCAGGGCTTTGGCTGCCTCGAGGACATGCTCGGCCCGGACGTCAACGTCGCCCACGGGAACCACTTCTCCCAGGAGGACATCGACCACGCCGTCGAGCAAGAGGTCTCCTTTTCGTCTACTCCGGAAGTGGAAATGCAGATGGGCCACGGCATCCCCGTCACCGAAAAGGTCATAGAGGCCGGTGGCCGGCCGACGTGGGGCGTCGACGTCTGCTCGGACATAAGCGGCGACATGACCAGCCAGATGCGGATCGGCCTGCAAGTCCAGCGGATGTTCGAGAACCAGGCGATCCTCGAGGGAGACGAGGAAGTCACGGAACTCCAGACCACTGCACGAGACACCCTCGAGATGGCCACCATCGAGGGGGCGAGAGCCCTGAACCTGGAGGACGAGATCGGGACGCTCACGCCGGGCAAGCGCGCGGACATCGTGATGATTCGGACGGACGACTTCATGACCGCGCCGAGTCACAACCCGATTCAGACCGTCGTCTTCCAGTCCGACACCTCTCACATCGACACCGTGCTCGTCGATGGCGAACCCGTCAAGCAAGACGGCGAACTGCTCAATCCGCTCGTCGAGGAGGAGTTCGACCGCTTCGTCGCGTCCGGTGAGCGACTGATCGACGAGGCCGGAATCGACCTCGAGTAACTCACACCCACCAATTCACTCACGATGCGACTCGGACAATACACGACGACGAACGCGGAACAGCCCTGGTGTGGCGCCAGAACCGACGACGAGACGGTCGTCAACCTCGCCGAGGCGGGCGCTGCCGCCGGCGTCGACTTGCCCCGGCAAAGCACCGAACTGCTAGCCGGTTGGGAGTGGCAGCAGAAGGCCCAACTGGCCCTCGAGCACGCCGTGGAGACGGGAACCGGCGTCTACGACCTCGACGATCTGGACCAGCACGCTCCCGTAGGCGATCCGCAGAAGGTCGTCTGCGTCGGACTCAACTACCGCGATCACGCCGAGGAGGGTGACAACCCGATCCCCGACGAACCCGTGCTCTTCTCGAAGTTTCCGACGACCGTGACCGGCCCCGGGAGCACGATTTCCTGGGATCCCAACCTCACCGAGAAGGTCGACTACGAGGCCGAACTCGTCGTCGTCATCGGAACGGAAGCCCGCCGCGTCGACGAAGACGAGGCCCTCGAGCACGTGGCGGGCTACCTCGTCGGTAACGACATCTCGGCTCGTGACCTCCAACACGGCGACGGCCAGTGGGTTCGGGGGAAGAGCCTCGACGGCTTCGCCCCGATTGGGCCAGAACTCGTGACCGCGGATGAAGTGTCAGACCCTCACGACCTCGAGATCTGGGCCGAGGTGAACGGTGAGCGCTTACAGGAGTCGACCACTGACAACCTCATCTTCGGGATCGACGAGTTGGTGTCATTCTGCAGCCAGGCGTTCACCCTCGAGCCGGGCGATCTCATCTTCACCGGCACGCCACCGGGTGTCGGCGTCTACCGGGAGCCCCCTGTCTTGCTCGAGGACGGCGACGAGGTGACGATCGGAATCGACGAACTCGGCGAGTTGACGAACACCTGCGCGTTCGACAACTAACCGTAGAGAGGAGCACGGTTTCGCCACTCAGTGGTGGTCACAAACCCGTGGGAAGAACAGGGGAACCAAGTCTCACTTCGATTCGACCATCCTCTTGTAGTGGCGCGCGCTGTCGACCGACCGAGTGAGAGCGAGGCCGGTCGGCGATACTGCGCGAGGGATGAGCGAGGGAGCGACGCGACCGAGTGAATCGGCTGGGGAGGGTGTGGTGATCCCGTCTGTTCGTGCGAACAGGACCTGAAAACCGTTGGAATTACCGCGAAATCCCCTGCCGCTCGACGGCTGTTGCTCGCTCCTCGAGCGGGCCAGTCCCTTTCAGTCCCACCCAACGGCGGTTGGTCGGTACTGCAGATTCGCCCCGAAACGTTCTATCCGCACTCTCTACCTACCGAATCAGCCACCTCAGATTTGTCACCGTGGCGGAATCCAAAAATGAACTACCAACTACTGCGAAGCGCCGACGAACCCTTTCTCGAGGATCACTGGCCGATGTCGAACACGTCGCGCGGGTTCTCCAACACTACCTGCCTGATCGCGTCCACGTCGATACCGTAACGATAGAGTTCGAAGATTGCTCGTTTCAGCGCGAACGGGTCCGTTCTCAGGACGTTCGCACAGTCGGTGTCGATCATGATCCGGTCGGGGCCGTACTCGTCGATGGCGTCGGCGACATCTGCGGCGTCGACGCCGATCAGCCACGAGTGACCGATCGTGTAGCTCAGGTAGCAGTCGGTCTCCTCCATCAGGTACTCGGTGTTGTTACCGTCGGCGTGTGAGGCGACGACTCGCTCCTCGTCTAGGCCCGCGTCCCGGGCCGCTTCGACGTCGATCTTCGTCGCCTCGAGCGCCGGATTCTCGGCGTCGATCACCGGTTCCTGTCCCAGACCAGGATTCTTCTCGTAGCCCGGCGTTCCGAGTTCTGGGCGGTAGGAACGACCCGAATCGCTCGAGGTGTTCGGCGTGTGCAGGAGTACCGGCAGGTCGTGGGCGTCCGCAAGTTCCATTTGGGACTGGACGATCGCACGCTGTTCGTCGAGATCCCACGAACTAACGTGCTGGGAGGGGGTAACGCCGGTTTCGCCGATCGCGACAACCTCCTCGAGGTCGCAGTAGCCGGCCATCGCCTCGAGTACCTCGTCAGGGTTCTCGATCCGAACGCCCGTGTGGATCCCCAATCCGAGTTTGGCTTCGAAGAAGTGGTTCCGTTCGATCGCCGCGCGCCGGTTGATCGCGTCGTCCCAGAGATAGCGGATATCGGACGCTCGTACGGGTTTGTACGGCGTCCAGTGATAGCCCGAGGAGACCATCACCATGGATCGACACCCCGAGAGGGCGTAGCGTTCGCGGTCGTCCCACGAGAGCGTGTGTGCGTGGTTGTGAACGTCGATCCACGGGAGGTTGAGAAGCTCCGTCGGGAGGTCGACGTCTCGGTCGTCGAGATGCGCTGCATCGGTCGGACGCTTGGTCGGGTGCGATGAGGTCATGGGTACGTTAGTTCGGTCCGGACAGTCCGCCTTCGTCTCGCCACGGAGGCCGAGGTCACTCGATCGTTCGATCGCTCGTGCGCTACTCTCACGTAGCGTTTTACAGGCTGGTAAAACTTTATTGTGCGAGTGATACACAGACACAGTATGCCACTGTTGATCGGGACAGATGACGGTCTGTACCGAGTCGAAAGCGTGCCGTTCGAGCGTGAGGAGGCCGAACGCGTCCTCGAGTGTGGCGTCGTCACCGCGCTCCGGTCGTGGGGCCACACCGACGGCGTCTTCGTCGCGTCCTCGAGCGGAGCCTACCGGTCGCTCGACGGCGGAGAGACGTGGGAGGACCTCGGCGTGCCGCTGGGCGATCGCTTCTGGCACGCCGGCGAGAGCGAGGTGTGGTCGATCCTCGCGACCGCGGACGGCGCGCTCTACGCCGGAACGAACGACCCCTACATCTACCGCTCAGTCGACGAGGGCGAGTCGTGGTCGGAGCTGAAGGGATTCCGTGACCTACCGTCTCGAGGCCACTGGGAGTCGCCGATCGATCCCCACTACGCGCGCTTGCGCGCGCTCGAGACCGTGCCGGGACGACCCGAGCAACTGATCGCCGGCGTCGAAGCCGGCGGGATCCACCTGAGCGAGGACGGTGGGCAGACATGGATCGATCGCCGCGAGACCATCGTCGACGACGTCCACCAGATCCTGCCGATTACCGAGGACGTCTGGTTGGCGACGGCGGGGTACCTCGACATCAACCTCGAGAACCTTGGACTCGGCCACGCGGTCGGCGAGGGCGGCCTCCACCGGACGACCGACGGCGGCGAGACGTGGACTCGTCTCGATCAGGGCAACGACTTCTCGTACATCCGCTGCGTGTTCGTCCACGACGGGACCGTCTTCTTCTGTGGCGGCGAGGAGGCCCCGCCAGCGTGGGTCGACGACGACCACGAGGTCGCGCTGTTCGAGTCGACGAACTTCGGCCGCGACTTCGAACGGGTCTCGTTCCCCGGCGAACCACACGAGATTATCGAAGCGTGGGCCGTCCACGACGGGGACGTCATCTGCGGATCAGGGCTCTTCGACGTGCCCGACCAGCGCGACGACGTCGACGGGCGGATCATGCGTCGGACGGATGCTGGCGAGTACGAGACGGTCGGCCGCGTCGGAGCCAACGTCGGCCGACTCGAGGTAATTGATTCGGGTTCGGAGGGGGAACGATGACGGATCGGACCACGCAAGCCGATCCACCCTCGTTCGTCGGCCGGGCACTCTACAGCGGGATTCTGGCCTACATGGCCATCGACGGCTTCCAGAACAACGAGAAGCGCGTCGAGGTCGCTAGAGAGAAGGGCGTTCCCGCGCCAGACGTCCTCGTTCCGTTCGTCACGGGCATGCTCTTCGTCGCGAACGTCGGAATCTTGCTCTGGAAGTTCCCGCGGGCGTCCGCCGGCGCGCTCATCGTCTTCTTCCTCGGGACGACGCCCGGCATTCACGACTTCTGGACGATGGACGGCGAGGAACGCCAAGCGAACAAGATTAACTTCCTCAAGAACGTCGCTCTGCTCGGTGGCGCACTGTTGCTCCTCGAGCAGGCTGGATCTCGAAGCGAGTGATTGGCTAGAATTCGGGCCGAGTGATCGACGGAGACTCGAAGCGAGTGATCGGCGGGGACTCGAAACGAGTGACCTGCCGGAACTTGAACCGGGTGATCGGTGGGGACTCGAGCGGAATGATGTCCCCACTCGAGAATCCTGATCAGCCGAAAATCTCGTCGCGCTCGTAGGCCATCTCTTCGCTCACCGTACTCGAGACGTCCTCACCAAATTCTCGTTCGACGAGCCACAGCGCTAGGTCGAGGCCGGACGTGACGCCGCCTGCGGTCAGCACGTCGCCGTCGTCCACGACCCGCTCGTCGACCACGTTCGCGGCGTGGGATGCGAGGTCGTCCTCGGCAACGGGGTGGGTCGCCGCGGGACGGCCCTCGAGTAAATCCGCCTCGGCCAGCACCATCGCGCCGGTACAGACCGAGGCGACCGTCGCACCGTTCGTGAAGCGCTCGTCGACGGCGTCCGACAACTCGCCGTCGTCGACAACGGCCCGAACACCCTCGTTTGCAGTCGTCCACCCGCCGCCAGGAACGACAAGGATATCGGGCTGGTCGAGGGTCCCCTGTGTCTCGACGCGCAGGTCGTGACTCGCCGTCACGAAGTCGGATTCCTCGAGCGTGACGAGGCTCGTCTCGAGGGCCGCGCCAGCCTGGGCGGCGTTTTCGAACACCTCGTAGGGACCGATCGCGTCGAGTTCGTCGAAGCCGTCGAATAACACGATTTCTGCGGTGGTGTCGGCCATGTCGAACAACTCTGCTCGCTTGGGGAAACGTGTTGTGCCGGCGCGTCGACGGGCGGATTCGTCGACACGTCCGAAATCGTGAGGCTCGCGGGTCGTTATTTGGCACTCGGCGACGGAGTCTGCGAGAGCATGATTCGCGCATTCGTGTTGATCGACGTTGCGGCTGAAATGCCCGATTCGGTATGTCGAGCCGTCCGCGACAGCGACGACGTCCTCGAGGCCCACGTCGTCGCGGGTGACTTCGACGTGATTGCCGACCTCGAGGGCGACGACCCACACGACGTTCTCACGACGGTCACCTCAGACATTCGGCCGCTCGAGGGCGTTGGGACGACTCGGACGTACATCTGCCTCGACTGAATCCGATTCGTTTTTCACTCGGCTGAAAGATCGACAGCCATGGACGAACAACAGACAGTTGCCACGTTCGTCGACGAGTACGGCCTCGAGACGCCTCCCGAGTTCCGACTGCTCGACCTCGTCTCGGAGGTCGGCGAACTCGGAAAGGACGCGAACACGTCGACCGGCTACGGGGACGTTCCAGCGGAACTGACCCTCGAGTCGGACGAGATCGGCGACGTGCTCTTTGCACTGCTCGCGCTGGCCGACTCGCTCGAGATCGACGCCGGCGAGGCACTCGAGGAGGCGCTGGAAAAGTACGAGCAGCGACTGGACGGACGCGAGACGCCCGGTTCGGGCGAGTAGCACGGTTGTTGGGATCACCCCCGGATCTCGACCACGAGATCCGCGACGGAGGTTCCGCTTCGGACCGACCAGACCTCGAGCGGTGGCGCGTGCTGTGTCGCGGCGAGCGAACAGCGAGCCGCGGGACAGAGGCACGCGAGGGAAGAGCGAGTGAGCGTGCGAACGAGTGAATCGGTTGGGGAGGGTGTGGAATCCCTAGGTGCCAGTGTCTCAGGGTCGACAATACTACGTCTCTCTTTGATAGTGTGTGGAATCGAAACGTCGAATTCGGAACGTGCGTGTGAGTAGTTACTGTTTCGCTTCTTGGATCGAGTGTACTGACGACGAGTGCTCTGCAATTGCTGGACACGGTGATTTCCACGTCCTCCCCAGCCGATTCGTTCGGTCACTCCGCTCCCTCACACATCCCTCGCGCAGTGTCAATGGCGCACCCTCGTGAGACTCGGGTGTGCCACCAGCGCGTGCCACCGCAGATCAAGCAATCGAAGCGACGCGACGCCGTTCCAACACCGATCGGAAACGACGGCTACGGAACCACGTCGGCCTCGACCTCGAGCACCGACGAGGCCGCCTCCCGGACGGCCTCGAGGTCGTCCGGTCGCGCGTAGACGCCCAGTCGCCAGATTTCGCTGGCACAGGCATCCAATCCGGCGACCAGCGACGATCGTTCCTCGAGTCGCCGGAGTTCGCCGTCCACGACGATTCGGGCCCGGGATTCGGGCGAACTCGGTTCGGACGGACTGTCGACGATGACCGCAGCGGGATCGACGCCGGCTACGTCGGCGATTTCGCGCTCGAGGGCGCGCGTCCGGTCGTACTCGAGGCCGACGAATCGGTCGGCAACGCCGTCGCGTCGGGTCCAGACCGCCCGCTTGTAGAGTCGGCGTTCGCGCAGACGGGTCGAAAACTCGGCCGTCGGTGCGTGGTCCTCGAGGGTCGCGAGCAGTTCGGCGTCGGTCAGTCGGGCGAACCGTTCGGCCTCGACCGCTCCGTCGGCGAGGAGTCGCTCGCTCGCACGATCGAGCATCGCACCCGCGATTCGCGAGACGTGATGGCGGTAGACGGTCGCGTTCATCAGCGTCCGGGCGATCAGCGCGCTCTCGGCGGTTGCGACGTCGTCCGCCTCGAGGGCGAGCGTCCCGTCGACGGTCTGGAGCGAGTACAGCAATCGCGCGTGATCGATGGTGCCGTAGGGAACTCCCGTGTGGTGGGCGTCTCGGACGAGGTAATCGAGTCGGTCGACGTCGAGCGGGCCGGAGACGAGTTCGCCGAAGGGGCCCCGGCCGTCGACGGTCGCCGCGACGGCTTCCGGGTCGAGACCCTGCGCCTCGAGGGTGTCTCCGAGATCGCTGTCGGTCAAGAACCACTCGATCTCGTCGTGGTGACGCCCGAGGTGACGCTCGATGGCGGCTTCGGTTTGGTGGCCGAAGGGACCGTGGCCGACGTCGTGGACCAGCGCCGCGGCGCGCAGGCGCTTGGCGAGGTCGGCCTCGAGTTCCAGTCGGTCGACGGCGCGCGAGGCGAGGTGGTAGACGCCGAGGCTGTGCTCGAAGCGAGTGTGGTTCGCGGAGGGATAGACGAGTTGAACCGTGCTCAACTGGCGGATCGACCGCAGTCGTTGCATCGCTGCGGTGTCGAGGAGCGCCTCGGCAGTCGGACCGAGTTCGATGTAGTCGTGGACGCTGTCCTTGATCATCGTCATCTGCAGATGTGTAGACTCTCGAGGGGAACGTCTTAGACGCGATGGTTCGACGACAACTCGGTCGGATCCGTCGCATTCGCCAGCGATCGGCGGCCACACGCGTACACACTCGGTTCGGGCGTGCGACCGCCACCGATCCGCCCACAGTATCAGTCGCTCGAGTTGTCGGTCCGCTACAGTACCAGTCGCTCGAGTTGGTCGTGCGTTTCCTCGATCGTCTCCGAGTTGTCGATCACGACGTGTTCTCGCTCGAGCGGATCGAACGACTCTCGGAGGAGCATGTGCTGTTCGAATTCGGCGTCGCTGATCGTCTCCGTCCGACTCTCGATTCGCTCTTTGACGACCTCGAGTGCACAGGTCACGTGAACGAAGCGGATTTCGGCATCGGCCTCCGCTGCGACGGTCGCCGCCGCATCGCGGGTCTCTTTCGACTGGAACGTCGCGTCGAGGACGACGTGTTCGTCGGCCTCGAGGGTGTTACGTCCGCGCGAGAGGAGTTCCTCGTACGTCGCGGCGCTCTCATCGGCGGTGTACGACGGGTCGGAGAACAGCTGTTTTCGAACCGCGTCACTGCGATATCGCGTCGCCGGGAATCGATCCGCCGTGTACGACGACGCCATCGACTTGCCGACGCCCGGGAGCCCGCAGTAGACGAGGAGCGTGGGGCGAGTCACGGGCGCTAGTGAGGGAAACGGCTACTAAACCGGTCCGGTTCTCGAGTGCGTCCACCCGACTCGAGCGACCGCGACAGAGATGTCGACGATCCGAAATCGATAGCAGGCTCGCGGATGTAACACACGATTCAACCGCAACTTGAATGGACATAGACATATGTCGACGGACGGTACGCAACTATCATTATTTTTATAGTGTCCGAATCCTCGTACTACATATGCCGGAACACACGCGCGGTGGGAGTGGCACGCGACGAACGTTTTTGAAAACGACTGGTGCAATCTCGCTCGCCGGACTGGCGGGTTGTTTGAGCGAAACCGACCACGGAATTCGGTTCATCCTCAACCCGGCTGAAGAGCAGACCGACATCGTCGAAGAGTACACGCCGATGAAGGAGTACCTCGAGGACGAAACCGGCGAGGAGATCGACCTCGAGCCGGCGGGAAGCTACGTCGAAACGCTCGAAGCGCTCGAGACCGAGCAGGGAGAGCTCGCCGACACCTCGCCGACGGGCGTCCCCGGCGGAGACGGGTTCGCGGACGTCATCGGGATGCGAACGGCGTTCGGCGGGAATCAGTACTTCTCGACGATCGTGACGCTTCCAGACAGCGATATCGAGGAACTCGCAGACCTCGACGGCGAGCAGATCGCCGTCGGAGCCCAACTCTCGGTGAGCGGAACGCTCGTGCCGGCGCTGATGCTGCAGGACGCAGGCCTCGATATCGGCGATTTCCCGAACACGCAGGACGCGCCCGATCTGGACATCAACGTCGCTGACGATCACGATACGGCGCGCCAACAGTTAGAGGACGATCCGGACATCGTCGCGGCGACGACGGGTGCATTCGCATCCGCGCCACAGATTCCACAGGAGCAGTTCGACGAGTACGAGGAGTTCGTCGAACACTCGGCCGAGTACGAGGGTGCCGGCAGCGACATCGACGACGACGACAATCCAGAACTGCGACTGCTCGACGTCTCGGAATCGCTGACTCGAGCCCCGATCATGGCTCGAAGCAACTGGGACGATCCAGCCCGCGACGAGATCGAACAGGCGCTGATCGACGCCGAAGAGGAGGACCTCATTCCGGAGGGAACCGACGAAGACCTCGAACTCTGGTTTACGGGTATCGACGAAGCCGACCGCGACGACTACGAGTACGTCGACGAGGTCTTCGACGACCTCGGCCTCGAGTTCGAGGACTTCGACGACGAGGACTAACCGGTTGGTACCGTCCGCGGATTTCGACGGCGATTAAACAGGCAGCCAGCAATACTAGATAGAGAGTACAAAATGGCCGGCATTCGTGTAGAGAACCTTACCAAAGAGTACGGGGACACGGTCGCACTCGATAACGTCTCGTTCGAAATCCACGAGGGAGAGTTCACCGTCGTTCTCGGAATCTCGGGATCGGGGAAATCAACCCTTCTCAGGTGTGTCAACGGGCTTACGAAGCCCACGGATGGACAGGTTGTTATCCAGGACGGACCAGTCGTCTCACCTCGAGAAGAGATCGCGATGGTGTTTCAACAACACAACATCATCGGCGGAATGAGCGCGTACTCGAACGCGCTTAGTGGCGCACTGGGACGGAACGGACTGACGACGAGCCTCCTTCGAACTCACGACCGGGAGGACAAATTGCAAGCGCTCGACGCCCTCGAAACCGTCGGGCTGCTCGACGAAGCCGAACAGCGCGCCGGACAGATGAGCGGCGGACAACAACAGCGCGTCGGAATCGCCCGCGCGCTCGTTCAGAACCCGAATATTATTCTGGCCGACGAGCCAGTTGCGAGCCTCGATCCGGGAAGCGCTCAGGACGTGATGCGGTATCTCCTCGAGGCGGCCGACGAGCGAGGGTTGACGGCGATGATCAGCCTCCACCAGGTCAACCTCGCTCGCCAGTTCGGACAGCGGTTTATCGGCCTCGCTGACGGGCAACTCGTCTTCGACGGCTATCGCGACGACCTCACGTTCGACGTGATCGACGACATCTACGGCGGTATCGATATGGAACAGTTCCTCTCTGGAGACGACACCGAGACCACGACCGAGGCGGTACGATGAGTACGGATTCCACGCTCGAGCGGCGCCTCGAGAAGATCAAACTGACGCGCCGGATTCGGTGGGTTACGTACGCGTTTCTGGCGGTCGCCTTCGCCGCCGCGTTCTACGGCTCGCTGCTGTTGGTCAACTTCTCGGTCGGTGACCTCGTCAACCAGATGCCGACGTTCATCGATCGGGTCCAGCAGTATAACCCGAACTGGGAATTCATCAGTGAGGCGAACCTCTTCCGCGAGTCGGGCATTACGCTCGCAATCGGCTTCGCCGGAACGGTCATGGGCATACCGTTCGCGTTGCTACTCGGCGTCCTCGGAAGCGGACGGGTCATGCCGTTCCCGTTTAACTTCCTGTTCAGGACGATCATGGGCATTTCACGGGCGATTCCGGCGTTGATCTGGTTCCTGATCTTCGTCCCCCTTGCCGGGCTGACGGCCGTGACGGCGACGATTGCTATCGCGGTGAGCACGGTCGGCAACCTCGGCCGACTGTTCACGGACGAACTCGAGGAGGTCAAAACGGGGCCGATCGAAGCGATGGAAACGACGGGAGCATCTCGGTCTCAGACCGTCGTATTCGGAATGCTCAGCCAGGTCAAGACGTCGTTCATCGCGTGGACGCTGTACATCTTCGAGGTGAACGTCCGGCAGGCCGTCACGCTCGGACTGCTCGGCGGTGGCGGTATCGGCTACATCATCCAGGCTCGACAGGGAATGCGGGCCTACGGGGACATGATGGCCGGTATCGTCGTCGTCCTCGTCCTGATCGTCCTCGTGGAGATGGCCAGCCAGCAGCTCCGATCCTACCTCCGCGACGACGAAGAGGCCGACGGACTGGTCGAACTCGTCCTCGGACTCCCACAACGGATGGCCGAATCGGTGCTCAAGTAACGCCGCGATTTTCTTCTCCGTTTTCCGCCGAGCCAGCTACTCCGCTCGACTCGAGTGCGTCTCACAGCCGAGCGCTCGAGCGCGCTGGACGAACAACTCGGCGACGTCATCTTCCTGCTCGAGGACGGGAGGTTCGCACTCGAGGGCCTGTCTCTCGTGGTCGCCGTTCGGGAGGTACCGCGCGAGTTCGTCCCGACCGACGGCGCTGTCGGCCGCCTCAACCAGCCGTCCGTCGGCACTCGAGAGGTCGATTTCGAACGCGTCGCGAACCGTCGCGGCGAGGTCGGCTTCGACACGGGTGTAGCCCGGAAGACTTCGCTTGACCGGCGCGGGGACGTCCGCCAGGTACGCCTCGGTGGCGTCGTGGAGGAGCCCCCACCGGATCGCGTCTCGACTACCCCCGCGCGCTTCGACCTCGTGGCTCACGTGAACCGAGTGACGAGCGACGCTGTAGAACTCCGTCCCCTGGCCCGCAAACCGGGTGAGATTGGAGAGTGCGTGAGCAATGTCGTCGAGCGAAACGGCGTCGGGATCGGCCTCGAGGGGCGTGATCCGTCCGCCGGTTCGCGTGTCGATCGTCCCGTGGCCGCCGTTCGCCTCGGCGAGGAGTGCCTGCAGTTCGCCCGCGACGGCTTCGACTCGAGTCCGAAGAGCCGACCCGCCCTCGTGACTCGTCCGCTGCGTTCGTCTAAGCGTGGCGAGTTCGTCCTCGAGTGCCTCGAGTCGTCGCTCGAGAGAGCCGTTCTCGTCGCCGTCGAGACCGTTCATAGGCTGACGTTCAGCGTAGATTAACAAAAGCGATCCGTTGAATGACGGCTGCATTACGCAAGGAAAACACACACCCGACTCGAACGCGTGCTCTCGTCAGTACCGTGTTCGACGGACGCGAGACGATTCGAGCCCCATCGAGTGCACACCGACGAGCGGTCGTTCTCAGCGTCGGCGCGATAGCACTGACGCCGTTGAGCGGCTGTCTCGAGGGAACCGATCCCGGGTCGGACGGCGACGACGACAGCGACGACGCTGCGCGCGAGGCGTCGTCCGACGAGGTCGAGACGATCGACGCGACGGGGAGCACGGCGGGAACGGTCGCCGTCCCGGCAGCCGAACGGATCCAACTCGTCAACTTCACGCGGCGACTGTGTCCGACCAGCGAGGGGCTACTGACGGAGATCGACGACGCTCGCGCGGAGCTCGCCGAATCCGAGTCGATCGAGGCCGACGAAACCGTCGACACGCTCTCCGTGATCGACGGCGACAGCGACGAACGACCTACAGAGGAGGAACTGGCCGAGTGGTGGGACGACCACGACGGCGACTGGCCGATCGGGTTCGACGACGACGGCTCGCTCTCCGACGCGCTCGAGATAGCCGTTCGCCCGACGACGGTCGTCCTCGACGACGCCGGGACGGTTCACTGGCGAACCGAAGGCGACACGAGCGCGAGTAATCTCGTCAGCGCCGTCGAAACGGCACTCGAGGGCAGTAGTGACGGCGGTGACGGCGACGGCGAAACGTGACAAATTGACGATCCGATACGCTTCGCTCGTCCTCGAGTTTAAATACGAACGGGCGGCCAACCGTGGCATGATCGACGACGCGATTCGCGTGCTCGCGGGTGACTGTACCGTCATTGCCGAGTCCGACGACCGCGAGGAGTACCGCGGACGGGTGACCACCATCGTCAAACCCGACAAAACCGTCTTGGTCCACGACAGCGACGGCTACCAGCCCGTCGCGTGGCTCACCCGAGCCGACAGCGTCTCGAGCGACCGCGCGGGCGACTTCACGCTGGTCGCGAAAAAAGACACGCAGACGCTGCGAATTGCCGCCCACGATCAGGACGGCTTCGCGAACTATCCAGTCTCTCGAGCGGGAACGCCGATCGGATACTGTCCGGCGTGTGAGGGCGCACTCGTGCGCTCGAACGGCGTCCACTGCGTCAGTTGTGAAACCCGCTACGCCATCCCCTCGGATGCGACGATCCGCGACGAGCACAGCGACTGTGCGTGTGGGTTACCCCGAATGCGCGTCGAGCGCGGCCTCGCGTTCGACATCTGTCTCGATCGGGACTGTGAGTCCCTCGACGAGGCCGTTTCGACGGCCTTCGACCGCGAGTGGGAGTGCCCGGCGAATGACTGCGACGGCGACCTCCGAATCCTCCGTCGCGGCGGCCTCATCGCCGGCTGCGAACACTACCCCGACTGCGACACCGGCTTCGTCGTTCCTACCGGCGTCGTCGACGGCGAGTGTGCCTGCGGGCTGCCCACCTTCGAAACGCGCAGCGGAACGCGCTGTCTCGACGCGACCTGCGAGCAGGTCCGAACACGGACGCTCGAGGCCGAGTCCACGGCCGATGATTAACGAGCGGATGAGCGGCGAGCAACACAGCTACCGGTCGAGTGAGCGTCGGGCAGCACGAACTCGAGGCGTCCTCGGCGAGAATCGATCCGCACGCACTTAATCCCGCACGCCAAAAGCCGGGTATGGGACTCGAGGGGCGATTCGACGAGGACGCTGGCGTTATCCGCGTCGGCAGTGACGCACGCCAGCGCTATCACGACTCGCGAGGCTACGGCTATCCACTCGAGGGCAACGAGATCGCCCTCGCACCCGTCGAGGCGGCACACCTGCTCTACCGCGGAGACCTCGACGCGGTCGTCGACTCGAGCGGGAATCGACTAAACTTTCGCTCGTTCGCGGCCCGCGAACCGGGCGAGCGTTTCGGCGTTCGGTTTCTCGTCTACGCAGACCTCCGCTCACGAGGGTTCTACCTCTCGCCGGCCGCGGAGCCGTGGATCGACGCGCCGCCGGAGGGACCGACGGACTTCGCCGTCTTTCCTCGCGGCAAGGGGCCGGGAGACGGCGAAATCGAGCACGCCCTCCGCGTGATCAGTGAGCGAACCGACGTGCCGGCAACTGATCTCGAGGACGGCGTGCTCGCCGTCGTCGACGAAGAGAGCGAGATTACGTACTTCGACGTCTCACCGCGGGATCCGACGGGGTCGTCGAATCCAGATTCGTCGTTGCCGAACAACTGCGAGGCCGACCTGCTGACCGACCGAGTTATCGTCTGGGAGCCACCACGCGACCTCTACGAAGCCACGTTCTACGGCCAGCCACTCGAGGGCCGAGAGTACGAGGAACCGACGCTACAGTGTTCGTTGCTCGAGGCGACCTATCTCGCCGAACGCGACGCGATCGATCTCGAGGTGGAGACGCTGCGAGCGCGCGGCGAAGCCGTCGAGGGCGAACGATTCGGGCGTCGACTAGCGGTGTACACCGAACTGCGCGAACGAGAGATCGTCCCCAAAACGGGCTACAAGTTCGGCGCGGACTTTCGAACGTACGCCGACGTGGAGTCGGTCGAGAACCTCGGCCACTCCGAACTCTTGATTCGGGTCCATCCCGACGATCACGTCTTCGAGCCGCGAGATCTCGCACTCGACGTTCGCCTCGCCCACGGCGTCCGTAAGACGATGGTGTTCGCGCTGGTCGACGACGGCGAAATCGAGTGGTGGTCGCTCGAGCGATTGACGCCCTGAAGCGACTCGAGGCCTTACGGAAGCTGTTTCGGCGCGAGCGCAACCATAAAAACCCCGACGGCCGAGCATGGGAGCATGCAACTCGAGGTGATCGGCGTCGGCGGCGCGGGCTGTCGGCTCGCCGACGCGATCCGTGCGGCGGAGTCGGCGACTCGTCCATTTCTCACCGACGTCTTCGTATTCGATACCGACGAGACAACGCTCCGACAGACGGTAGTTCCCGAATCGAACCGATATCGCTACGGCGAGGCTAACGCAGCCGAAGGAGGTGCTGACGGTGGGGACGGCGACGGCTCGAGAGCGATCGAACGCTGTTTCGAGGAGGGAGACGAACGCGCCGACGACGTGCTCGAGGTGGTAGGACGTGAGGAGTCCTCGGCGGCCGACGCGTTTCTCGTCACGGTCGGCCTCGGGGGGACGACCGGTGGCGGAACGGTTCCGGCGCTCGTCGCGACACTCCAGCGGACCTACAAACAGCCAGTGTACGTACTGGCGACGCTGCCGGCCGATCGGGAGTTCGACGCGTCAGCCGGCGAAAGTGAGGGTCTCGCCGGCCACGCGAGAACGGCAACCGCCACGTCAGACACCGAACCACCGCGTCCGGAGGCAGCGACGAACGTCCTCGCGACGCTCGAGCGTCTCGAGGGACTCGCGAGTGCGATCGTGTTGTTCGACAACGAGGCGTGGCTCCGGCCGGGGGAAACGCTGAGCGACGCTCGAGACCGATCCAACCGGGAGGCTGCGACGCAGGTCGCGGCCGTGTTCTCGGGGGGTTCTGGCGAGTCGGGCGAGGCGACCGCCCAGACCGTGACCGACGCGAGCGACGTCGAACGGATCGTGGGGAGCGAGTCCGCGTTCGTCACGCTCGGCTACGCCGAACAGGCCGTCGAGACGACGAGTTCGCGTTTCGGGCTCGGGCTCCTCACGACGGATCGCGACGTCGACACCGCCGAGGCCGTCAGCGCCGTCGAAACCGTCGTCAGGAAAGCGATTCGCGGCAAGCGCAGCATCGAGTGCGACCCCGAGGCCGCCGACCGCGGGTTGTTGATCGTCGGCGGCCCGCCGGCGTGGCTCAACCGGAAGGCGATCGCCGACGGCCGACGCACGCTCCAGACGGCGATCGACGGCTCCAGCATTCTCGGCGGCGACGCGCCACGCCCCGACGGCGAGACGGTGTTCGCGGGCGTCGTTCTGGCCGGTATCGGGCCGATGGAGCGACTCGAGGAGCTGCGTGACGCGGCGGACGCGAGATAACGTCCGCGTCGCTCGCGCTCTACTCGGAGTCGGACAGCGTGTCACCGTCGGCCGTCGTAATTCTCGATTCGGCACCGATCTGTGGCGCGTCGTCGTCCTCGAGGACGAGCATCGTCGCGGTTCCGACGGACGGCGCGTCCACGACGTCGTGTCCGCGATCCTCCAGGTCCTCGAGCACATCTTCGGGGTACGACGATTCGATCTCGAGCACATCTTCGGGGTACGACGATTCGATCTCGAGCGTGTTTTCGGCGTCGTGGGGGACGTCGGTCGCCGGAAACGCGGTACTGACGAATCTGGGGTGGGAGATGGCGTCTTGTGCGTCGAGTCCGAATTCGGCGACGTTGAGAAACTGTTGGGTCTGGCCCTGGGGTTGGGTATCCACGCCGGTGTTTCCGCCCAGAATGTAGGGGTCGCCGTCGCGGAGGGCCAGATACGGATTCGACGTGTGTCGGACCTTGTAGCCGGGAGTGACCTGATTCGGATTCTCGTCCTCGAGGGAAAGCATCCGCATTCGGTTGTTGATGTGAATTCCGGTCTCACCGACGACCAGAAACTGCGCGCCCAGACTGGTCGTTACGGCCGCCGCGTTGCCGTCTCCGTCGACGACGTGGAAGGTGGAGGTGTGATCGGCGTCGCCGACGGAGGCGAATGCGGACGAGTTCGAGTTCGAGTCCGAATCCTCGAGTTCGGAGTCGATCGGCCACTCCATGGCCTCGTCCGTGTCGATCCGGTCGCGCTGGGACGTCGCGTACTCCTCCTCGAGCAGTTCCTCGACCGGCACGTCGACTCGCTCGGGGTCGCCGACGTGGTGGTTTCGGTCGGCGAACGCGAGTTTGATCGCCTCGACTTGCACGTGAATCGCGTCGGCGTCGTCGGGCTCGAGGTCGGACACGTCGTACTCCCGGAGGATTGCCAACGCCAACAGTTGCGTGATCCCCTGGCTGTTCGGTGGGTTCTGATAGACGTCGATGTCCTCGTCGTACTCGATCGAGAGCGGCTCGGCGAGTTCGGCTTCGAACGCCTCGAGATCCTCGTCCGTGAGATAGCCGTCGTGTTCATCGGAGAATTCGACGATTTCCTCGGCGATTGGCCCACGATAGAAGTAGTCTCTCGCGGCCTGTACCGCCTCGGTTCGACCCTCCTCTCGCTCGTCATCGTACGCGTCGACGAGCGACTCGAACGTCTCCGCCATCTCTTCTTGGTACGCCGTCTCTCCCTCCGCAAGGAGGTCTCCCTCGGGCATGTAGAGGTCCGCTGCGTCGGATCTGTCCTCGATCTGCGCGGCTTCGTCCTCGAGCCAGTTGGCCATCTCCTCGCTGACCGGGTAGCCCTCTCGAGCCAGGGTGATCGCCGGCGAGAGCACCTCCTCGAGGTCGAGCGCGCCGTACTCCTCGAGCCACACCATCCAGCCATCCCAGGCACCGGGGACGACGGCCTGGTGCATGCCGTCTTCTTCGGCGCGCTCCTCGAAGTCCTCGACCGTGGCGTCGGAGCCGACGGGGCCGACGCCGTCCACGCTGGTCACCTCCTCGGAATCGGCGTCGTAGTAGAGCGCCCAGCTGCCCCCGCCCAGCGCGGAGGAAAACCAGGGCTCGACGACGCTCAAGGCACAGGCGACGGTGATAGCAGCGTCGGCGGCCGTTCCGCCCTCCTCGAGGACCTCGAGACCGGCCTCGGTCGCGAGGTGGTGCTGGGAGACGACCGTTCCTGCGTCGGCGTCCGCTCGCTCCTCGGAGTCCGTCTCCGGAACGTTAGTACAGCCGGCGATGGTGGCCGCGCCGATCCCGCCGCTGCTCGCGAGAAACGCGCGGCGAGAGCGATTGGTTCCCATAGCGGGTGGACAGCGCGAACGGGGTAAAATGGCGTGGGGCGTTTCGAGGCGTAGTGTGATATTACGGTCGCCTCCGCCACGAATCGACGGTCACCCCTGCCACGAATCGACGGTCGAATACGGCCGCCAGCGGGCGCGGGTGACAGTCACTCCTTGGACTCCTCGGACGACCCAAACGCCTCGAGAAAGCTGTTTCCAAGGACGACCTCCGTGCCGGAAAGCCCGACCGAACAGAACACCGTGAGGTCGGCCGCGCTCGAGCGCCCGCGGTCGGGTTCCGCGAGTACGTCGGCGAGTTCGACGAGTTCGTCGTCGTGCTCGCTTCCGACGACCGTCGGTCGGTCGGTGGCCTCGAGTTGTGGTATCGAGTCCGTCGTAATTGCATCGGCGCGCTCGAGCACCTCGAGTGGCAGTTCGTGTGCGGTTTCGAACTTCGGGCCGATGGTCGTGACGTGCGTGCCCGACTCGAGCCACTCTGAGTCGAAGACCGGGTCCGTGCTGTTCGTCGCACAGACGAGCGCGTCGGCCGAGCGAACGACCGGTTCGGGGTCCTCGAGTGCACGGACGGAGGGGCCGACGTCGTCGTCGGCCGTCTCCGCGAATTCCCGTCGGCTGTCCGGCGTCGGACTGTAGACGAGAACCTCCTCGAAGTCACGGACCGCACAGGCCGCGCCGACCTGCGCTCGAGCCTGAAAGCCGCTTCCCAACACGCCTAACGTGGCGCTGTCCTCGGGTGCGAGCGCGTCGATCGCGACGCCACCGATCCCACCGGTTCGTAGGCCGCCGACGGCGTGGCCGAGGAGGAGCCCCCTGAACGCGCCGGTCGTCGCGTCGAAGACGGCTACCAGTTCCGTGTGGTCCGCGCCGGTCTCGGGATGGGTCTCGTAGACTCGGAAACCGGCCGCGTTCGTCGAGCCGGTTGCCGCGCCCGCGGTGAACACCAGGTCGCCCTCGCCGGCGTCGACGTGCCACCGCGGCGGGGCCTCGAGCGTCCCCGCGGCGCGCTCGGCGAAGGCGTCTCGCATGGCGTCGACGACCAGCTCGTAGTCGTACTGTGAATAGACATCGCCGTCAGTGAGGATCGAAACGGTGGACATACGGAACCAGTCGGTCGCGGCGACTATAACAGTTAGAGCGACAATTCCCAGGGAGTGGCTGGCTACGGCTCGCCCGGAATCGCCGCTCCCTCGTGCTCGAGAAGCCGTCGTTTCAGGTCCAGGCCGCCAGCGTAGCCCGTGAGCGAGTCGACGCCCACGATTCGGTGACAGGGGACGATCACGGGAATCGGATTCCGTCCGCAAGCCTGCCCGACGGCGATGGGCGCGCTCTCGAGGGCCGTCGCGACCTCGCCGTAGGTTCGTGTCTCACCCGCCGGGATGTCCGCCATGGCTCGCATGACCTTGCCCGTGAACCCCTCGAGGTAGTCGACCTTGAGGTCGAACTCGGTGCGCTCGCCGGACTCGTACTCCAGGACCTGCTCGCGGATCGTCGCCGGGTCAGCGTCGATCCGCGACGCGTCGATGTCGCGCGTCGTGTCGAATAGCTGGATCTCCATGAGTTAATATCGATATGGACGTGCGAGGTAATGGATTACACGGATAGTGTCGAGGCGCACGACGGCGAAGCCGAAGGCTTTTGCGCGCCCGAACGCGAAGAAAACCAGTAATGACCGGAGACGAGCCACTCGAGAGAGCCGAGTCAGGGGAACCGACGACCGATGGAGGTGAACGCTCCGTGCTATCGCAGTCAGCGCTTCGTGCCGACGGCGGCGCTGCCGGAGCCGACGACGTTGCCCTCGATCCGTGGGGTTCCTCGAGCGTCTCCGACTATCGAAACCTCTTCGAGGAGTTCGGCATCGAGGAGTTCGACGAGGTCCTCGAGGAGGTCCCCCACCCACACTACCTGATGCGCCGAGGCGTCATCTTCGGCCACCGGGAGTACGGCCCGGTCGCGGAGGCCCTCCGGAACGACGAGCCCGCAGCCGTTCTCTCGGGATTCATGCCGACGGGTGACCCCCACATCGGCCACAAGCTCGTCTTCGACGAGATCATCTGGCATCAACAGCAGGGAGCCGACGCCTACGGGCTGATCGCCGATCTCGAGGCCAATGCCGCCCGCGGCATGAGCTGGGAGGAGATCGACGAGCACGGTCGCGACTACCTGCTCTCCCTGCTCGCACTCGGGTTCGACCCCGAGGAAGGCACGCTCTACCGTCAGTCTGAAAACCGCGAACTGCAGGATCTGGCGTTCGAACTCGGAGCCGAGGCCAACTTCTCGGAGTTCCAGGCGATCTACGGCTTCGACGGCGAGACCGACGTTTCCCACATGCAGTCGGTCGTTACCCAGATGGCCGACATCCTCTACCCCCAACTCGAGGAGCCAAAGCCGACCGTCATCCCCGTCGGCCCGGATCAGGACCCTCACGTTCGACTCGCCCGGGACCTCGCCGAGCGAATGCGTTTTTTCAAGGTCAGCGAGGCCTACGCCAGCTTCGAACTCGAGCCCGCAGAGCGCGACCTCGTCGCCGACTGCTACGAGCGACTCGATCCGGCCGACTTCGATGACGACGACCTTCGGTGCGTCCACGTCGCTGAGGCGCTCGAGGAGACGCCGCTTTCGGACCTCGACGTTCCAGCCGACACGCTCGCGTCGGTGCTCACGAAACTCGAGGAAGCCGGAATGGAACCCGTTCGTCCCCGCACTCGTTTCTTCGATCGACGGGCGACCGAGGACGCCTTCGACGCCCTCATCGACGCCATCGAGGGCGAGAAACGGGTCTACGAGAGTCACATCGACGCCTTCGAGATCGAACTCGAGGAGGCAGGCGAACTCGCTCGCCAGGTCGAAGTCGACAACGGCGGCCACGGCTTCCAGCCACCGTCGTCGATCTACCACCGATTTATGACCGGGCTGACGGGTGGCAAGATGTCCTCCTCGATTCCTGCGAGCCACATCTCGCTGCTCGACGACCCCGAAGACGGCTACGACAAGGTGAAGTCGGCGACGACCGGCGGCCGCGAGACGGCCGAAGAACAACGCGAGAAGGGCGGGAAAGCCGACGAGTGTCCCGTCTACGAACTCTACGCCTACCTGCTGGCCAGCGACGACGACGAGTTCGCCAAACGCGTCTACGACGAGTGCGTCGGCGGCGAGCGTCTCTGTGGCGACTGTAAGGAACAAGCCGCCCAACTCATCAAGGAGTTCCTCGCAGAACACCAGGAAAAGCGCGCGGAAGTCGAGGACTTGCTCGAGCAAGCGGATATCGAACTCGAGTCACCACGCCGTCGCTCGTAACGGGTTTTGGGGTGAGTGGCTCCCCGTTCGTTCGATCCTCGGGATGCCCCTAATCGCGAAACATCGAGCGACACAAGACTTTTTGTCTGGTATCGCAATACGAGAGGCATGGCACTCGAATCCCCCGCCCGTGTCAAGCGAGACGCCAGACGACTGCGTGACAGACGGGGATTCGGTTTCTTCTTCGCCCGGTGACGCCGGGCCGGTGGATCCCCGCACGCACACATCGTGTATCCGGGGCGAAACCGCACCGTTAAATCGGCTGTCGGGAGCACCCGACGAGTATCGGAACCGCTAACTGAGAGACACGCAGCCATACGAACAAGCGAATGCAACTTCCCGAACAACAGGTCGCGGTCGTCGAGGCCGCGAGCGCAGACGAGGCCCAATCCGTCGACGCCCTCGCTGCGGCGACCGACCTTCCCCCCGAGACCGTCACCGGCGCGGTTTTCGCGCTCGAGGAGGAGGGACTGGTCGCCGTCGACGAACGCGTCGACGAAACGATCGCGCTCACCGACGAAGGACGCGAGTATGCCGACGAACAGCTCCCAGAGATCCGACTCTACGAGGCAGCACTCGAGGCCGGAGCCGACGCCGACGCCATCGGAATGGGTCAGGCGATCGGAACGAGCAGCCTCGAGGGGCCACAGGTCGATATCGCCCTCTCGAACTACGCCCGGAAGGGCTACGGCGTCATCGACAGCGGCGAGATTACGGCCGATGCCGACGCCGAGCCAGCCGCCGACGCCGAGGCGAACGCCCTCGAGACGCTCGCCAGCGAGGATGGCGTTCCCGCCGAGAGCGCCGACGTGGACGAAGACACCCTCGAGCACCTCGAGCGCCGGGGCTTGCTCGAGGTGAACGAATCGACCGTTCGCGAGGTGACGCTCACCGACGCGGGCGTCACGGAGCTGATGGCCGGTATCGAGACGGCCGAGACGGTCGGACAGGTCACGCCCGAACTCCTGACCAGTGGCGAGTGGGAGTCGGTCGAATTTGCCGAGTACAACGTCGAGGCCGACGCGGAGTCGGTCGAGGGCGGACGCGTCCACATCCTCCGCCAGATGTCCGAGCGCGTCAAAGACGTGCTCGTCGGCATGGGCTTTCAGGAGATGGACGGCCCCCACGCCGACGCGGACTTCTGGATCAACGACTGTCTGTTCATGCCACAAGACCACCCCGCGCGCACCCACTGGGATCGGTTCGCCCTCGAGCAACCGACCCACATCGACGAGTTACCGGACGACCTCGTCGAGCGTGTCGAACGCGCACACAGAGAGGGTGTCGGCGAGGACAGCGAAGGCTACCACTCGCCGTGGGACGAGGACTTCGCGCGGGCACTCGCCCTGCGCGGGCACACCACCTCGCTGTCGACGCGGTACCTCTCCGGAACCGAAATCGGCGAGGTCGAACCGCCCGCACGGTTCTTCAGCGTCGAAAAGGCCTACCGAAACGACACCTTAGACGCGACGCACTTACTCGAGTTCTACCAGATCGAAGGCTGGGTGATGGCGGAGGATCTTTCCGTTCGAGACCTGATGGGCACCTTCGAGGAGTTCTACGCCCAGTTCGGGATCGAGGACATCCAGTTCAAGCCACACTACAATCCGTACACGGAACCGAGCTTCGAACTGTTCGGCACCCACCCCACGACGGGCGAACTGATCGAGATCGGCAACTCGGGTATCTTCCGCGAGGAGATGTTAGAACCCTTGGGCGTCGACTGTGACGTCATGGCCTGGGGGCTCGCCTTAGAGCGCCTCGCCATGCTCACAACGGGCGCGGAGGACATCCGCGACCTCCACGGCACGCTCGCCGACCTCGAGTTCCTGCGAAACGCGGAGGTGACCTACTGATGCCAACAGTCGATATCGACCCAGACGAACTCCGAGAACTAACCGGCCACGAGGAAACGAGCGACGACGACCTCATCGACGACCTCTTCGGCCTCGGCCTCGAGTTCGAAGGCCGAACCGAAGACGGCGAGTTCGAACTCGAGTTCGCCCCGGATCGACTCGATCGCCTCTCCGTCGAGGGCGTCGCTCGCTCGATGCGCTATCACTACGGCGACGCTCGCGGCGTACACGTCCCCTCACCGAACTCGGCGGAGTGGACCATCGAAGTTGACAAGTCCGTCCCCGACGAGCGCCCCTACGTCACGGGTGCCGTTATCCGCGACGTGAACCTCGACGAAGACGCGCTTGACTCGCTGATCCAGCTCCAAGAGAAGCTCCACGCGACGATGGGGCGAAAACGCGCGAAGGGCGCGATCGGGATTCACGACCTGACGATGCTGAAAGGAAGTACGGCGACGGACGGCGGCGGGTCGACGATCCAGTACGTCGGCGTCGACCCCGAAGAAGACACGTTCGTCCCGCTCGATTCGGACCTCGAGATGACGCCGGCGCAGGTCCTCGAGGACCACCAGACGGGCCAGACGTACGCCGACCTCGTCAGCGGCTACGAGCGCTACCCTGCGATCTACGACGATCTCGGACTGTTCTCGTTCCCGCCGGTGATCAACGGCCGGCGCACCGAGGTCTCGACCGACTCTCGAGACCTCTTCGTCGAGATGACGGGCACCGATCAGTGGACGATCGACAAGATGTTGAACATCGTCTGCTACGCGCTCTCTGCGCGCGGGGCGACGATCGAGGATGTTTCCGTCGAATACCCCGATCACGAGTTGGTACGACCGGATCTCTCGACGAAGACGAAGACGGTCGCACACAGCCGCATCGAAACCATTCTCGGGATCGATTTCGATCCTGCGGAAGTGATCGACCTGGCCGAACGCTCGGGACTCGAGGCCACGAAACGCGAGGACGAAGAGACGGGCGACGGCGAGGAGAGCATCACGCCACTGGAGGATCGAGATGGACTCGAGAAACGAGACGCCGCGAACAGCTCGGACACGCCCCAGGCAACCGACGACGCCGCGTCGTCGGGCGACCTCGTCTACGAGGTCACCATCCCGCCCTACCGCGTCGACGTGCTCCACCCGCTCGACGTCATCGACGACCTCGGGCGCGCCTACGGCTTCAACGACCTCGAGCCCAAGTACCCCGACGTGGGCACCGTCGGCGGCCGTCACGAACGCTCGCGACTCGAGCGGGCCGTTCGCACGCAGCTAACCGGCCTCGGCTTCGAGGACATGCTCAACTTCCACATGATCAACGAGGAAGCGAATTTCGAGCGCCTCGGACTCGAGCCCGATTCGGCGGCCTACGGCGCCGGCGAGCCGGCGACGATCAAAGAGCCCTACAGCGAGGACTACACGATGCTCCGGACGTGGGTGCTCCCCTCGCTCGTGATGGTTCTCGAGCGAAACACCCACCGCTCGTACCCACAGCACCTCTCTGAGATCGGCTTCCGCGCGGCACTCGACGACGGCGAGAACACGGGCGTCGGCGAAAGTCGACACGTCGGGGCCGTCCTCGCGAACCACGATGCTGGGTACGAAGACGCCAAGGCGCGACTGCAGGCGGTCGTCGACGATTTCGACGGCGACCTCGAGACCCCGCCGACCGACCACCCATCCTTCATTTCGGGTCGAACGGCAGCGATCGTCGTCGACGGCGAAGAAGTCGGCGTGATCGGCGAGGTTCACCCCAAAGTGCTCGTCGAACACGACCTCGAGGTGCCAGTTGCAGCCTTCGAATTCGATCTCGAGGCGCTTCGGTAGGGCAAGCGACGGTTTTTGGTCCAGATTTTGCGCGAACGGCGACGCCGTGAGCGGAAAAGGTGGGTTCGTGGCATTCGAGTTCGATCTCGAGGCGTTGCGGTAGTCGAGAGTCGTTCTCGAGTTTCGGTGTATAGCGACGACCCACGGTGGTAGTCCGACGTACTGTACCGCGAGCGAGTGAAACGAGCGAGCGGGCCGACGATTGACTCGAAGCGAGCGGAGTGAGCGAAGAGGAAAGAGAAGGCTTTTAATCGAATTTTTGCCGAGTGACGGCACGCTCGGCGGCAGCTACGCTGCCGACAGCGTGCCAGAACGTGGTTCGAGACGCCGAAAGCGTCTCGTCATCACGAGAGAGCTTGGCTCTCTCGAGCGACAGCGCAAAACTTCGTTCTCTAGAATTCGTGTTCGACGTCCTCTTTGTCGGCTTTCTGGATAATGATCTTGCCGTCCCGAACTCGAACGAAGACTTCGTCTCCGATATCCATCCCCGCGACTGCGAGTTCGTCCTCGTGGAGATTGAGGTGGACGTTGTGATAGTTGCCATCTTCGTCTTTCGCACCGCTTGGACTCAGCTTCTTTTTCCGTACCATCGCGGGATTCTATTCCGAACTTCGCCGTAGGATATACTTAAGTGTTTTCGACGGCTCAAGGAATAACCGGTACGCTCATGAAACGCATCCGGGGCCGAACCGGTGAAGACGACAGTCGGAGGGACTGAAGAGACTCTTAGAACACTGGCGCAGGCAATCTACATAAAAGTAGTGGCACGTTCACTCAGTTTTCAGGGATATCTTTATGTCGGACCATGTGCTGAATTGGCATGGAGTCGAAAACCATGGTACGTGAAGACGGTAAACGAAACTTTGCACTGCGCGAGTCGGGCGGCGACGAGTCGAGCGTCTTTTCGGGTAATACACCCCGTCAGGCGGCGCTCAAGGCGGCCCGACGGCTCGAGCCGGGCTCGAGTGAAAGTGACGCAGAACGTGTCGAACTCCGACTACGGGAGAAAGGAACGAGCAAGGTACACATCTACGAGGGGTGGGCGTGGGAAGAAACGGCACCCGACGACAAGCCCAACTGGATGCCCGACGAGATCACCGAAGCGAACGTCTCGAAGGAAGGCATCGAACACTTAGAAGAGTAACGTTGTCCTCGAACGTGCTTTCGCGTTCCACACACCTCGAGTGTGGGTTGTCGAATTATTGCAGCGATTAGCTGAGATATCGTCGTTTTTCGAGCTGCGAGAGACAGTTGTCAGATCCTTAAACGGCTCTAGGTTGGATGAGTGGTATGCCCACGTCGTGTTATTATTGGGTGTGACTAATAAATACGTTTAACCGACCCCGTGCGTCCACTGTAAAGCGTGAGATGAGTTCAAACGTCCATAGAATATCGATTTGCGAAAGGGTTTGTGTTCTGAATCTCCAGAGATTGTGGCCGTGTACAACAGAACGGTTCGTCTCGAGCGCGACGCCACTCGAGCGTAACGGTCGTTCTAGCGACGGGGGAACGCGATGATCGACCGAAAGTGGATCAACCTGTTGCTCGCGACCGCGATGTTCAATCTGGGGTTCGTCATCTGGTTCTCGTTCGCCCCCTTTACCGACGAAATTGCCGCGGAGTTCGGGTTATCGGTAGCCCAACTCGGATTGGTCTCGAGTGCGGCCGTGGTCGCCGTCCCCCTCGGCCGGATCGTTATCGGGCCGGTCACCGATAAACTGGGTGCACCGGTGACGGCCGGAGTCACGCTCGTCGTCGTCGGAATCTTCTCGATTCTCAGCGCGTTCGCGCCGACGTACGAGATATTCACCGTCTCGCGGATCATCGCTTCGCTGGCGGGGATTACCTTCGTCATCGGCATCCAACACGTCGCACAGTGGTTCGAAGAGGAGAACCTCGGCCTTGCCGAAGGAATCTTCGCCGGCGTCGGCAACGCCGGTGCCGGCCTCGGGGCGTACTTTACGCTGCCGCGGATTTTCGGCGAGGGGTACGCCGGACCGCTGTTCGCCTCGAACTGGCGAGCGGCGTTCTTCTACACTGGTGTGCTCGCCGTCGTTCTCGGAATCGTCTACTACGTCGTCGGCGACGCCGCCAGGACCGAAGAACGACGGCAGGCTGCCAAAGCTGGCGTCACCAAGGCCCAGTGGCTCTACATCGCGACGCGCCACGGTGCCGTCGTGCTTTCGGCCGCCTACATCATGACCTTCGGTCTCGAGGTCGCGATGAACGGCTGGCTCGGCACCTACTACCGCGAGGGGTTCGGCGAAGGCGACCTCGTGATCGCGGCGACGTTCGCGGCCACGTTCTCGATCACGGCCGGGTTGCTCAGACCGCTTGGCGGGTGGATCAGCGATGTTCTGGCGCGCAACGAGCGGAACATCCTCCCGTGGTTCGAGGGCCGCTACCGCGAGCAGTGGACGTTCGCCACGATGGTGTTCGTCGTCGTGGCCCTATTCGGCATGACGGCTGCCGGGTTGTCCGGCAACATCTATCTGGCCGTGTTCGCCGGCTTCCTGGTCGGCGTCGGCTGTGCGTTCTCCGAAGGGGCGATCTTCGCGCAGGTGCCGGCGATGTTCCCGGATAACTCGGGAACCGTCGCGGGCATCGTTGGCGGGATCGGAACAGTCGGCGGATCGGTGTATCCGCTCCTGTTCGCCGCTCCCTTCCTGCCGAATCTCCACGTGGGCTACGCCGTCGTCGCGCTCACGATGATTCCGCTTCTGGTGCTGACCGTCTGGGTGTTCCAGCCACACATCGCCGAACGCGCGACCGAAGACGGCTGGATCGTCGACGAACAGCCAGCGCCGACGACCGCCACCACCTCTCCGAGCGACGACTGAGGTGACACCGACAGACGATTGTGGCGAGATCGGCGGGCGACCGCGACGACACAGTCCGTCTCGAATCACGCGCCCGGAACTACGTACTCGAGTGCGTTCACGAATCCGTGAAGTTCGTATTCGGCGTCAATTAACGACTTTACTGGGCGTCTCGAGTACCTCCGTATGCCGATTCGACCGCCAACGAAAGCGACGCTGCGCGAACTCGGCGAATCGTTGTTTCTCGACCTCACCGACGAGGAACTCGAGCAATTCGTCTCACTGGCCGAATCCCGCGTGAGCGCGTACGAGACGGTTCGGTCGTACGATCCCGCGTCTCGACTCGGCGGGTTCGACCGGCGTGAGCGAAGCGCTGGAATCCGCGTCCCAGACGAGGAGAATCCTCACAACGCCTGGGTGAGTCGCTGTTTCGTCGCCGGTGACGATGGCGGCGCGCTGGACGGACTCGAGGTGGCGATCAAGGACAACGTCTGCGTCGCCGGCGTCGAATTGACCTGTGGCTCACAGGTCGTCGAGGGCTACGTACCAGACGTGGACGCGACAATCGTTACGCGGCTGCTCGAGGCCGGGGCGGACGTCGTCGGTAAGGCGAACATGGACGACTTCGCGATGACGAGGACGGGCCACAGCACGTTCGGATCGGTGACGAACCCACACGACGACGACTACCTCGCAGGGGGCTCGAGCGGCGGTAGTGCGGTCCTCGTCGCGACGGGCGACGCGGATGCGGCGATCGGCACCGATCAAGGTGGGAGCGTTCGGATTCCGGCCGCCCTCTGTGGGATCGTCGGCCACAAACCGACCTACGGATTGGTTCCCTACACCGGCTGCATCGGCCTCGCACACGCGATCGACCACCCCGGACCGATGGCCCCGGACGTCGAGACGACCGCTCGGCTGCTCTCCGTCATCGCCGGGAGCAACGAGCGAGATCTGCGTTCGCACGCGCCTGTTCCAGTCGAGCCGTATCACGAGCGTCTCGAGGGCGACGCGGCCGACCTCTCGATCGGCGTGCTCGAGGAAGGGTTCGATCGGGCCGAAGCCGACGAGGGCGTCCTCGAGCGCGTTCGAACGGCCCTCGACGCGCTCGCGGACGAGGGAGCCTCGCTCGAGGACGTTTCCGAGCCGATGCACCGCGATGCGGGCGACATTCACACCGTCTGCACGGCGGAGGGACTGCTCGACGCGATGATCGGCGAGGGGATGGGCCACGGCTGGAAGGCCTGGTACAACACCTCCTGGATCGAGTTCTTCGGCTCGGCGCGTCGGGTTCAGGCCGACGACTTTCCGGCACCGCTGAAGCTGTCCGTGCTGATGGGCGCGTACGCGAACGAGACCTATCACTCGCGGTACTACGCCGACGGGATGAACCTCGTCGTCGAACTCACCGAACGTTACGACGCGTTGCTCGCGGAACACGACCTGTTGGCGATGCCGACGACACTCGACACCGCGCCGGAGACTGTCCCCGAAATGGACGAATTCGACCGACTGCGAGAAGAGATCGTCGTCGCCAATACGACGCCGTTCAACCGAACCGGCCACCCCGCGATCAGCGTTCCCGTCGGCGAGGTCGACGGCCTCCCCGTCGGACTCATGCTCGTCGGCTCTCGATTCGACGACGCGACGGTCCTCGATGCGGCGGCGACGCTCGAGGCGGTGACACCGTCGATGCCGTCAGTACCGACCTAGCGTTCGAGCGTTTCAGAAGAGTCGACTCGAGTGTCGAACGACGGGTCGAAGAACCACGGCAACCGTTACGCCGATTTGGACGCCGACGATTTTCCGCCGCTGATCACTTTGAGCAGGCCCTGTGCGGCCAGCCCGATGAGCATCCACTTCCAGGCGAGAACGGCGACGCCGAGCAAGGCGATCGCGCGGATGCGCTTTCCGTTGCTGAACGCGGTTCGTGCCGCTGAAAGCACCGAGACGACCGTGAGCGACCGGGTCGCCGTCGAGCCGAGCAGACGTTTGAGTACCATACCACGCGTTGGGAACCGCGTCGAATAACGGCCGACCCGGAAGGCGCAAGCCGAACGCCGCCGCGGGCGGGAGCTTTTTCTCGCTCCGGTTTGATACGCTGCTCACGAAGCATGGACCTCGAGTCGATCCCGGGTGTAGGCGAAAAGACCGCCCGGGCGCTGGAAACGCTCGACGACCCCGAGCGCGCACTGCAACGCGGCGATGTCGCGACCGTCGCGAGCGCGCCGGGAATGTCACAGGGGCGCGCCGCTCGAATCGTCCGCGGCGCAATTAGGCGACAACACGACGACCCAGGCGGCTTTTTGGCGACCGACCGTGCTCGCGACGTGTATCGCGAACTGTTAGCCCTGCTCAAAGCGCGGACAGTCACCGACTACGCCGCTCAGCGACTCGAGACGATCTATCCCAGTCCGAGCCGGTCTCGAATCGAGGACGTGCAGGCGTTCGCCCGGCGAGCGATCGACCGCGAGTGTGACTCGGCCGACGTCCGAACGGCCCTCGGGGACGTCGAATCGCTCCGGACGCCGGGTGACGTTCGGGTCCGTGAGCGCTGTCTCGCGACGACCGACGCCGAGCGGTATTCAACGGCGCGAGAAGCGATTCCGGAGCTGTCGGTCGAAATCGTCGAAGACGCACAGGGGCTGGCTGAACTCGCCCGCGGCTACTCGACGGTGATCGCGCTGGACGAATCGTTCGCCGGCGTGACCATCGACGGCGACGTGCAAGTCAGACCCGACGCCCTCGAGAACCCGGCGGACGTCGTCCCCGAGCGTCCGCTCGCGTTCTACGCGCGCAACCGAACCCGACTGCAGGCGGCGATCGAGGTACACCGGGAGGCGGATCTCGAGCCAGCGTGTGACCTCGACGCGCTCGAGGACGGGCTCTCCCGGCTCGAGGCGGACGGGACCGTCGCCGGCGACGACGAACTTGATCGGTTGACGGTCGCCGTCGACGATCTGGACACCGCAGCGGGCGCGGCCGAGAGCGTGGCCAACGATCGCCTCCGGGAAGCGATCCAAGCACAGGACGTGACGATCGAGGGCTCGGACCTGCTCTCGCTCGTCGAACGCGGTGCCGGCGTCGACTCGCTGCTCTCGAGAGAGCTTGCAGACGAGTACGCCACCGCCGTCGACGCGGCGCGAGAGCACCTGATTGACGCCCTCGAATTGGATTCGGGGGAAGCCGAAATCGCTCGGCGGGCGTTCAGCGACGAGCCGACGTTCCCCGTCGAGCGCGACGAGGAGACGATCTCGCGGCTGCGAGAAGACCTGACGGCGACGAAGGAACGACGGGCGGGTCGGCTCAAACGCGAACTCGCCGCGGATCTCGCAGACCAGCGCGAGGACGCGCGCCGACTGGTTCGAGACGCCCTCGAACTCGACGTCGAACTGGCTATCGCCCGCTTCGCGAGCGAGTTCGAGTGTACGATGCCGACGGTCGTGGATCCGGCAGACCTCGACGGCGAGAGGTCTGCCGGGTTTGCCATCGACGGCGGGCGCTCGCCCCTGCTCGAGGAGTCACTCGAGGCGATCGATCCCGTCGACTACGAGGTCTCGGGCGTCGCATTACTTTCGGGGGTCAACAGCGGCGGGAAGACCTCGACGCTGGATCTGGTCGCGAGCGTCGTCGTGCTCGCCCACATGGGACTGCCCGTCCCCGCCGAAGACGTCGAGGTGCGGCGATTCGACGACCTGCACTACCACGCGAAGACGCAGGGAACGCTCGACGCGGGCGCGTTCGAGTCGACCGTCCGAGAGTTCGCGGACCTCGCACAGGGCGGCGAGGGCTCGCTCGTCCTCGTCGACGAACTCGAGAGCATCACCGAACCCGGGGCGTCGGCGAAGATCATCGCGGGCATCCTCGAGGCGCTCTCCGAAAACGGCGCAACGGGAGTGTTTGTCTCGCACTTGGCCGGCGAGATTCGCGAGATGGCCGACTACGACGTGACCGTTGACGGCATCGAAGCCGTCGGTCTCGTTGACGGAGCACTCGAGGTGAATCGCTCGCCGGTCAAAGACCACCTGGCTCGTTCGACACCCGAACTGATCGTCGAAAAACTGGCCGACGAAGCCGCCGAGGAGCCAGTCGCGGCAAACGGTGGGAGACCGGCCGAGTCGCCTGTCTTCTACGATCGGTTGCTCGAGAAGTTCGACTGAGGGGGTCCACGCGCTGTTCGTCGACGAAACGGTGGGCAACTGCAAGTGCAATTTCTACGTCGGTTCCCAGATAATGGTATGTCGTGACCTACCAGTTCGAGTGTTCGACGGGGCCCTGTCAGTTCCTGATTCGCTCGAGCAGCGCCGATGAGGTCGAACGATTGGTTCGAGCGCACGTCCGGATGACGCACAACGGGCGAATCGATCCGGCCGACCTCGAGCGCGAAGTCGAACGAATCGAGGCGGCGTAAGGTGAAACGCCACGTTACACGGCCAGAACGGTGAAACTGCGGCGAAGAACTAAGTAGCTACGAGAGCGTGGTGAAAGTGATGGTGGACGACCCCGACGGGGGGATGTTGTCGTGGGACGAATCCGTGTTCAAGAACGAACACGTCTTCGAGATCGACTATCTTCCCGAGACGTTCAAACACCGCGAGAGCCAGACACAGGGCCTAACGTACGCGCTCCGGCCAGCGGTGCGCGGGTCGCGACCACTCAACGTGATGGTCCGTGGACCGCCCGGAACCGGGAAGACGACGTCGATTCAGAAACTGTTCGACGAGGTCGGTGCCCAGACCAGCGACGTGCGAACGATTCGCGTCAACTGCCAGGTTAACGCGACGCGCTACTCGGTGTTCTCACGGCTCTTCGAAGGGACGTTCGACTACGAACCGCCGTCGTCGGGCATCTCCTTCAAGAAACTCTTCGGGCAGATTGCCGAGAAGCTCGTCGAGGAAGACCGCGTGCTTGTCGTCGCCTTAGACGACGTCAACTACCTCTTTTACGAAAACGAGGCCTCGGACACGCTGTACTCGCTCCTGCGAGCCCACGAGGAGTATCCCGGTGCGAAGATCGGTGTCATCGTCGTCTCCTCCGATCCCGCACTCGACGTGATCGACGAACTCGACTCGAGAGTCCAGAGCGTCTTCCGGCCCGAGGACGTCTACTTCCCCGTCTACGGCCAATCCGAAATCGTCGACATCCTCTCAGAACGCGTCGAACGCGGCTTTCACGACGGCGTGATCGCCCGCGAGACCCTCGAGTACGTCGCCGATCTCACCGCCGAAAGCGGCGACCTTCGCGTCGGCATCGACCTGTTGCGACGGGCCGGACTCAACGCAGAAATGCGCGCCAGTCGCACCGTCGAGCGCGAAGACGTGGAGTCGGCCTACGAGAAATCCAAATACATCAACCTCTCACGAAGCCTCTCGGGGCTCGCCGACACCGAACGGGCCTTGCTCGAGGTCATCGCCAACAACGACGGCGAGCAAGCCGGGAACGTCTACGAGACGTTTCACGAGCGAACCGACCTTGGCTACACGCGCTACTCCGAAATCGTCAACAAACTCGATCAACTCGGCCTGATCGACGCCGACTACGCCGACGTCGACGGCCGCGGCCGCTCGCGGTCGCTTTCACTATCCTACGAGAAAGACGCCGTCTTAGACCGACTCGAGTGAGTCGGGCGCGGATCCCCACCTGACTGAGTTCTCCCAGCCCGATCAACGCTGTGACTGTCGAAGGATTTGCGGACCGATCGCGAGCGTTCGCTTGGCGACGGTCGCCACTCGAGTGACGTACGTCGTCAACAACAAGAACGGGACGAGTGTGACCGAAAACGCCGCGCCGACGAGCCAGAGCAGGTTGCTGACGCCGAGCGTCGAGCCGGGAACCGTCGCCTCGTTGACGAACGTCAGCATCATCCCCGAGACGAGTAGGGCGGGGATACCGGCGTAGAGTATCAGCCGCATGAGGTCGATCAACTCCCACTGGAAGTACAGCGTCTTGACGTGCTCGCGGGCCGGCCCGAACATCGCCAGCGACGTCCGGAGGTCGGCGAACGCCGTCATCTGCTCGTCCTCTAAGACGTCTTGGTAGTCGTCTTCCATGCGATCGATCTGGAACATCTTCCACGAGTAGTTGTAGTCGAGCGCCGCGTTGACCACGTCGAACGTCCCGAACTGCTGTCCCTCGAGTTGTTCCCGGACGGCATCGCTGTTTCCGGTGATGCTCTCCGTGAACTCGTTGACGTCGTCGATGAGTTCCTGATCGTCGAGTTTCTCCACTGACTCCTCGAGATCGTTGGCTCGGTTCTCGCTGGTGTCGACGATTTCGCGGAGCAGCGCCGACGGGTCCGCCGGCGCGGGTTTGCCGGTCACTTCCTTGATGTAGGTTCTGAAGTCGAGCGCCTCGCTCATTCGCTGGCGCTGATCGCCGAGTGGCCCGTTCTCCTGGGAAATGATTAGCTGGCTGATCGTGACGACGAGGGTGATGCCGGTGATCAGCGCGCTGATCATCGTCGAGAACATCGCCTCGATGACCGCCCGCTCGGCGACCATGTCCGAGAGCACCGGATCGACGAACACGCCTGTCATGAACGCGAGGAAAAAGACGACCGTGAGCAAGCCGGTGAGCACGAGCCGATTTGCCTTGAGCAGGAACCAGAACTTGAATCGGCTCTCACCGGCCCGCTCGCGCATCGTGTTCGCCGTTCCCGGGCCGTCCTCGTCGTTACCCATCGTCGCCCTCGTCAGCCGGCCGCTTGAAGACGAGGAACTTCGTTCCACCGCCGCTGTAGTCGATGGTGTCGACCAGTTCCCAGCCGTCGGCAGCCATCTCGTTCAGTTCCTTCTCCGGATCCGCGGCCTCCTCCATCGTCGGGTCCCGCGGCGGACGAACCGTCTCGTATTCCCACCGTGTCGCGGTACTGTCGGCCATCTACCGGACGATTGTACGACCGTCACTGAAAACCGTCACCTTGCAATCTCGTCTCGACGGGCGTACTCGAGACCGTCGCGGTCGAGTTCGGCGTTCTCGATCGGTCGCTCGAGGGGGTCGTTCGCCCTCGAGTTGACCTCGATGCGTGAGTCAAAGCGCTCGAGTGCTGTGGGACCAACCGTTTAGTTGGGTTCGATTCGAGTGATTCAATCGGTCCGTTCGTCAGCCAGCCTCCTCTCAGTTGTGTCGTCTGGTGGCGTCGGTCGATTCCGACGCCGTTCGAGTGCGTTCATCACGGGACCCGCAGTCACTCCGTGGAGAACGATCGAAGCCAGCACCACCAAGCCGACGAGAGCCCACAGTCGTTCCGCCGCGATGAGTAACTCGAGTTCTTCGAACGAGACGTGTGCGAGCGCGAAAGAGAGGTAATAGAAGGAGCCGATTCCGCGAATGCCGAAAAAGGAGATTGCCGTTCGATCGCTCCACGGCGCGTCGGATCCGACGAATCCGAGCAACCCAGCAAGGGGCCGGACGAGCACTATCACTGCCAAGCCGACGAGGACGTCAGTCCCGGTCAACGGGGCGAGGAGTCCGTCTGCGATCGCAGCGCCAAAGAGGACGAGAACCGCCGCCATCAGGAGCCGCTCGACGAGCGCGGCGAAATCGTGCAACTCGCGGTGATACTCGTGTTCCCACTCGTATCGTCGTAACTCGAGCGCCGCAACGAACACCGCGATAAATCCGTATCCCCCAAGCAGTTCCGTGACGCCGTAGGCGAGTAACGTCGCCACGATGGCCTCAGCACCCGCCATTATTTCGGCTCGGTGTGACGGCGCCGGTGCGTAGAAAACGAGTCGAGCCATTAGGTTCCCGATCGCGTACCCCAAGAGGAGCCCCACGGCAACCCGGTACAGTCCGTCGACGAGCGCCCACTCCACGAGCCACACGTGCGTCGTCGTATTGTCTGCCGCAGCGACGGCGATCGCGAGGTAGGTGAATGGAAACGCCAACCCGTCGTTGAGGCCGGCCTCCGACGTCAGCGAAAAGCGAACTGACCCCCACCGGTGGGCCGGTGCAGCTTCCTTCTCGAGTTCGGTCAACGGTGCGCCGGCGTCCACGTCAGAGGCGAGAACGGGATCTGTGGGCGCGAGGACGGCTCCCAACAGGATCGCCGTCGCCGGGTGGAGTCCGAGCACCATCCAACTCAAGAGCGCGACCGCGCCGATCGTCAGCGGCATCGTAATACCGATCAATCGCCACGTCGCCGACCAACTCGTCACGTCGAACGGTCGATCGATTTTCAATCCAGCACCCATCAGGGCGATGATCACCACCAGTTCGGTGAGGTGTTCGGTTACCGTCGAGTTGGCGACCGGGTCAATCGTCGGCGCAGTCGGGACGACGGTGAAGAGCACGCCACCGAGGGCGACGTAGAACATCGGCAGGGAGAGTGGCTTGCCGGCGAGCAGACGCGGCAAGACGATCGCCCCCAGTAGTCCCACGGCGATGATAACGAGCGCCGCTTCGTACGTACTCATCGTCGTTCAGTGACAGACGGGCGTAGAAAAGGCGTTTGTCGGGTTCGCTGGACACTTCACGGAGGCACCACGAGGGCACGAACCGGCCGACGAACGGAAACGACCACACGGAAGACCAGGATCAGCTGAGCAGTCGCCGACCAAACGCCCGCAACTCACCTTCTCGGCGGATAACGAGTGTCGATGTAACAGTGGCGCGCGGCGTCGCGGAGAGCGCTAGCGAGACGCGACGCGACTCGCGAGGGAGGAGTGAGCGAGCGGGGAACCCGCGAGTGAACGACTCGGTTGGGGAGGGTGTGGAAACCCCGTGACCACGGTCGCACTACAGGTTGCACAAAACTCCCGACAGGCCGAGCAGGAATTTCTGCAAGTCGAATAGAAACGACTGACAGCTGCTGGAAAATACTGGCAGCTACTGGCAGCTGTTGGAAGCTGTTGGAAGCTAGTAGCGGCCACTGTAGTGTCAACAATTCAATGACAGGGGTGATACAGTATCAGGGTTCAGTGAGGTGCCGGGGACAGTCCAATGGCTGTCGTGTCACGGTGAGGTACACTCGAGAGCACTACTCGAGTGCGAGTGCGAGTACGAGTGCAAGTGAAAGCAACAGTGCAAGTGAAAGTGCGTATGCGAGTTCGAGTAGCCGCGACCGACACTACCGATGCCGACACTATCGACGCTGCCGCTGCTGCTACTGACACTACCGCTACCGCGACCGATACTACCACCACCAGCACCAGCACCAGCACTACCGCTCAGGCCTGCTCGAGCGTCTCTCGATAGTCTTCGGTCGTCTCGATGGCCGACTCGAGTTTCGCCTTCGTGTTTCCGTCGGCCTCCTCGCGAGCCAATCGGAGCGTGTTGAGGCGTTCGTCGAGGATAGCGTGATCGGGTTCGCTATCACTCATCACGTAGTCGGAGAACGCCTCACTCGTTTCGCGGATGTCCTCACGAATGTCGTCGTCGTCCGCTGACTTCGCCGCCTCCTCTAAGTCGTCGCGGGCCTGCTGGAGTTGCTCGGTCATACATGGACACTCCTCGAGTCGCCTCATAACGATTTGGCGGGCAGTCGCCACGTTCGGGTGGCCGAGTCGAAGTCCGCCTCGCCGATGGACTCGAGTACGACCACTCGAGATGCGAGCGCGTAAAGTACCTCGACGCCCTGAACCTGATAATGAGTGACTCCGACTCTCGAGGCCCGCTTCAGCCGGACCGACCCGACGTCGATCGTCCCTTCGAGGTCGACGCTCCCTTCGAGCCTGCGGGGGATCAACCCGAAGCCATCGAGCAGTTGGCCGACGGGTTCCAGTCGGGCATGGACAAACAGACCCTCCTCGGCGTGACGGGATCAGGTAAGACCAACACCGTCTCCTGGACCATGGAGGAAGTCCAGAAGCCGACGCTGGTCATCGCCCACAACAAGACGCTCGCCGCCCAGTTGTACGAGGAGTTTCGGGAGCTCTTCCCCAACAATGCCGTCGAGTACTTCGTCTCCTACTACGACTACTACCAGCCCGAGGCCTACGTCGAACAGAGCGACACCTACATCGACAAGGACGCCTCGGTCAACGACGAAATCGATCGGCTGCGCCACTCCGCGACGCGCTCGCTTCTGACCCGCGAGGACGTCATCGTCGTCGCCTCGGTGTCGGCCATCTACGGGCTGGGTGACCCGCGAAACTACATCGACATGTCCCTGCGACTCGAGGTCGGCGAGGAGATCGGTCGGGACGAACTGCTCGCCCAGTTGGTCGATCTGAACTACGAGCGAAACGACGTGGACTTCACGCAGGGTACGTTCCGCGTCCGGGGCGACACCATCGAAATCTACCCGATGTACGGCCGTTACGCCGTCCGCGTGGAGCTCTGGGGCGATGAAATCGACCGCATGGTCAAAGTCGACCCACTCGAGGGGACGACCCAGGGCGAGCAACAGGCCGTCCTCGTCCACCCCGCAGAGCACTACTCGATTCCGCAGACGAAACTCGAGAACGCGATGGACGAGATCCGCGACGATCTGGATTCACGGATCTCGTACTTCGAGCGCCAGGGCGACCTCGTCGCCGCCCAGCGCATCGAGGAACGAACCTCCTTCGACCTCGAGATGATGCAGGAGACGGGCTACTGTTCGGGCATCGAGAACTACTCCGTCTACCTCTCGGATCGAGAATCCGGCGAGGCTCCCTACACCTTACTGGACTACTTCCCCGAGGACTTCCTGACCGTCGTCGACGAATCCCACGTGACCCTCCCGCAGGTTCGCGGGCAGTACGCCGGCGACAAGTCCCGAAAGGACTCGCTGGTCGAGAACGGCTTCCGACTCCCCACGGCCTACGACAACCGGCCGCTGACGTTCGAAGAGTTCCAAGAGAAGACCGACCAGACGCTCTACGTCTCGGCGACGCCTGCCGACTATGAACGCGAGCACAGCGACCAGATCGTCGAGCAGATCGTCCGCCCCACACACCTCGTCGATCCCGCGATCGAGGTCTCGCCGGCCAGCGGGCAGGTCGACGACCTCATGGATCGCATCGACGACCGAATCGAGCGCGACGAGCGAACTCTCGTGACCACGCTCACGAAGCGGATGGCCGAGGACCTCACGGAGTACCTCGAGGAAGCCGGCGTGAACGTCGCGTACATGCACGATGAGACCGACACGCTCGAGCGCCACGAGATCATCCGCTCGCTGCGACTCGGTGAGATCGACGTGCTCGTCGGAATCAACCTTCTGCGAGAGGGACTCGACATCCCCGAAGTTTCGCTGGTCGCAATTCTGGACGCCGACCAGGAGGGCTTCCTCCGCAGCGAGACGACGCTCGTCCAGACGATGGGGCGGGCGGCCCGAAACGTCAACGGCGAGGTCGTCCTCTACGCCGACGAGCCCTCGAACGCGATGGAGTCTGCTATCGAGGAGACCACACGCCGCCGTGAAATTCAGCGCGAGTACAACGAGGAACACGGCCTCGAGCCGACGACCATCGAGAAAGACGTCGGCGAGACCAACCTGCCCGGCAGCAAGACCGATACCTCGAGCGTCTCCGGGAAGGACATCGCCGACGAGAACGAAGCCGAACGCTACATCACCGAACTCGAGGATCGAATGGACGAAGCCGCGAGCAACCTCGAGTTCGAACTCGCAGCCGACATCCGCGATCGGATTAGAGAGGTACGCGAGGAGTTCGAACTCGCGGGCGACGACGAGGGGATCGCCCCGCCGACCGAGGAGTTCTAACCGCGAACGACGGTCGAGTCCTTCCTAGTGCCTTCACAACTCGAGCGTGTAGACGACCTCCTGGCGCTCTTCGCCGCCGATTTCGACCGTCCCCTCGCCGGTCCGCTCGAAGCCCTGTTTCTCGTAGAATTGCTGACCACCGTCGTTCGAGGCGAGGTCGATCGCCTGCATTCGCTCCATGTTGAAATCCTCCAAGTCCGCCCGGAGTCGATCGTGGAGGGCCGTCCCGATGCCCTCGCCCTGGTGGTCGGGATGAACCGACATTCTGAGGACGTCGCCTTCCGCCTCGCTGACGACGCCGTGCGTGAAGCCGACGACCCCTTCGTCGGCCGTCTCGGCGACGAGAAACGCCGTCCCCGGTTTCGAGAGGGCTGCCTCGAGTCGCTCGTCGCCGTACCAGTCGTCGACCGTCTCGTCGATCGTCTCCCCCTCGAGTTCGTCGTACGTCTCGTGCCAGGTTGCTCGAGCGACCGTTCTGATCGCCTCGTAGTCGTCGACAGTCGCTGGTCGGATCTCCATACGCTAATCGAGGACCGCGAGTGACAAAGTGCTATCACCCACCACAGTTGGGTATCACGCGGCCGACAATGAAGCGCGACCGACGACCAAGCGCGACCAACGACCAAGCGCGACCAACGACGAATACCGTCGAACGCTACAGGTCCCGAGCGTAGACCGCTTCGTCGTAGAACTCGCCGTCGATTTCGACCTCGCCGGTGTCGGTCTGTTCGAACCCCTGACTTTCGTAGAACTGCCGACTGGTGTCGTTAAAGGCGAAGTCGAACGCCCGAATCCGTTCGACGTCGTAGACCTCGAGTTGTTCGATGAGGCATTCGTGGAGGTCGGTTCCGACGCCGTCGCCCTGACAGCCGGGTTCGACGTACATTCGGAGGATGTCGGCAGTTTCGCCCTGTGCCACTGCGTGGGTAAAGCCGACGACCGACCCGTCGATCTCGACGACGAGGACGACCGTTCCCGGAGCCCCGAGTGGCATCGAGTCGTCGGTGTACCACCTGTCGACGGTCCGGTCGATCAACTCGGCCTCGAGTTCGTCGTACGTATCGTGCCAGGTCGTTCGAGCGACCGCTTTGATGGCCGAAAAATCGGCAGCCTCCGCCGGACGGATTTTCATACGTGTACGTGGAGGGGGATACCATAAAGTGACTTCGATACGTTACCAGTTGGCATGCACTGATGGCGAGGTCGACTGAGCGGTCTGTGTCGTGGCTCACAGCCGCTTCAGACGATTCGACACGTCGAACGCGGCCGTCTCACCCCTCGACGTCGAACCCGCGCTCGCGAAGCAACGACGGAACGCGGTTGCGGTGGTCTCCCTGCAGTTCGATTCGCCCGTCGCTGACCGTGCCACCGGTCCCCAACGAGCGCTTGAGTTCCGACGCCGTCGACTGTAGATCGGCGGTCTCGAGGTCGAATCCCTCGACGATCGTCACCGGTTTGTCGTATCGTCGACGCTCCATTCGAATCGAGAGTTGCTGCTGTGACGTCTCGAGATCGCCCTGACTGTCGAGTTCGTCGAGTAAATCCTCGAGTTCGTCGTCACTTGCCATATGTTGGCGTGGCGACGGACGAGGTTAGCCCTGACCTTGCGCTTGCAACGGATCGAGCGGAGCGATACTATCTATACGGCACACATGTTATTTGTCCGCCACTTCGACAACGTGTGCCTAGCACAGACGCTAAAATGAATCGTGTCGGTGTGTCGGCGCGTCGACGCTTCGGCGGTCGACGCATACACGAGAAGCGTACGTATCCGAAATCGCTACGCATCAGGAGGTAATGTCCTATTGAGGGCGGACTGTCGGTGTCGTGGGTCGACGAATTAGGTGGAGACGGCGAAATAACAACGCCACTGAGAGAGCGAGCAGGCTCACCCGTTAGAACAACTCAAAGAGTGATATTAGTCGGTACACGAGCCTGTACGGACTGTCCGCAGTCAGATAGAATCCGTATTGGGTCGTTGACGCCGACGAGCCAGATAGTGTGGACAAGTAATTGTCACTATCCCTACACTATCTGCTATACATAATATAGGTAACAAATAGTCTCGAGGAACTGGTGGTGTGTCCCTTGCTGTGGCCGGTATCGATCCGTGCTCAGTGTTCCCGGCTCACGTACATTGATATACCTCCGTTCATTGGTGGCTCATATGTACCGCGTACTTGCGCCGATCGATTCGGACGAACCGCGCACGCGTGCCCAGATCGAAGCCATTCGCGACCTGCCGGAGGCAGCCGAATCGGTCCGCGTCGATCTATTGCACGTTCACGAAGAGATCGACGCCCCGGGCGACGAAGCCGGAACGAGTTACATCCGCGAACTCAACGAGCGGATCGAAGATCTTCAGGGAACCCCGGATACGGTCGGAATCGCCGCCGAAGAACTCGAGAGCGCGGGAATCGAAGCGGAGATTCACGACATCACCGGCGAACCGGTCAGCGCGATTCTCGAGGTCGCCGAGGAGTTCGACGTCGATTCGATCGTCGTCGGAACGCGAAGCCAAACGCCAGTCGGAAAAGTGGTGTTCGGCAGCGTCGCACAGGGAGTAATCATCGATAGCGACCGTCCAGTACTGGTCGCCACCCCGTGATCTGCGAGTGACAGATGCACGAGCGATTCCGAACAGCCACACACCACGCGCACACCGACACACGCTCGGCGTCGATCGTCGACAAACGATAGAACCGGACGTGTACCGGTAGAACTACCGTGGCCGTCTCGAGAGTCATCGACATCGATACCGACGTCGACGCCTCGCCGTCAGCGATGTTTGTCAGCGAAGCGGGCGGAGAGCAGGCGGTATACACACGAATGAGTGCAGAATACGAACGAGGCAGTGCATGGAATACGAACGAGACAGTCTAAGTCGCAGGTCAGATCGACCGACACTCGAGACGACGAGCGGCCGAACTCCACGACGACGAGGAGAGACGGACACATGATCGACGGAGACGACAACACGACGGATGAATCGACTCGAGACGACGACCGTCTCGAGCGCGACTATCGAACGCGTAGGCTCGGGCCTCGAGTGAGGCGATGATTCCTCGATGACCGCTGTTACCCAATCTGCTCACGGCCGTAGTTGGCAGGCCAATACGTTGTTGATCTTGCTCTGGCAGGTCTCTGCAAGCATCTGCTTTTATGCAGTCTACGCGGTCACGCCTTTCGTACGTGACGAGTTTGGCCTCTCCGCGACGCTCATCGGCGTGATGGTGACGGCGATGATGCTCGGCTACACGCTATTTCTCGTGCCGGCAGGGGCGATTATCGACACCTACGGCGAGGGACGAACGCTCGTCGTCGGCCTCCTCGGACTGGCCGGCGGCGCGGTCGGGATCACTGCTGCGCCGACGTACGCGACGGTCCTCGGCACGGTGTTCGTCATCGGCGGCTTTTACGCGACTGCGATTCCCGGGACGAACAAGGCCGTCTTCAACGTGATCCCCGACGACCGCCTCAACACGTCGATGGGGATCAAACAAGTCGGCGTCACGGCGGGTAGCGGCATCAGTTCGATCGTTATCCCGTGGTTCGGCGCGACGCGATTCGGCTGGGAAGTCGGATTTCTGCTGACGGGGATCCTCGCGGTCGTCGTCACCGGCGTGTTCCGACTCATGTACGGCGCGGGGGGAGCCGGCAGTGACGCGAGCGCCCTCGATATTCGCGGCCACTTCGCGAAACCGGAGTACGCACTGCTCACCGCCGCCGGGTTCTTCCTCGGAGCGGGGCTCTTTACGACGACCGGATACACGATCCTCTTCGTCGAGGAGTCGATCGGCGCGAGCGTCGTCTTCGCCGGGATTACGCTGGCCGTCGCCCAGGGATCTGGCAGCGTCGGTCGGATCGCGTTCGGGTGGCTCGCGGACAAACTCGCCGCACCGCTCGCGATTTCGACGCTCCGTATCCTGCTCTTTCAGGCGGCCGGCGCGAGCGTCTTGTTCTTCCTCGCGACGCAAGTCCAGACGAATCTGACCTCGCTCGTCTACTTCGTCTTCCTCGGGTTCTTCGTCCTCGGGTTCACGGGAATTTACTACTCCTGTATCGGCTCGATGGTCGACGCAGACGAAATCGGGAGCGCGACTGCGGGGGGACAACTCGCCCTCAACGGCGGGGCATTACTCGCACCCCCAGTATTCGGATTCTTCGTCGACACGTCCGGATACGACACTGCGTGGGCAATGCTCGGTGTAAGTACCGTTGTCGCGTTCGCGCTCTTAGTTCTCGCTCGCCGTCAACTCTAATGCAGTCGTGAGAATCACAGCCGTTGAACCGAACATAAAGGCAGTAATCTGTGATAAAAATTGTCGTCGTATATCGATCGTGAAAAAATCCATCAGACGGCCACCATGTTGCGTTAGCCGCCTCTATGGATCCATTACGAACGATAATGATTATCATAGACTTTCGCCATAGTAGAAAGGGTTAAGTATCGGCCTTCGTAAGCATGGGCTTGTATGCCAAGGGATGACAATGTTTCACGGCGAACTGTCTTGAAAGCTACTGCTGCAACAGGCGCAGTCGGACTCGCCGGCTGTCTTGGTGGGGGTGCAGATCACTCGGTCGCGATTGCCGGAACCTCGAGTGGGAGTGCAACGCAGGCGGCCGGACAGGCGCTCTCGCTCGTGGCGAACGACAGCGACGTCGTCGACGTCGACGTGCAGGTTACCTCAGGGTGGACGGCAAACCTTACCGAGTTCGACGACGGCGAGTTCAGCACCATCGGCGTAGACAACAACTCGCTCGCAGCGGCACTCAACGACGAAGATCCGTTCGACGAGGACCCCGTCGACGACATGCCGATGCAGGGGTTCCTCTTCGACAGCCTCGAGATGCACTGGGTCGCGATGGACGGGTCGGGGATCGAGTCGACAGCCGACCTTCGTGACGGTGGCTACACCATCTACCCGATCGAACCAGGATTTGGGACGCGACTGATCACTGAAGAACTGCTCCGAGACGACGGTATCTGGGACGCAAACGATATCAACAACGAGGACACCGACGACATTCCGGGCGTCGTCGAGGAGGGAACCGTCGACGCCCTCGTCCTCTACGGATCGAACCGCGTCGAACTCGCCGGTTGGTCCGCAGAGGTCGACGTTCGCAGTGACGGCCAACTGTACGGTGTCGATGTCGATGACGAGTTCCAGGAGACGCTCGAGGCGAACGACGGTGTTCGCGTCGAAACCCACGAACCGTACGGCTACGAGCAGGACCTCGAGACCGACGAGGTTACGAGTTGGGTCCTCGACGGTCAGTGGGCGTTCGGACCGGACGTGCACCCGGACGCAGTCTACGAGCTGTGTCGACTCGCCCACGAAGAACACGACGAGATGCGCGACTCCGACCCGACGACGCTCGATTACGACGACGTGGAAGTGATGACCGAAGCAGTCCTGCCAGAGATCGACATTCACCCAGGAGCCGCCGAATTCTTCCAGGAGCACGACGTCTGGGACGACGAGTGGAGCGAGGGCGAAGCCGACACTGACGACTAACTCGAGGGTACCACCGAATTGGTCCTCACTGCAACTTTCGTGCTACCAATATACGACGATATCTGGATTAAATAACTATGGCAGAACAACCACCGGCTGATGACACAGAAGACGCGGCAGATATCGATATTGATGGGAAAGGCATCGATATCGACGACGAGGTGACTGATCGCCCGATTAGAGAGGAGATTAGTAACCGTCTCTCGTGGGACCGTTTGCAATCGAAAATGACGTTGTGGAGCTTTTTGGCGCTCCTGTCCGTTCCGTTCTGGTTGTACGTCATGTGGATGGCGTACCTGCAGTCGGCGATTATCGGGACGGCACCGTCTCGAGCCCAGTTCGGTGCCGGGTTCCTCGGCGGAGTCATCGTGTTGTACGCGCTCTACGAGATGATCCAACGCGTCGGTGGTGGGAAACGACACTACCGCAAGGACGTGAAAGAACTGGTTTCGAAAGAAAACCGGCTCGATACGTCGTTACTCCTCATCTCGGTCGCTCTCATGGCGCCGACCGTCGTGTACATTTACATAAACGCCCTCGACCTCGCCGGGCGGGGTGGGGCGTCGACGCCGGAGGAGGTGATGGCACTGTCGTTCACGCTCGTGATGATCTACATCACGTGGCGAGCGTTCGGGGCCACGTTCCTCGCAGTCTTGTTGGCAGGAATAGCCTACGGCCTGTTTGGGTCCGTGGTTCCCGGGACGCTCAGCCACACCGGAATCTCGCCGGAGCGAACGCTCCGAATTCTGGTTATCAGCATGGACGGCTTCTTCGGCTTCCTGACGCAGTTAACGGCAGCCTGGATCGCCCTGTTCTTGCTCTACGCCGGGTTGTTGAAGTCTTACGGGGCGTTCGAACTCATCTTGCGCGTTGCGACTCGATCAGCGAAGTATATCGACTCCGGCGTCGCACAGACGGCGGTCATCGCGAGCGCGGTCATCGGGTCCGTTAACGGGAGTCAGACGGCGAACGCCGGCATGACCGGTTCGTTCACGATCCCGATGATGAAAAAGAGCGGCGTCAAGCCGGCTACTGCCGGCGGGATTGAATCCGTCGCATCCACGTCGGGCCAGGTTCTTCCGCCCGTCATGGGCGCCGGCGCGTTCGTCATGGCCCAACTCATTACGGGCGCATCGTACCTCGACGTCATCGTCGCCGGCTTGATTCCGGCGGCGATCCTCATGGTCACGGTCTTCGTCGCGGTCCACTACGCTGCCGGACCGCAGATCGAAGATCCGGATATGGACGAACTCTACGACCAATCACTCACCACGGGCGAAATGGTCCTCGAGGGGATCAAGTTCGGTGTCCCGATCGTGATTCTCGTCTACCTGCTCGGTGTCGTCGGCTGGACCGTCGGAACGTCGGCGTTCTGGACGGTCATCACGATGATCACACTCGGGATGGCGATTCCGACGGTGAAGCGGGCGTACGAAACGACCGACGTTCGGGAAACGTTCTGGGCGTTCGTCTACACTGGCGGCCAGACGATCAACGGGTTCCGCGAAGGCGTCATCGTCCTCGCACCCGTCGCGATCATCCTGGCGTCCATCAACGGTGTCGTCGACATTTTCGAAGCGACCGGCGTTCCAGGATCGATCGCACTCGCGCTCATGGACCTCTCTGGTGGCGTACTGCTGATCGCGGCCATCCTGGCGATGATCATCTGTATCATCCTCGGACTCGGGATGCCGACGACGGCCGCGTACACGATCGTGGCGATGCTCGTCGCGCCGACGCTGGTCGAACAGTTCATGCTACCCGAGTTCTCCGGGCACTTCTTCGTCTTCTACGCCGCAATTCTGGCGGGGCTCACACCGCCAATTGCGACCTGTGTGGCAGTCGCTACGGGGATCGCCGGATCGAACTTCTGGCGAACGTGTTTCGAGGGCGTGAAAATCTCCGCCCCGCTGTTCGTCCTGCCATTCTCGTTCATCTACCACCCCGACATCGTCGACCACGGCGGTGACGTGTCGGCAACGGTGTTGATGACGAGTGCGATCATCCTCTTCGGCGGATTGCTCATCATCCACGGACTGAACTACCGGTTCGACCGCTCGAGAGTGACCGCCTACGGCCTCCGAGCCGTCTTCTTCGGTCTCGGTGTCACGGCGATGGTCTACCCCGAGACGGTCGTGCAACTCGGTGCGCTCGGCGTCGGGGTCTTCCTCTTCCTGACGCAAGCGGCCGTCGGTGAATCGAGTCCACTCGACAAACTCCGCGGTTCGCAATCGAACTGATCGGTCGCGAACTGTCGACGGCTCTGAGCCAATTTTTCTCCGCGTATTGTCACGGTCTGCTAAAACGTGTCAGGTTCATCGAACCAACTGTGGCGACCGTCTCGCCGTCCGCTGGTTTGGTCGTCCAAATGCGCCGTGTGAGTGGGGAACAATTATTATACTCCCGTTCACTTACCCGATATGGCACGCGTTTCATACGTTCGCGCAGACGAACTCGAGTCCGAATACGAAGATCTGGTCGTCTCTTCGCTCCAGCCAGGAAAGGCGGTAAACGTCTACAGCGCAGTCGCGACGAATCCGCCGGTCTTACAGGGACTCAGGCAATTTCTGGGCTCGTTGTGGTCACACTCGGGACTGAGCGACCGACAGCGAGAACTCGTGATCCTCACGGCAGCCCACGAAATCGGCGTCGGCTACGAGTGGCACCAACACGTCAACATCGCCAGAAACGCCGACATTACGGACGCGGAAATCGCCGCACTCGCTCGAGACGACCGGGAGCCGTTCGCGGAGGACGAGAAAGCCATCATCGCGTACGCTCGAGCGGTCGTGCGCGGACGCGTCACCGACTCCCTCCACGACGCCGTCGTCGAATACGTCGGCGAAGAGGCGACGGTCGGTGCCGCAACCGTCGCGGCAGGCTACCTCGGTCTCGGACGCGTCATCGACGCCCTCGACGTCGACCTCGAGGACGGCGACGACTTCGTCGGCTGGGACCCTCGATAGAAACGCTCGAGAGCCCACGGGGCAATCGCTCACTGCACACCAGATTATCCGCCGCTGACTGTCGAACGCAGTAGACGGCGCGAAAAACAAAAGAGCCAACTTATGGTATACACCAACATCCCCCAATGACTGGAACGACGCGCAACGGTGATCGAACGGATGGACGATAACGACCGCTCGATCGTCACGTTCGTCTCGCTGTCGCACATGATGGTCCACACGTACGAGTTTGCCGTCCCGATTCTCATGACGGTCTGGCTGCTCGAGTTTTCCGTCACGGCGGCGACGCTCGGGGCCGTCGTCACGGTGGGATACTTCCTGTTCGGCGTGGGCGCACTTCCAGCAGGGATGCTCGTCGATCGATTCGGCTCGAGGCCGCTCATCTTCGCGTGTCTCATCGGGATGGCGCTCTCGTTTCTTTTACTCGGCATCGCGAGTAACGTCTACGTCGTCGCGCTCGCGCTCGGACTGTGGGGGATTGCCGCGAGCGTCCACCACCCCGCCGGACTGACGCTCATCAGCAAAGGCGTCTCGGATCCCGGGTGGGCGTACGCCTACCACGGCATGGCGGGCAACGTCGGTATCGCGTTCGGCCCGTTGGCGACCGCCCTGTTGTTGCTCGCGTTCGATTGGCGACTCGTCGCGGCGCTGCTCGTCGTCCCGACCGTGATCACGATCGGCATCGGACTCACGCTCTCGTTCGACGAGACGGCACAGGTGACGGCGACCGATGGCGGCGGAAAGCAGAGTAAAGGCGAGATTACTCCCTCGTCGTTCGTCTCCGATACGCGACTGTTAGTGACCGTCGGGTTTCTGACCGTCTTCGCGATCGTCATGTTCAACGGCCTCTACTACCGCGGCGTGCTCACGTTCCTGCCGGACATGCTCGGCGGGTTCTTGGCCGACCTCGACATCCATCTGGACCTCTTCGATCCCGACAGCCCCTACGCCGAAGAGTTCGACCTCGCGCAGTACGTCTACGTCGGCCTCCTGATGATCGGCATCCTCGGCCAGTACATCGGCGGCATTCTGACGAGCAGGATTCCGACCGAACGAGGGCTCGTCATCGCACTGGGAGCACTCACGATACTCGGAATTACGTACGTGCCCGCTGCGACGGCCGGCTTCGGGCCGCTCCTCGTCGTCAGCGCGCTGCTCGGAATCTTCCTCTTTGCGATGCAACCCCTCACGCAGGCGACCATCGCGGCCTACTCGCCGGCGGAAGCCCGCGGCCTCTCCTTCGGCTGGACGTTCCTCGCTATCTTCGGCATCGGCTCGCTCGGCGCGACCATCGCCGGATTCGTGCTCACCTACGCGAGCGCGAACGCGTTGTTCCTCGTCCTCGCCTGTTTCGCCGGAACGGGCTGTCTACTCGCCCTCTCGCTCGTCGTGCGAAACTGAGTGGCTGCGTCGCACGGTGGCTGGGTGGGACAACATCTGTTCGCAAATCGAGACGGGTTCGATCGATCCCGACTCGAGACGTCGCCGTCGTCCATCGAGACGCGTCGCTCGTTCGACAGCTGACTAAAAGCGGGTAGATCGGGTCTACTCCTGCCAGGAGAAGGCCGTCTCGAGGTCGTGTGGTTCGTGGCCGCCGTTCGCGTCCGCTCGCTCGAGGGCGGACTCGAGGTCGGGTTCGAAGTCGGGGTGAGCACACGACTCGAGAATCACGCGGGCGCGTTCGCGCGGCGAGGTCCCGCGAAGGTCCGCGACGCCGCGTTCGGTGACGACGACGTCGACGTCGTGTTCGGTGTGGTCGACGTGTGGGGCCATCGGGACGATTCTCGAGATGTCCCCCTCCGCAGCCGTCGAGGGTAGTGTGATCACGGACAAGGGCGAGTTGCGGGTGAAGTCGCCGCTGCCGCCGATGCCGTTGAGCATCCGCGAGCCGTTGACGTGCGTCGAATTGACGTGTCCGTAGAGGTCGACCTCGAGCGCGCTGTTGACCGCGATGACGCCGAATCGGTCGACGAGCGTCGGACTGTTCGAGAGGTCGGCCGGCCTGAGGACGACGTCTTCGGCGTAGCGGGCCGCGTTCTCGAACAGACGCTCTTGACCGTCGCTCGAGAGCGCGAAGGAGGTCGCGCTCGCGGCGTGGAGTTGGTTCTCGTCGAGCAAATCGAGCAGGCCGTCCTGAATCACCTCGCCGAAGTAGACGAGGTCTCGATCGCCGAAGTCCGCGTCGGCCAGCGCGCCCATGAGCGCGTTACCGAGGCTGCCGACACCGAACTGGATGCGAACCGAGTCGTCGTACAGCGACGACTCCCTGACTTCCTCGACGAGGAACGACTGCAGATTCGACGCGATCTCGAGGTCGTCGTCGGTCGGATCGCGGAACTCGTAGGGCGAATCCGGCGTCTCAGTTTCGACGACGGCGGTCAGTGCCTCCGAATCGAACTCGATGCGCGGGCCGCCGATTCGCCCGTCAGGAGCCGACAGTGGAACCGGCTCACGATTCGGCGGCGTTCCCGGTCGATAGTTGTCGTGGAAGGCCGTCAACTCGAGGGGCTGGGCCCGGTTTACCTCGACGATGATCTGGTCGACGCTCTCGACCCACGCCGGGGTGTGGCCGATCGAGGTCGAAGGGATCAGCCAGTCTTCGCCGACGGCGGTCGCCTCGACGATGGCGACGTCGGGGTCGACGAAACCACCGTACTGAACGTCGTCAGCGAGTGCGGCGATGTGTCGATCCGCGAACGCGACCGTCTCGTCGTTGACCGATCGTCGGACCGCGCCGGCGGATTGATAGGGGTAGCGCCGGTCGATCGCGCCCGCTTCGACCATCGCCTCGTCGATTTCGTCGCCGACGCTGCCGCCGCTGACGACCGTGAGCCCGAATTCCTCGTCGGCATCGGCGATGGCGAGTGGAATCGACTTCGGGTAGCCGACGCGGCCGAAGCCGCTGACGAGGACGGTTGCATCGGGTTCGAGTTGGTCGACGACCGATTCGGCGTCGACGACGGGCAAATCGCCCGAGAGGCGTTCCGACGGGACCGTCACTCTAACTCCTCCGGTTGCGTGCCGACCCCCTCCGGCCAGCCCGTCGGCTGTGCCGCGGATGGTTGTGCGTACTCGCGTTTCAAGACCATCGGCGTCCGCTCGAGCGAGAGTACCTGCTCGCCGTCCTCGTTGTACGCTCGGAGTTCGGTCGTTACGATTCCCACGTGATCTCGAGAGTCGCTCTCGCGTTTCTCGATGACTTCGCTCTCGGCGAAGAGCGTGTCGCCGTGGTAGACGGGACCGTGGTGGCGGATCTTGTCGTATCCGAGGTTCGCGGTCGCGTTCGCCGAGATGTCGATGACGCTCATCCCGACGGCGAGAGCGATAACGAACGTCCCGTCGACGAGGCGCTCGCCGAACTCGGTCTCGGCGGCGTAGGCCTCGTTGAAATGCATCGGATTGAGGTTCATCGTGATATTGGTGAACCAGACGTTGTCCGTCTCGGTGACCGTCCGGCCGTAGGGGTGTTTGTACACGTCACCGACGGTGAAATCTTCGTAGTAGCGGCCTTCCCAGCCGGAAACAAGTCGTCGATCCTGTTCGCCTTCTGCAGTGTTATCGTTTGTCATGGTATGTGTTCGGTCTGCGGTGGTGGTTTGCGTGCCGATTCTGGCTTCGGTCGCACTGCGCGTCCGTTAGCACTGCGTTCGCTCGCTACCTCGGTCGTTGAATCCTCAGTACGAACGCGGTAGCCCCAGCACGTTCTCCCCAACGTAGTTGAGGACGAGTTGCTGGGTGATTGGCACCAATCGAGTCAGCCGCGCCTCGCGGAAGTACCGTTCGACGTCGTACTCTCGAGCGACGCCGAAGCCACCGTGAGTCTGGACCGCCGCGTCGGCGGCGTCGAAGGCCGCGTCGGCCGCGAGGAACTTCGACATGTTCGCTCGAGCGCCGATCGCTTTCGGATTGGCGTCGTTCTCGACGGCGCTCGCGGCGGTGTAGACCATCTGCTTTGCGGCCTGCACCCGCGCGTACGCTTCCGCGAGTGGATGTTGGATCGCCTGATTCTGGCCGATCGGGTTACCGAAGACCTCTCGTTCCGAAGCGTACTCGACGCCCGCCTCGAGTGCGGCCTCGCCCAAGCCGACGCACTCCGCGGCGATGACGAGTCGCTCCTCGTTGAGGCCGTCGAGCATCTGGTAGAAGCCCTCGCCTTCCTCGCCGATGACGGCGTCTTCAGCGAGACGGAGGTCCTCGAACCACATCTCGTAGGAGTGGACGAGGTTACTCGCCGTCTTCTCGATCTGTTCGATCTGGAGGGCTCCCTGATCGTAGGCGTCCTCGAGGTTGACGAGGAACATGGTCATGCCCTGCGTGCGTTTCTCGACCTCGGACTTCGGCGTCGTTCGCGCCATGAGCACGATGTAGTCGCTGGCGTCGACGCGCGAGATCCAGATCTTCTGACCGTTGACGACGAACTCGTCGCCGTCTCGCTCGGCCGTGGTCTCGATCGACGTCGAGTCGGAACCGGCGTTTGGCTCGGTGAGTCCGAACGCCTGAATCGACGTCTCGCCGCGAGCGACCTTCGGGAGGAGGTCCGCCTTCATCTCCTCGTGGCCGTACGTGACGAGAGGGACGGAGTTGTAGATCCCGCCGTGAATGGCCTGGGCGGCGCTGAAGCCGCCGCCATTGGCGGCAATCTCTTCCATCATGACGACGACTTCCTCCGTCGACATGCCGGCACCGTCGTACTCTTCGGGGATCAACGCGCCGAACCAGCCGTTCTCGGAGAGTTGGTCCACGAACTCCTGTGGATACTCGCCGGCCGCTTCGTGTTCGCGCCAGTACGCGTCATCAAAATCTGCACAAATGTCTCGGATCGAGTCTCGGACCAGTTGCTGTTGGTCGGTCAACGAGACCGTATCTCTCTGTACCATTCGAGCGTGTGAACCTGTGGGAGTCTGCGTATTAAAGCTATGCACTCATCGGCTACGGACCGTCTCGTACGTGCTCATATCCGGCGTTTGCTGGCGAGGGCGCTCTCGAGGGGACGAACCGACGGTCCCCCACTCCGATCCCTTGCAAAGTACTGTCACGATCCGGGCCAGTGATGATCTTCGTTCCGTATAATCGAACGATATTTACCCGTTCTCGACGACTGTGTTGACATGCCAGAGGACGACGGGGGACAGACAGCAGGGACGGTACAGACGTCACAAACGATGTTCGTGATCGTCGAGTACATCAAAGAACAGGATGGAGCCACGATCACGGAGGTGGCGAACGAACTCGGCTACGCGAAAAGCACCGTTCATCGCCACCTCTCGACGCTGACCGAGATGGGCTACGCCGTCAAGGAGGGCAACGAGTTTCACGTGGGGTTACGGTTCGTCGACCTCGGCCAGCACGCCCGCACGCGCCGAAACGGGTACGAGCTGGCCAGAGAGAAAGTCGACCAGATCGCCGCTGCAACCGGTGAGCGAGCACAGTTTATCGTCGAAGAACACGGCGAAGGCGTCTACTTGCACCGCTCGTTCGGTGAACACGCCATCCGAACCGACCCCGGAATCGGCAGTCGAATCCCGCTTCACGCGACGGCCGCCGGAAAGGCGATTCTCGCGAACCTCGAGGAATCCCGCCGGTTCGAAATAATCGAACAAACCGACTTCGATTCGCTCACGGAGCATACGATAACAGATACCAAATCGTTGTTCGAGGAACTCGAGACGATCCGCGAACGCGGGTACGCGTTCAATCGACAGGAGAATCTCAACGGACTCTACGCCGTCGGTGTCGCCGTCAAAAGCCCCACAGAAGGCGTTATCGGCGCGTTCAGCGTCTCCGGTCCGATTCACCGACTCAAAGGCGAGCGTATTCAATCGGAGCTACCGGATCGGTTGTTGGGCACGGCAAACGAACTCGAACTCAACATCACGCACTCCTGAAGTTCGAACATATCGAACGGCCTGTTCGGCCAATCGAACGTTCCCCACGTATCGTTTTTCGTTACGATAGGCACGAACGCTCCCAACTTGACCATGTTCAGTCGACGTCGGTTCTCGCAAGAAAATTCGAATCCGTCGTTCTCGGCCAGCATATCGCAGTTACCGGCCGCTCCCGTCTCGTCGGAAGAGCCGAGCATCGTCGTTCCGCGTGTTCGAAAGTCGTTCATCAACATCGGTAGCTCTGGCAAAAGTCCGGCAAACAAGCCAACAACCGCGTTATCGGCCAAAAATCGAACGACGCGGGTGCGATTACAACCATAGAAATGTAATCCCCAGATGAAGCGCAAGTAGATTTAAAAGTATATACACATACATCAGCTATACTGGGGAAGACGGCGGTGATACTGACTAATTCGAGAGTTGCTTGCTCGTGGACGAATGTGCGGGCAGTTCGATGGATACCGATGAAATAGCCGAGTACCGAGACCAACCGTCGACAATCAGACGAGTTCGAGCGGCTTTCAAGAACGAAACGTGACTCGAGCGACGGTTCGCGCGGGCTAAAGTGGCGAATCGGACGCTGTCGCGTATTTCGTCGATTAACGCCGGCCGAGTACAAACGTGTGTCGAATGTACCGGTTACAGCCCTCGAGAGAGCACAGTAGTAAGAGCAGGTGGCCATACCGAAGTGCCAGCGCACTCGATCGGGGAGATAGTGTAATCATTTCTAATCACGCTGGTCCGAAGACGAAATTGATACCTTCCCTCGTGGGAAGTGTCCTCTATGAACATTGCATTTTGTCTCTACGATGGCATGACGGCCCTCGATTTCGTCGGCGCGTACGACGCGATTACCCGCCTTGAGCGAATGGATCTCAGTCCGCTCGAGTGGGACGTCTGCGCCCCGACGGCGTCGGTGACGGGGACCCAACTCACGCTCGAGGTCGACCGCGTCGAGCCCGATCTAGGCGAGTACGACCTGGTCTTCCTGCCCGGTGGCTACGCGACCCGTGAGCTTCGACATGATGGGGACTTCCTCGAGTGGATTCGGACGGCTGCGGAGTGTGAGTACCTGACGTCCGTCTGTACCGGCTCACTGTTGCTCGGCGGTGCGGGCCTGTTGGAAGGAAAGCGAGCGACGACGCACCCCGGCGAGTTCGAGACGCTTGCCGAGTACGCGACCGTCGTCGAGCAACGAGTGGTGCAGGACGGAAACGTGATCACGGGCGGCGGCGTCGCGGCGAGCGTCGACCTCGGGCTGTATATCGTGGAAGAGCTCACGGACCGAGAGACACGGGAAACGGTCGCAGCGCAGATGGATTACCCCTACGGCGAGGCCGTCTTCGAACAATAGGCGATGACGCCGTCTGCAGATATCAGGAGGTGAATCCGTTTTCGAACGGCAGGTCAGAGCCGCGATTTGAGGGTCTCAGCCGTTTTCGTTCCGATTCCGGGAATACTCTCGAGGTCGTCCAGACTCGCCTCGCGAACGTTCTCGACGCTGCCGAAGCGTCCGAGTAGTCGCTTTCTGGTTTCGGGGCCGATGCCGGGCACGTCGTCGAGCACAGTCTTGACCTCGTCGCGCACGGTCTGGTGGTACTGGACGGCAAAGCGGTGGGACTCGTCGCGAACGCGCTGGAGCAGGTGCAGGTGGGGCGCGTCGCTGGGCCACGAGTACTCTCGGTCCGGCGTTACGACGCGTTCTTCGGCCTTCGCGAGGGCGATGGTCGGGACGTCCCATCCGACTTCCGAGAGCGCGTCTCTGGCGGCCTCGAGTTGGCCCTCGCCGCCGTCGATCACCAGCAGATCGGGATCCGGACGATCGTCTCGCCCCTCGACGGCGCGGCTGGCCCGCCACTCGAGGAGGGCGCGCATGTTGTCGTAGTCGTCGTTCTGGTCGGTCAGCTTCTTTCGGCGGTAGTGGGCTTTCTCTGCGCTTCCCTCGACGAAGGTGACGTTGCTGCCGACCGCCGCTTTCCCCTGGGCGTGGCTCACGTCGAAGCCCTCGATTCGCCGGGCAGCGTCGATCTCGAGTGCGTCGGCGAGCATCCCACACTCGTCGCGCCCGCCGACGTTTCGTCGGGCGTTCTTGAGCGCGAGTTCGACGAGTTTGGCCTCCCGACCCGCACCCGGGACGCGCACCGAGACGCCTTCGGCCTCGAGCCAGGCTTCGACTTCGCTGTCGCCGTGGCGTTCGGGCAAGAGGAGCGCGTCGGGTAGCTCTCGTTCCGCGTAGTACTGGACGATGAACGCGGCGAGCACGGCGGGAACGCCCCCCTCCGCAGCCCCGTCGGCCGTCCCGTCGTTCAGCTGTCCCGCGGTTTCAGCGCCCGGTGCCTCGAGCGTGTGGCGGTCTCTGTCGACCAGTTTGCCGGTTTCGGCGCGCAAGCGAGCGACGGTAGCGTCCTCGCCTTCGATGGCGACGCCGAGGACGTCGACGGCTCGCTCGTCGCTTCGCGTCTGGACCGCCTCGCCGCCCTCGCCGTGGAACGCTTCGACGGTCTCGAGTCGATCGCGGAGGTTCGCCGCGCGTTCGAAGTTCTGTTCCTCGGCAGCGGCCTCCATCTCGCGGCGCAACGGGTCCGCGAGAATTCCCGTCTCGCCCTCGAGGAAGCGTTCGACCAGACTCACGTCTTCCGCGTAGGACTCGAGGTCGATCTCTCGCGTACAGGGGGCCGTACAGAGGCCCATCTCGTAGTCGAGGCAGGGGCGATCCCGACCCGAGTACTTGTGATCCGAGCAGCCTCGAACGCCGTAGGTCTCTCTGAGCGCCTTCACGACGGTTTCGACCTGTCCCTTGTTCGTGTAGGGACCAAAGACGGTCGGCCCGCTCGCCGCAGCCGAACTCCCCGCTTCGCCGTCCGGGTCACGAGTGATCTCGATCCGCGGCGCGTCGTGAGCCGTCAGCTGCACCATCGGATACGATTTGTCGTCTTTGAGCCGGACGTTGTAGCGGGGCTGGTGGCGCTTGATGAGGTTCGCCTCGAGCAACAGCGCCTGCGTCTCGGTGTCGGTGACGGCGAGTTCGATTTCGTCGGCTCGCTCGATCATGCGCCGGATTCGGGCGCTCCGCGGGTCGGCGTAGGAGCGAACGCGACTGCGTAGGTCGACCGCCTTGCCGACGTAGAGCGTGGTCCCGTCGACTCGAAACTGGTAGACGCCGGGCTCACGTGGCAACGATTTCGCCCGCTCGCGTACCTCCTCGGCGTTCATCGGCGGCCCTAGTTCCTCAGTGGCTTTCAGCCTGACTCATCGGGGTCGGCCGCTGAGTTGCGTCCGCTTCTCCCCTCATCGCGGTCCCCAGGTCGGTTCTCGCGTTCGTTGGGTCGATTCGCTCGGTCGTCGAGTTCGTTCGTCGCTCGAGTCAGTTCGCCCGGTCGTCGCTCGAGTCGCGTCGGTCGTCGGGTGCGTCACCCTCCTCGAAATCTCCCCGCTCGTCGCTCCCTTCGGAGTCGGCGAGCGATTCGTCTTCTGATTTCGTTTGTGGGTCGCTCCCCATCGTCGTTTCACCCTCCGGATCGTCCAACAGGAGGGACTCCGATCCGGCTGTCTCGTCAGCGTCGTCGGTGGACGGATCCTCGTCGGACGCGACATCGTCAGCGCTCGCGTGCTCGTCGGCATCGCCCGTCGACTCGCGGGAACCGACAGCAGCTTCCGGAGGGGCGTCGTCCACACCGTCCGATCCGGGGCCGATCGCCTCGTGCAAGTCGACCGGTCGGTCGGCTTCGATGTCCGCGTCGGTGACCGGCAAGACGATGTCGTCGTCACCGGAGACGCGAAGGACGAGGTGGCGCGAGCGCGAGCGGATGTATCGGACGAAGAAGATCGCGCCGATCAGAGCCACCACGCCACCTGCTGCGAACACCGTCAGGTCGAAGACGGTGAGCAGTGTTTCGACGACATCGATCACACTGCCGGCGAGACCCGTTGAATCCCCAGGGTCGACGCCATCGACGGCGTCGGCGAGGTCGTACGTCGCTGCGAGCAGGAATAACCCGATCGCGAGAAACAGAACGATCGTTCCCCAGATGAGGTGTCCGAGTTCGCTTTCGTTTTCGACCGACACCCGCCCGACGTTCGGGCGGTCAACGTGCGTGTAGTTCGACCCGTTGCCGCCTTCCGTGAACACAAGCGCGCGCTCGTTCGTGACCACGATGGTCGCCGACTCGAGGTCGACGCGCTTTCGGACGCGCTCGCCATCGTAAAGCAACTCGTCGACGTGTTCGCTCCAAGTCCCGAGCATCAGTAGGTCGTCTTCGAAGTGTTCGTTCTCGAGTGGCAAGTAGCTCGCGGCGTCTCTCGTGCACGGCGAATGTACTATGGAAACTCACCACACAGCCAAGCGTTGCATCGAATCGGACACGGTACTTTCTCGAGTCTCGAGGCCGAAACGACCGCTATGAGTGATTCGACAGTCCGATGCTGGCTGGTCGAGCGGACGTTCGACGATCGGAATCTCGTGACGATCGTCTACGCGACGCCGGACGGATCGCGATACCAACAACGCGAACGGTCGGCGACGTCGCTTCGCACCGGTGCCCCCGTCACCGCAGCGACCTCGATTCCCGAGGACGAACTCGAGGGGGTTCCCGACGAGGAGACTCAGACGCGCTACGCGACGGAAGCCGAACGGGTCGCCGAGCAGTACGATCCAGACGACGAACTGTAACCGACGAAGAGACCGGACTCACTCCACCAATTGTACGAACGCGGGTCCAAAATTCGGTCTCATCGACGGACGTGTCACAGCAAGTATCAATGAGTGACAACGTTTATCGGCCAACGCCGAGAGCACACAGCCATGCCAGCGATCACAGTCGATGGCTTGAGCAAATCCTACGGTCGAACCCTCGCACTCGAGGACCTCTCGTTTCAGGTCGAAGAGGGCGAAGTCTTCGGGTTTCTGGGACCTAACGGAGCCGGCAAGTCGACGACGATCAACGTCATTCTGGACTTCATCCGCCCGACGAACGGGCAGGTCACGGTCCTCGGGATGGACGCACAGGCACACAGTCGCGACATCCGCGCGCGAACTGGCGTCCTCCCCGAAGGCGTCGAAACGTACGACCGCCTGACCGCGCGCCAACACCTCGAGTTCGCCATCGACTCGAAGGGGACGACGGACGATCCCGAAGCACTCCTCGAGCGCGTCGGCCTGCTCGATGCGATCGACAAGAAGGCCGGCGGCTACTCGAAAGGGATGTCACAGAGACTCATGCTCGCGATGGCACTCGTCGGCGAACCCGACCTCCTCATCTTGGACGAGCCGTCGACGGGGCTCGACCCCAACGGGGCCCGCGAAATGCGAGAAATCGTCCGCGAGGAGAACGCTCGCGGGGCGACCGTCTTCTTCTCGAGTCACATCATGGAGCAAGTCGAAGCGGTCTGTGACCGCGTCGGCATTCTCCGGAACGGCGAGATGGTCGCCGTCGACACCGTCGAAGGGCTTCGCGACTCCGCGGGCGGTGCGACGACGCTGCGAGTGACCGTCGACCGGATCGACGACGACGCGTTGCAGGCAGTTCAGTCACTCCCCGACGTCACCACCGCCACCGTCGACGGCCAGGACCCACCGGTGCTGGTCGCCCAGGTCGACGGCTCGAAGACCGCCGTCCTCGGTGAACTCGAAGATCGAGGCATCGAGGTTCGTGACTTCTCGACGCGGGAGGCCTCCCTCGAGGACGTCTTCCAGTCGTACACCACGGGTACGGAGGTGGAAGCGCAATGAGCACGGATACGGGAACCGGAACCGATACTGAAGCGGCGAGTTCGGGAAGTGGATCTCCCTCGAGTTCGATCAACCTCGAGAGCGTCCGCGCGATCGCGAAGAAGGACTTTCAGGATTCGGTCCGTTCGTGGATGTTCTGGGGCCTGAGCCTCTTTTTCTTCTTCCTCTTGGTCTCGGTAACGGGGGGAATCTCGTATTTCAACGAAGAGATCGCCGCTGAAGGGGTGACAACGGAGGTTCTGGTTCTGTACGTCAGTCAGATTACGCGACTCGCGATCCCGCTAATCGCGTTGCTCCTCGGCTGGAAGGCGATCGCCGGCGAGCGAGAGACGGGGAGCATCAAGATTCTGCTCTCGTTGCCACACTCCCGAAAAGACGTCTTGCTCGGCAAACTCATCGGACGGTCGGCGGTCCTCTCGCTGTCGCTCGTCGTCGGATTCGTCCTCGCGGCCGCCATCGTCGCAATCCTCCTCGGCGGCTTCGACATCGTCGACTACGGCAGCTTGTTGCTCATGGCGATCGTCTACGGCATCGCTTACACGAGCATCGCGGTCTCGCTCTCGTCGATCACTCGATCCACGACCGTCGCCGGAGCCGCAATGTTCGGCGTCTTCCTCACCTTCTACCTCGTCTGGAACATGATTCAGGAAGTGTTCCGAATGCTGATGAATCGAGGCACGATCGACGGCGTCACCTATACGGGAGAGGTGCCCGGCCCCGATGGAATGACCGAACAGACGATGGAGCGACTGCCCGACTGGGTCCTGTTCATCGACATGATCGATCCGGGGAACGCGTTCCAGAACGTGATTACCATGCTCAGTTCCGCCGGCGGCGACGAACTGGGCACGGCCTACCCATCGACCTGGTTCGCCGACGGCGTGCCGTTCTACCTCGAGAACTGGTTCTCGATCATCATCCTGCTCGCCTGGATCGTCGTGCCGACCGCCATCGCGCTCTATCGGTTCGATCGCGTCGATCTCTAAGAACGTAGCCACTATTTTCGCTCGTTGCTCGAACGCTTCGGTAGCGCTCTAACGCCTCGAGTCGCTATTCGAGAGCGATTCCGTACGCCGCTAATAGCTCGCGGAACTCGTCTTCGTCGACGATCGGGACGTCGTTCGCGTCGGCGTCGTCGCGTTTCGTCTGGCCGGGACTCTCGCCGACGACGAGGTAGTCCGTGTTCCCCGAAACGCTGCCCGTCGCGTTCGCGCCGTGGGCTTCGACCGTCTCCTGTGCCTCGCCGCGAGTGACCTCGGAGAGCGACCCCGTGAAGACGAACGTCAGATCCTCGAGTTCTGTGCCACCTGCGTCGGTGTCCGCCTCCTGTGGCGAGACGTGCTCGAGCAGGTCGTCTACGGCCTCGGCGTTCGCCTCGCTCGTGAAGAATTCGTGGATCTGTGTCGCGACGGTTTCGCCGACGTCGTCGACTCCCTCGAGTCGCTCCGGGTCGGTTTCAGCCGTCTCGCGAAACGCTTCGAACGTGGCGAACTCGCGGGCGAGTTCGCGGGCCGTCGTCGGGCCGACGTGGGGAATACCGAGCGCCGAACAGAAGTCGGCGAGGGGCGGCTCACGGGCGGCCTCGAGTTCCGAGCGTAGGTTCTGGGCACTCGTCTCACCCCACCCCTCGAGGTCGGTGAGGTCCTCGTGCTCGAGTTCGTAGAGGTCCGCGACGGATTCCAACAACTCGGCGTCGACGAGTTGACGAACGCTCTTCTCTCCGAGCCCCTCGAGGTCCAGCCCGTCGTCGCTCGCGTAGTACTCGATGGATCGACGGAGTTGGGCGTCACACGCTAAGCCGCCCGTACAGAAGGCCATCGGGCCGTCTCGTTCGACAGCGCTGTCACAGACGGGACAGTGCTCGGGGAACTCGTAGTGACCCTCGCTCCCCTTCTCGACGACTTCCTCGACGTAGGGGATCACGTCGCCCGCACGCTGCACGCGAACGGTATCTCCGACGTTGACGTTCTTCTCCGCGATCTCCTCGGGGTTGTGCAAACTCGCTCGAGAGACCGTCACTCCGCCCACGTCGACCGGCTCGAGCAAAGCGACGGGCGTGAGCCGACCAGTTCGGCCCACCTGAACGGCCACGTCGACGATCGGCGTCACTTCGGCGCGGGCGGGGAACTTGTAGGCGAACGCGTAGCGGTCGTGGCGGGCCGTTCGACCCAGTTCTTCGCGGGCCTCGCGGTCGTCGACCTTGATAACGGTGCCGTCGATCTCGTAGTTGAGGTCGTCGCGCAACTCGAGCATTCGGTCGCGGTAGTCGATGGCCTCGTCGATTGCGTCTCGCGGCTCGTCGCCGCTCGACTGATTCGCGGAACGTGGTTCCGCGCCCTCCGCAAATTCGACGTACTCAGTCACCCGCAGCCCCCACTCGGGGAAGCGCTCGAGTTCCGCGCTGTGGCTATCCTCGAGGTCGCTGGCCTCGAGCACGTCGAAGTAGAACACCTCGAGGGGCCGGTCGGCGACGATCGAGGGGTCGAGCTGACGGATCGTCCCAGCGGTCGCATTTCGGGGGTTCGCGAACGGCTCCTCGCCGCGTTCGATTCGCTCGCGATTGTGCGCCTGAAAGGCGTCCTTGGGCATGTACACCTCGCCGCGGACGGCGAGAAAGTCTGGATAGTCGCCGTGGAGCTGTTGGGGAACCGACCCGATCGTCCGGGCGTTTCGCGTCACGTCGTCGCCCTCGCGCCCGTCACCGCGGGTGACCGCCCGCTCGAGCGAGCCGTCCTCGTAGACGAATTCCATCGAGACGCCGTCGAACTTGGGTTCACAAACGTATTCGACGGATTCTACTTCCCGGCGAACGCGCTCGTCGAACTCCCGTACGTCCGCGGCCTCGCCGCTCTGGTCGATCGAGAGCATCGGCGCGACGTGTTCGACCGTCTCGAACGCCTCGATCGGTTCGCCCCCGACGCTTCTGGTCGGGCTGTCGGGATGGGAAAGGTCGAACGCGTCCTCGAGGTCCTGCAGCCGTGCGAAGAGGGTGTCGTAGGTTCGATCGGCGATAATCGGGTCGTTCTCCACGTAGTACCGGCGGTCGTGCTCGCGGATCGCCTCGCGCAACAGTTCGACCTGACGTTCGGCGTCGGCCGCCGAGAGTTCGTCGACCGGGTCGAACTCGGTCGGGGGATCTCTCACGTACGGGTTGGCTTCCTCCGCGCTCTCGTCGGCAGCAGGCATTGTACCACCGTTTCTACTCTCGCTCAAAAAGGGTTACCACCTCCTCGAGGTGCGGACAACAGATCAATCGGAAAACATATTACGCGACTCCCAAAACCCGATTCAATGCGATCCGCCCGGACCGTCTACCGAACATACCGCGTCCACCTCTTGCTCGGCCTCGGTGTCCCACTCTTGCTCGCGAGTGCCCTCTACGCGCCGGGTATCACGCTCACCGACGACTACTATCAGTACGACGCGATCGAGGTCGACCACGACGAGGACGGGTTGAGCACCGTACACGCTGAACGCGAGAGCGAGATCGATCCGCCAGAAGGAATCGACGGCGTTCTGTGTGGCGACTATCAAGACGGAAACGGACAACTCTGTTCGTTCGTGCACGCACTCGACGACGGCGCGGAGATCGAAACGGAGAGAATGGGCATCACCGAACCGACGGAGTACGGGTACAACTGGAACGAGTCGGAGTTCGTCGTACTCACTACCGACGAGGTCGACGACGAGACGGTGATGGCACTCGAGTCCGTCGACGCGGAAACCGTCTTCAACGACCTCGCAGTCGACGAGGCGCGACTGACCGACGACGAACGATCGGTCATCGAAGACGGGCAGGCGCGAACGACCGATCGACTGTCGGAGAATCAACTGCTCGAGTCCGACGACGAGTACTACCTGCTCGCACAGAACGACTCCTACAGCGGATCCCTCGCCGAACCCGACTGCGGAATCACCCTCGGGAGCGACGAATCGTTCTGCGAAGAACTGCGCCCGTGGCTCTGGCTCGAGTCCGGAGCGACGGTTCTCGGCTTCGTCCTCGGCGGCGGCCTCGTCGTCCAAGGCTACCGTCGCGCCGTCGGTCACGAGTTCGACCCGGAGCGCTGGCGAAAACTGAACGAAAAGTGACGCGTCGAGCGACCAGCCCCAGCACTTTACCCGTCAGGCCGCCTACGGTCGGATAGATGGGACAGGGAACGGATTCGGAGTTCGGACTGGTCGACCTCGATGAGGCAGAAACCCCCGGCGACGAGTGGGAGGAGATCGACATCTCGGAGACCGAGGCCGATCGGATCGCTCGTAAGCGTGACCGCGAGTTCGAGCAGTTCGAAGAGCGGATCAAGGACGCCGATCAGTTCAAAGTCGAGCAGTCGGTGTTCGACGACGCGACGCTGGCGGCGCTGTACAAACTCGTCCAAGACGGCTACGTCGAGGCCTTCGGCGGCCCGCTCTCGACGGGCAAGGAGGCCAACGTCTATCACGCCCTCGGCGACGACCGCGAGGTTGCCGTGAAGATCTACCGAATCAACGCCTCGAACTTCCGCCAGATGCGCGACTACCTCGAGGGCGACCCGCGCTTCGAGGGCCTCGGCGGCAAGAAGAAAGACGTCGTCCTCGCGTGGACGAAAAAGGAACTCGCGAACCTCGAGCGAGCGAGAAAGGCGGGCGTCCGGGTTCCGGAGCCACTCGCAACGGAGCGCAACGTCCTCGTCATGGAGTACATCGGGACCGACGACGGCCGCGCGAAGCGACTCGGCGAGGTCCACATCGAGAATCCCGAGACCGCCTACGGAGTCATGCGCGAGTACATGCGCCGACTCTACTCCGCCGGGATTATCCACGGCGACCTGAGCGAGTACAACGTCGTCTTCGACGAGGACGAAGGTCAACTCGTCGTCATCGACGTCGGCCAGGCCGTCACCGTCCACCACCCCAACAGCCGCGACTTCCTCGAGCGAGACTGCGAGAACGTCGCGAGTTTCTTCTCCCGACAGGGCGTCGACACCGACGCGGACGAGTTACTCGAGTTCGTCACGAGTCCCGAACCGGACCCCTCGCGAGACTAACGGCGAAAAACGACTCCTGCGACCGACTCAGACCGTCTCGATTCGTCCCTCGAGTTCGGGCGAGATCGTACCTTCGTCCTCGAGTCTGTTCATGGCGAGCGCCGAGATGACGGTGCCTTCGTCAGGCGGCACGATGACCTCGCCCTCCGTGAGCGACTCGTATCCGTCGCCACCCTCCATGAGGAAGTCGTTCGTTCCGAGTTCGTACGTCGCTTCGGGGTCGACGTCCTCGCCGCCGACCGTGATCTCCTCGACCCGCTCGCCCGCCTCGGCGTCGGCGTCGTAGGTGAACGACATTCCGCTGACCTGCGGAAATCGACCGTGCCCGTCTTCGACCGAACTCACACCGGTTTCGATGGCCTCCTCGAGGTTCTCGCCGGTGATCTCGATCTTCACCGTCTCGTTGGGGAACGGCAGAATGTCGACGACGACGCCGCGGGTCAAGTCGCCGGCGTCGTACAGTTCGTCGCTGCGGATGCCGCCGCCGTTTTGGATAGCGATCTCCGCGTCGACGTCCTCGCGAATCACGTCGGTCAGCCAGTTGCCGAGGTTCGACTCCTCGCTGCGGACGGTGTCGTTTCTGGCGTCTAACTCCTCCGTCGTCTCGCCGATGACCTCCTCGAGTTCGTCGTCGAGTTCGTCCTCGTACTCGAGGAGGCGGTCCTCGATTTCATCGTGGGGATCGACTTCGTCCGCGTCGACCAGTTCCTCGAGGTCGTGTTTCTCGAACGCATACTCCGAAATTTTGTCGCCCGCGATCTCGAGGTCGAGTTGGCCGACGTAGTCGAACTCGTCGCCGACGACCGAGATGATCGTCTCGTTCTCCTCGAGTGGCTCCTCCTCGACGAACGCCGCGTGGTCGCCCACGACGGCGTCGATGCCGTCGACTTCGGCGACGAGATCCTCGGCGACCGGACTCGAGAGGTGTGAAAGCAAGATGACGATGTCAGCTCCCTCCTCCTCGAGGTCAGCGACGACGTCCTCGGCTGCGGTCACCGGATCGATCACCTCGACATCGTCGCCGACGGACGTGATCTCCGGCGTGTCTTCGGGTGCGAGACCGGTGAAGCCGACGTCGACGCCGTCGATTGCTTCGACGACGTACCGGGCCGCGCCCTCCTCGCTGGCGAACGCCTCGCCCGTCTCGTCCTCGAGGACGTTGGCGCTCAGCCACGTGAACTCGCTGTCCGCGATGTTCTCGCGTAGGCTCTCCGGGCCGTTGTCGAACTCGTGGTTCCCGATGGCGTTGTGCGAGACCGGGCTCTCGTTGAGCACGCTCGTGATGTGTTCGCCCTCGAAGACGGAGGACTCGACGGACATGTGCAGGTCGTCGCCGTTGCCGACCGCGAACGCGTTCTCTGTGTCCTCGTACAGTTCCTCCATCAGGCCGAAGTAGTTCGCGACGTTCAGTGGCTCCTCGGACTCTCCGAGCAGGCCGTGAAAGTGCGTATCGTGGATGATTCGAAGACTCGTCGTCTCCTCGTCACCGTCGCCGTTTTCGTCGTCGGAACTCGCGTCCGAACAACCGGCGAGTGCGGCCACGCCAGCCACGCCCGCGTACTGTAGTACTCCTCGTCGGTCGATTTCGTTGGGTAACCCCTTCGACATAGCTCCACACTTCTATACAAGTTACATATAAGTGCGGGTTGGATCAAACGCTACCGAGACTCTCCCACGACCTGAAACAATTCGAACCCCCGGCTGTCGCCGGTGGAACGTCCGAATTCGAGGGGATCGCCGAACTCGAGGGGATGCTCGAGTATGGACGGGACGGCCACAGTCGACCGTCTCGACGAGCACCCTCTCCCGAACGCCTTTGGTGCTCGCAGTCGCGTCATCCATCATGAACATCGGAATCATCTCCGACACGCACGACAACGTCGAGGCAATCGAACGCGCGATCGAGATTTTCGAGGAGGAAGGCGTCGAAATCGTCCTCCACTGCGGGGATTTCGTCGCCCCCTTGATGCTCAACTACTTCGGCCAGTTCGAACTCCACGGCGTCCTCGGGAACAACGACGGCGACGCCGCCACCCTCCAGTCGGTCTTCGACGACCTCGGCGACGAGAGCGAACTCCACGGCCGATTCGCCAGCCTCGAGTTCGACGGCCTCTCGTTCGCGATGCTTCACGGCGAGCACAAAGACGAGGTCGAGGCGATTGCGGCCGGCGAGACGTTTGACTTCGTCTGTTACGGCCACCACCACGAACGCGAGTTGTCGGAGGAGGGGCGAACGACGGTCCTCAACCCCGGCGCGCACGTCCTCGCGAAGTCCGAGGCGGACCGAACGGTCGCCATCGTCGACACCCGCACGGAGTCAGTTCAGTTCCGATCCGTCCTCGAGTAAGGCCCTCGAACTCGAGTGGAAACGAAGGGGTTGCGTGGGGTGGGGACGTGGCACAGACGGGTGGACAAAGGTCTTAACCTCACCCAGCCAGTAGCGTGGAGTATGCAACACGTGAAGATTCCGCAGGACCGCATCGGCGTTCTCATCGGAGAGGGTGGCGAGACGATGCGTGAAATCGAGGCTGAAGCCGAGGTGCGACTCGATATCGACTCTGAGAACGGCTCCGTCGCGATCGAGACTGTCGGCGACCCCGTTCGCGGCCTCAAAGCGCCGGATATCGTTCGCGCAGTCGGTCGCGGCTTTGCACCCGACGCGGCGCTTCGCTTGCTCGACGACGATATGATGATGTTCGACATCGTCGACATCGACAGCGTTGCCCGAAACACGAACGATATGAAACGCAAGAAGGGCCGACTCATCGGCGAGGACGGGCGCACGCGAGAACTCATGGAAGAGCTGGGAGGTGCCGACGTCGTCATCTACGGCTCGACGCTCGGCATCATCGGCGCACCACAGGAGGTCGACGCCGTTCGAACCGCTGCCGAGATGCTCCTCGACGGTGCACCCCACGGGACCGTCTACTCCTTCTTAGAGGAGCGACACAACGAGATGAAACACCAGGGGATGCAGTACCACCGCTACCCTGGCGGCGAATCGTAGGCCGTCTCTAGCGTTCGACTCTGTGCGAGTCGGTCAGCGAGCACGATCAATCCTGCTCCGCCAACGGCGGCGATTCCGGCTGCGATGAAGACCGGATTATACGTCCCGATCGAATCGTACCCGAGTCCGGCGATATACGGTGCGATAAGGCCAGAAATGGCAAACGACCCGGAAATCAGGCCGAACACCGCGTTGATGTTTTCTCGACCGAACAGGTCCGCGGTCAACGGCGACAGCAGCGCTCCGTTCCCACCGTAGCCGATGCCATAGACGAACGCGAAGGCGAGGAGTGCCCAACTACTCGTCGCGAACGGCAGTGCAACCGTCGCGAGACCCATAACCGCCGAGCAGATTCCGAACACCGCCGTGCGGCCGACTGCGTCCGCGATGTGACCGATTCCGACTCGAGCGACGGCACTCGCGCCGCCGATGATCGCGATCACCATCGCGCCGACGGCCGCCGAAATCCCTAGGTCCGTCACGTGCACGACGATGTGCGAGAACACGACGTACAACGTGGTGTAGATGGCGACCCAGCCGACGAACAAGCAAAAGAACGACGGCGTGAACGCGATTCGCCGGACGGCCTCGAGTTGCTCACGTAAGCTCTCGTCGGTGGCCGGCGTCGGCTCGCCGACGAACTCGTCTTCCGGCGGCGTCACGTCGGCAGTGAGTGGATCGTCCCGGATTAAGACGGCCGCGACGAGCAGTAACGCGGTCGCGCCCGCGGCGAGGAGTACAAACGCCGTTCGCCAGCCCGTTTCTTCGATGAGCGCAGTCGACGCCGGCGCGACGAAGAGCATTCCCGCACCGAGGCCGGCGGAGGCGATACCGCCGGCGAGGCCGACGTGTCGATCGAACCAGCGCGGAACCGTCGCGTACGAGACGACGTACACTGCACACATGCCGAAACCGGTGATGACACCGTAGAAGAGAAACAGTGCGAGCAACGACTCGGCCTGACTGGTTCCGAGGAGTCCGACGCAGAGGAGTCCCGTTCCAGCCAGCAGAATCTGACGCGTTCCGTATCGATCGACGAGCGCACCGACGAGTACCGCGCCGATGTAGAGCGTGAACGTCTGGAGACCGAACGCGATCGACGTGACGCCTCGAGAGTGGCCGAACTCGGCGAGTATTCGCTCGAAGAACACGCCGAAGGAGTACGAGAGTCCGAAGACGACGAACGTTCCGATAAAACACGCGACGACGACGATCCAACCGTAATAGAACCCATCTTCGTCGCTCTCGCTAGGCATAGGTGTGAATGTCACGCAGTATTCTTAAAGGATCAGTTAGCGGTTAGGTGTGAGTCGAAACTGAGCGGTGACGAGACGATGCCAGCGAAAGAAGTGTTGTGAACGGCAACGGCGGTGCCGCCTCGGTCGACGGCAGTGTTCGAGTGATCAGTACGGGACGACGTACAGCGCGATCGCCAGGAACGGCGTCAGCAGGATCATCATCGTGATCGCGTAGCCGAACATATCACGTGCACGAAGTCCGGTGATCGCGAGCAGCGGAATCGCCCAGAACGGGTTCAGCAGGTTCGTGTGAGCGTCACCCACTCCGTAGGCGGCGATCGTCTGGCCGTGTGGAATGCCCAGTTCCGCACCTGCACTCATCATTGGCCCGCCGACGATGGTCCACTCGCCGCCCGCAGACGGCACGAACACGTTGAGGATACCGGCAGTGATCCAGGCGATGACCGGGAACGTCGCCGGCGTCGCGATCGACAGCAGGAACTCCGTCATCGTATCCACCAGCCCGGTCCCTTCCATGATCCCGATGATCCCCGCGTAGAACGGGAACTGCAGGATGATCCCGGAACTCGAGTGGACCGCGTCGTAGAACTCCTCGAGGTAGTCGATCGGACTCGTGTACAGGATGAGTCCGACCATAATGAATCCGAAGTTGAGCACGTTCAGATCCAGTGCGTCGAGTCCTTGCACGAAGAACGCTCGAACGAACAGCGCGACACCCGTCAGCGCGAGTACCCCGCCGATTACCTTGCTGTTGTTGATTTTGTCCGCCGGCGCTGACGACTCCTCTTCCGGACGCATGTCGCCCTCATTCGGCGATTCTTTGTCCGCGAGGTCAGCCTGCTGGCTCCCGCCATCAGCCGCTACGTCGGCATCCCCGTCAGCGTCCGCACTCGAGTCGTCCGAGGACTCCTCCTCGCCATCGTTCATCTCTTCGCGACTGAGGTACTGGCTCATCCCTCGTGCGTACTCCCCTGGTGGAGTGAGCAAGTAGAGACAGATCGACGCGTAAACGATGGCGAGAACGGTCAACATCAACGGGTACGGGTGGAAAACCCACTCCGTCGCCGGGATGACGGTGTCGACGACACCCTGTTCCATGAAGACGTTACCCTCCGTCGCCTGGAGCAGTCCCGCCGAACTGGACATCCCCCACCCCCAGGTGAGGCTCATGCCAAGGTAACCGGCGACGGCGACGAGCGGGTAGTGCAGTTGCATCCCGTTCTGTTCGGCGTACTTCCCCATCTCTCGAGCGAGAATCGCACCGAAGATGAGTCCGAGCCCCCAGGAGATCCACCCGACCATCATCGCGCCGACGCCGACCACGACGACGGCCTGTTTTCCGTTGTTGGGGAGCCGAACGATTCGGTCGATTACTCCCTTTACCCACGGATGGTACGCGACGACGAACGCGGTTACCAGAATCAACACCATCTGCATCGCGAAGTCGAGCAGATCCCAGAATCCGCCGTACCACGAGAGTGCGATTTCCGTCGCGCCTGCGCCCTCGGATAGGAAAGCGATCACCGCCGCGACGTACGTGAGCAGTATCGCGAACAGAAACGGACTCGGCATCCATCGTTCCACCCTGTCAGCGATCCCTTCCCCGAACCGTTGAACCGGGGTCATCTGTGCCTCTGAAGACTCCTGTATGTCAGACATACACTCACAAGATAAAAGCATTCATTATTATATAAGGTGAAAGCAGAAGAAATGTCCTATATACAATAGATTATATAGTATTCGTAGAGCCAGGATAGGCATGCGTCTATACCCACAGCTGACGGGGAACGAACGACAATGCGAACGCGTCCCGCAGTTATCGATCGGTTTTTTATAAATATAACTCCCACTGGACAAGTTCATAGCTCGGAGGAGTCGGCGCAATTGTCAGCAGTTGCTAATCGTGGTCTCAGATTCCACACCGCTGTCGGCGACTCGACAGCCCCAACTCGACCGGAGACGACTCGAGCGAGCACAAACGCACTGCTTGGGCAAGCACAAACGTAGTACACTGATTAGTGTTACCGAGCGGTTAGCGAGCGTGGGCGACCGCCAGAAGGGAGGCAAACGAAACCACACGTTACGAAAGCTTTTTATAGAACCCCAAACAATCCTTCGTCTGACTATGGCACAACAGATGGGCAACCAGCCTCTCATCGTTCTCTCGGAGGATAGCCAGCGGACGTCCGGCAAAGACGCACAGTCGATGAACGTACAGGCCGGCAAGGCCGTTGCCGAGTCCGTCCGGACCACACTCGGTCCGAAAGGAATGGACAAGATGCTTGTCGATTCCTCGGGCAACGTCATCGTCACGAACGACGGTGTCACCCTCCTCTCGGAGATGGAGATCGATCACCCAGCCGCCGACATGATCGTCGAAGTCGCCGAGACTCAGGAGGACGAGGTTGGCGACGGCACCACGAGCGCCGTCGTCATCTCCGGTGAACTCCTCAGCCAGGCCGAAGAACTCCTCGAGCAGGATATCCACGCGACCACGCTCGCACAGGGATACCGTCAGGCCGCCGAGGAAGCCACTGAAGCCCTCGAAGAGATCGCCATCGACGTCGACGAGGACGACACCGAAATCCTCGAGCAGATCGCCGCGACCGCGATGACGGGCAAGGGCGCGGAGAACGCCCGCGACCTCCTCTCGGAACTCGTCGTCGAGGCCGTCCAGTCGGTCGCCGACGGCGACGACATCGACACGGACAACATCAAAGTCGAGAAGGTCGTCGGCAGTTCCATCGACGAGTCCGAACTCGTCGAGGGTGTCATCGTCGACAAGGAGCGCGTCTCCGACAACATGCCGTACTTCGCGGAAGACGCCTCCGTCGCCATCGTCGACGGCGACCTCGAGATCAAAGAGACCGAAATCGACGCCGAAGTCAACGTCACCGACCCCGACCAACTCGAGCAGTTCTTAGAGCAAGAGGAGACCCAACTGCGCGAGATGGCCGAGCAGGTCGCAGACGCCGGTGCCGACGTCGTCTTCGTCGACGGCGGCATCGACGACATGGCCCAGCACTACCTCGCACAGGAGGGAATCATCGCCGTCCGCCGCGTCAAATCCAGCGACCAGAGTCAGCTGGCACGCGCGACCGGCGCGACGCCCGTCACCAGCGTCGACGACCTCAGCGAGGACGACCTCGGCTTCGCCGGTAGCGTCGCCCAGAAGGAGATCGCTGGCGATCAGCGCATCTTCGTCGAAGACGTCGACGACGCCAAGGCCGTCACCCTCATCCTCCGCGGTGGCACCGAGCACGTCATCGACGAGGTCGACCGCGCCATCGAGGACTCGCTGGGCGTCGTGCGCACGACCCTCGAGGACGGCAAAGTCCTCGCCGGCGGCGGTGCCCCAGAGGTCGACCTCTCGCTCGCACTTCGTGACTACGCAGACTCCGTCGGCGGCCGCGAGCAACTCGCCGTCGAAGCCTTCGCGGACGCACTCGAAGTCATCCCACGAACGCTCGCCGAGAACGCTGGCCTCGATCCCATCGACTCGCTCGTCGAACTGCGCGCCGACCACGACGGCGGCGACACGGCCTCCGGTCTCGACGCCTACACCGGCGACACGATCGACATGGGTGAGGAAGGCGTCTACGAGCCGCTTCGCGTGAAGACACAGGCCATCGAATCCGCAACCGAAGCTGCAGTCATGCTGCTTCGCATCGACGACGTCATCGCTGCCGGCGACCTCGCCGTCGCCGACGACGACGACGGCGAAGACATGCCACCAGGCGGTGGCATGGGCGGCGGTATGGGCGGTATGGGCGGTGGCATGGGCGGCATGATGTAAGGGAGGTTCGGAGGTCGTAGACCGAGAACCTCCGAACACGAGCGGGGAACGTAGTGACCCGCGATGTAAAACTAAATTTTGCTCTGCAGGCCGCCTTCGGCGGCCCTCGGCAAAATTTAGTATAAAAGCCTCCTCCGTCCGTTACGGGACGCAAAGCGTCCCTTCACATCAGTCGTCGGCCCGAGCGCGGCTCTGCCGCGCTCGGGGAACGGCTTCGTTCGGGTTCTCCGAACCGCTCACTCGCCGACAAACCGCTGTGGAGTGATTTACAGATCGCTGGCTGAGGGAGGTTCGTTCACTACCACTCGAGCACCCGTTCACGACTCGAGTCGGCCCAATACCGCTACGTTGGACCTGCAGATTCGTTATCGATCTTTCGTTCTCACTCGAGTTGGACCAAATTTAGACTCGAGACACGCGTTCGACACCAGTTTGTCACTCGCAGAACCCATTTGTCCGACCAATCAGGACGAATTAAGTAGGTTCCCGCAATATTCGCCACCATGAACACGCTTCTGCTGGATAGCGAGGACGTCGAGGAGTACGCACGCCTCGAGGACGTCATCGACGCCGTCGAGCAGGCCTTCGCGGCCTTCGAGCGCGGTGATACACAGATGCCTGCGAAGTCCTACATCGACTTGCCACAGTACAACGGCGACTTTCGGTCGATGCCGGCGTACCTCGAGACTGGGGAGTGGGACGCCGCCGGGTTGAAGTGGGTCAACGTCCACCCCGACAACCCGACGGATCACGACCTGCCGACCGTGCTGGGGACGATGATCTACTCAGATCCCGAGACGGCCTTCCCGCTCGCGGTGATGGACGGCACGACGCTGACGATGAAACGAACCGGCGCGGCGGCCGCCGTCGCCACCGACTACCTCGCCGTCGACGACGCCTCGAGTCTCGGCCTCGTCGGCGCTGGCGTTCAGTCCTACACGCAACTGCGAGCGATTACCGAAATTCGGGACATCTCGACGGTCGTCGTCTCCGATCCGGACGAAGCGCGTGTCGAACGATTCGTCGACACCTTCGAGGACCAATTTGACGTTCGAGCCGGCTCCATCGAAGACGCTGGCCACTGTGACGTTCTCTCGACAGTGACACCGGTCGAAGACCCGATCGTCGGCCTCGACGACATCGGCGAACGCACGCACGTCAACGCGATCGGTGCCGACGCCGAGGGAAAACACGAACTGAGCGACGACCTCCTGTCCGAGGCGGCGATCGTCATCGACGACCACGAACAGTGCACTCACTCCGGCGAGATCAACGTCCCCTACAGCGAGGGGGCGCTGACCGACAACGATCTTCACGGCGAGATCGGCGAAGTCGTCGTCGGCTCGAAGCCGGGTCGAACCGATGAGACCGGCGTCACCGTCTTCGATTCGACGGGGCTCGCGATTCAGGACGTCGCCGCCGCCCACGTCGTCTACGAGAATGCGAGCGAGGCGACGGACGGCCACCCATTCGACCTCGTCGGCGTCGGTTCCTCGACGTAACCGTTCTTCTCCCCTCACTCAGCGATCGCGAAGTCGTCGAGGAATCGATCCCGTCATCGGTAGTTCCTCACAGTAGTAAGCGACCGGCTCACCCGTCGGCTCCGGCAGTCCGTTCGCCTCGAGCATCGTGTTTTCTTCGATCGTCACGTGTGCGGGCTGTAACGGCCAGGGGTCGTGTGCGATTTCACCGGCCAACACGCCACCGGCTTCGGGGGCGTAGAACCGACGGCGCTCGACGAGCCAGTGTGCGAGCGAGCCCGGCTTTGGCTCGAACACGTCCCCCTCGGGCCGGTAGCTGGCCGAGAACCGAGCGGCGGTCGTTCGCTCGAACTGTGGACGAGCACCCGCTGCGAGTTGACTCCGCACGCTCGAGAACGCGACCGACTCCTCGGTCGCCCCGACTCGCATGTGCGCGTGAAAGACCGGGAGTCTGGTCGTGCGACCGACCACACCCGCGACGAGTGGCGTTCCAACGTCAATACTGAAGAAAAACAGCGCGGGGTCGCCGCGATATCGAACGTACGTCCGTACGTTGAGTTCGGCGACCGCCGTCCGAAGCGCGGGCGGCGTTCCACGAATCCCTGCGTTCGTGAGGACGAACGGCAGGACGCTCACCCAGGCCTCGCCATCGCGCGTCTCGAGTGTCAACTCGTCGGGGACGTGTGGACGCAACGCGTCGGGATCGACGGGCCAGTTGACGAACAATCCATTTCGCCACGTCATCGAGACGACGTGCGGTGTGATCGGTGACGATCCGTCTGCGAACGTCCATCGGAACGGGCTGGTTCGCTTCCGTGTCGGTCGTCGTGTCCGTATCTCTTCTTGATATGTCATCCTCGAGTGTGAACAGACGTGCTGTCAGCGACACTACGACGGGAACGAGCATAAAGAAGCCAGCTACCAGTCAGTTCTTGTGGCGGAGTTCGAGTAGACACGCGACCGAATCCGACCACTCGAGTCGAACGAGCGGATTCGGTCCGCTGTCCGCCTCAGTCGGCCGGTTCGATGTCGGGGTCGCTACCGGAGCCAATCTCGGTGTCCGTCGCACTCGAGTCCGAGAACGTGACGTCGGTGCCGTCGGAGTCCCCACCCGTTCTGGCGTCTCGCAGGTCGACCATCGCGTCCGTCGCCCGGAGGACGAGGATGCCAAATCCGATCCGCGTCGCGATGTCGAGGTACGCACCGACGAAGATGCCGCCGAAGGCGTCGAGCAAGCCAATTCCCTGCCGAGAGATGACGCCGATCACGAGGTAGCCGACCCAGAGCAACAACAACAGGTTGCGGAGCTTTCCGAAGAGCAATACCCGTTCGCCGCTCGTCTGGCCCGAACGTGCCGTTATCGGCCAGACGAGCGTGTAGATGAGCACTCCGAGGACGACGACTGTCAGTCCGTTCAGCACCAGCGCCTCCGGTGGCGTCTGGAAGACGCCGACGATCGTCACGCTGATCCACGCGAACACGAGAACGACGAGCGTGACGAGTTGTCGCCGACTCGCGCCGGCGATCATACCGGCGAGGACGACCATGATCGGCGTCGCGACGTAGTATTCGACGTACCGCGTCAACGCGACCGGCTCGCCGTCAGGCGTTGTAAACCGAAGCAACTCGAGTGACATCCCGAGGTACGCGAGCGAGAGCGTTCCACAGATGATCGGCACCGGCAGGTAGTACCGACGGAGGCCCGCCGGCTTGCGGGCGACCCACACGAGGAACGCGACCGTCGCGAGCGCCGTGATTGCCGCACCGATTCGGTACATCTCGAGTTCGGGAATCATCGGTCCTCACCTCCGGCGTCGGAAAAGACGAGGTGTGAACCGTCGTCGTCGCCTTCGTCTGCAGAAACGCTGAACTGGTCGACGGCGTCGGCGAGTTCCATTGCTCGGTCGTCGAGTCGAGTCGCTTCTGCGGAGACGTCGGTGATCGTCGCCGTCGTCTCTTCGGCCGCAGCAGCGACTTGCTGGGCCTGTGAGGTCGTCTCTGCGGCCACGCTCGCGACGTCTTGAACGATCGTCGCGAGCTCCTCGGTGGATGTCGCCTGTTCGTCCGTCGCCTGGTCGATTTCCTGAACACCCGCAGTCACCTGTTCGATCTCCAAGGCGATCCGATCGAGGCCGTCCGCGAGCGTTTCGACCTGGTGGGTCGCAGCGCCGATCGTTTCCTCGGTCGCCTCGATCTGTTCGACACTGGTCGTCGCCCGCTGTTGTACCGATTCGATCATTGCTTCGACGTCGTCGACTGCTTCTTGGGTCTGCTCTGCGAGTTCCTTGACCTCGTCTGCGACGGCCTGGAATCCCTCGCCGTCTCCCGACGCGCTCCCAGAGCGGGCGGATTCGATCGCCGCGTTCAACGCCAGCATGTTCGTCTGCGCCGCGATGTCGTCGATCAGTTCGACGACCTGTTGAATCTGCTCGGCCTCGCGCTCGAGGTCGTGAATCGTCGACGCGACGGTGTCAGTTCGCTCGCCGGCATCGTGCATCTCGTCGGTGAGCTCCGTCGCCGCCACCTGGCCGTCCGTCGCCAGGTCGTCGACCTGACTCGACTGGTCTGCGATCGTACTCGTCGCCGCGGCGACTTCCTCGACGGTCGCCGACAGCTCCTTGACTTCCGTCGTCGCCGTCTCGAGGTCCTCAGCCTGCGCGGAGGACCCGTCCGAAATTTCCTGAATCGACGCGCTGACTTCCTCGCTGGCTCGGCTAATCTCCTCGGAACTCGTCTGAACTTCGGTGCTCGTGTGCGCGACATCCTGGGAGATGCGCTCGACCTGGGCCACCGCCCGTTCGAGATCCGTAATCATCTCGTTGAACGAGTCGGCGATCTCGACCATCGCCTCGTGGTCCGTTTCGGCCTCGAGTCGCTGCTGAAGGTCCCCGCCAGCGCACGCGGACATCACGTCGCCAAAGCGCTGGGCTTCGGCCTCGAGTTCGCGGTTTCGCCGCGCGGTCTGGCGCTGGGCCTCGCGTGCGCGTTCGCGTTCGTCCTCGAGGTCTGCCATCGTCGTGTCGAGGTCGTCACGCATCGTGCCGAAGGAGTCATAGAGACTGCCGACCTCGTCGATCCGGTTCGTCTCGAGGTCGACTGTGAGGTTGCCATCACCCATCTGTTCGGCCTTGTCTGCGAGGCGGCGGAGTTTCAGCGAGAGGTTGCCGCCGAGGACGATGCCGACGAAGCCGAGGTTGATGACGAAGATGAACGCGAGCGTCGCAACGCTCGCCGTCGCGACGTTGTGCGCGCCGAAGACGTCCGCTTCAGCGCCGTAGGTCGTGAGCTGAAGGGGTGTGTCGCCGTCTGTGATGGTCGCCGTCGTGCCAGCGTACTCCTGAGTCGCGTCGTCGGGCATGCCAGTGGCGATATCGGCGTCGTCACCCGAGAGTGCGGCGAGCACGGTCTCGTCACCCACGTCGGCTTCGGTACCGGCCGTGAGGAGCACCTCGCCGTCTCCGTCGGTGACGACCGTTCGGTAGTCGTCGTTCGGTTCGATCACGGACTCGAGGCCACTCGCCGGTGCAGAGAGGGCGACGTATCGGTCCTCACCATCGTCCGCGGGGGCACTCACGACGTGTGAGAGGACGTCCTCGTCACTCGAGAGCGAGTCGTGTGGCGCAGTTGGTCCGTCCGTTTCGCCGTCGACGCTAATGGCGAAATCCTCGCCGGTCGCGTCGCTTGCACTGCTGGCGAGGACCTCGCCGTCGCCGTCGAGATAATGTAATTCGGTGATTCGATCGTCGCGATCGGTTTGCACGTCTGCAAAGCGGTCGTCTATCGCGTCAGTATCACCGTCGTCGACGCTCGCGTCCGCAGCGAGACCGTCGGCCGTCGCGGCGTTCGTCTCGAGCCACTCGTCCGCGACGTCGCTTCGATCCGCTGCGTGATCGGTGAACTGCTGTTCGGTCGTCGCGCCGACTGCGCCCGACGCGTGAGCGAAAAAGAGCGCGGAGACGAAAATCGTCAACACGGCTACCGCGACGAATATCACGCCGATTTTCACACTGTACGATCGTCTGAGTCGGTCTGGGGTGTAGTCCTCGAGTGCCATAGTGGTCCGTGGCCGTATCGATCAACCCGATACGGAAACGTATCATCTGTACTAGACAGTCACGATAAGTTAATGTATCGATTATCGTAAACGACCGCTGCATCGAGAGTCGCATTCGCGATTAGATGGGACCAATAAGAGAGATGAACGATCGGCACGTACCCAGAAATAGAACTCGAGAACCCCTCTCCGTCGAAGATAGTCGACCGTCGGTCAGAGACGGGACGCGTCGTCGCCGGGGTCCACGGTACAATTGGGAACCCGACACACATGTAACCGAACCGGAGGTTCCGGTGAATTTCGTTGAAAATCGTTTATTTGCGATGGCCGGGATGGCGGGGCGCGAGAAGACAGGGAAGACGGCGGGTGACACAACGGTGGAGATCGGGCGGGGGAAAACGCTCAGTCCTCGATTTCGATCGCTGGTCGGCCCGGTTCGGCGTTTTTGTGAACGCTCTCTGGGACCTCCACAGCGTGAACGACGGATACCGGCGCGTCGAACTCGCGTTCGATCAGCCACGCGGCCGACTCGAGGGTGGCGTGTTCGGCCTCGGAATCGAGCGTCGTCGAGAGTGCCTCGCGTTCGGCTTGCAGGTCTTGTCCGTAGCTCGCGGCGGCGTCGCCCTGCTCGCGGATGTGTGATTCTTGCATCAGTTCGCCGATCAGGTTGTCGGCGTCGCTCTCGATCGCGATCTCGAGGGCGTCGTACTTCCACTCGGGGGCGACGACGACCTCGATCGCCTCGGGGTCCTCGATACCGGCCACGTCGACGATGTCGCGGATGTCCTCGCGCGTGTTCTGGACCAGCTGTCGGCGCTTCGTGACGTGTTCGCGATCGATCTCGGCGGCAGGCCACTCGGCGTCGACGACGAGTCCGTCTTGGCCCAGGTCCTCCCACAGCTCCTCGGCGAGGTGGGGAGCGACGGGCGCGAGCAGACGGACGACGGCCAACAGGCCCCGGCGGTACGTCTCGGCGTGCGGGTCGGTGTAGGCAGCGTACTGACGGAGCGTTCGCGTCAGGTCCTGGGTCTCTCGCAGCGCTCGGTTGAACGTCAACTCGTCGTACTCCGCGCTCGCGATGGCGACGGTCGCGTCGATTTCGGCTCGGACGTAACTCGCGACGGCGTCGTCCTCGCCGTCGGGTTCGTCCGCTGTGATGTCGGCGACCATCTCCGTCAGGCGGCTCAGGTAGGCGTACGTCGACCGAACGCCCTCCTCGCTCCAGTCGAAGTCGCGTTCGGGCTGGGCGGCCTGCATCATGAACAGCCGGGCCGTGTCAGCGCCGTACTCCTCGACGATCCGCTGGGGCGAGACGACGTTGCCCTTCGACTTGGACATCTTCTCGCCCTCGAGTTGGACCATCCCCTGTGCCAGCAGGTTCGTGAAGGGTTCGCGGTGCGCTAAGCCCTCGTGGTCGGCGAGCACCTTCGTAAAGAAACGCGAGTACAGCAGGTGCATCACGGCGTGTTCGATGCCGCCGACGTACTGATCGACTGGCAGCCAGTCGTTGGCCTGCTCGAGGTCGAACGGCGCGTCCTCGAGGTCCGGCGAGACGAACCGCAGCGGGTACCACGAGGAGTCGACGAAGGTGTCCATCGTGTCGGTTTCCCGGGTGGCGTCGCCGCCGCAGTCCGGACAGGTCGTTTGCTTCCACTCGTCGGCTGCGTCCAGCGGATTGCCGGTCGTGTTGATGAACTCCGGTAACTCGACCGGCAGGTCCTCGTCGGGAACCATCACGGCCCCACAGTCGTCGTGGCAGTGGATGACGGGAATCGGCGTCCCCCAGTAGCGCTGGCGGGAGATCCCCCAGTCGCGTAGCTGGTACTGAGTCGCTTCCTCGGCGCTCTCGATGTCCGCGGTGAGTCGCTCTCGAGCCGTTTCGCTCTCGAGGCCGTCGTACTCGCTGGAGTTCACGAGCACGCCGTCGTCGGTGAACGCCGCCTCGCTGACGTCGGGACTCTCTGGCTCCTCGCCCTCGTCGGGTTCGGGTGCGATGACGGGGACGATCTTCTCGTCCATCTTCTGGGCAAAGGCGTGGTCGCGCTCGTCGTGGCCCGGAACGGCCATCAGTGCGCCCGTTCCGACGTCAGAGAGGACGAAGTCCGCGACGTAGACGGGAATTTCCTCGCCCGTCGCGGGGTTCGTCGCCGTCAGGTCGGTCGCGACGCCGTTTGGCTCGTCGCCCTCGGGGTCGGCTTCTTCCTCGATGAAGTGGCGAACGTCGTCGTCTTCGGCTGCGACTGCCTCGCTGATCGGGTGGTCCGGTGCGAGCGCGAAGAAGGTCGCACCGTAGATCGTGTCGACGCGGGTGGTGAAGGCCGTCACCGATCCGTGACCCGAAATATCGAAATCCAGTTCCGTGCCGTACTGGCGGCCGATCCAGTTGCGTTGCATCTGGCGAACCGAGTTCGGCCAGCCCTCCAGGTCGTCGATCGCTTCCAACAACTCGTCGGCGTACTCGGTGATCCGAAGGAACCACTGCTCGAGTTCGCGCTGTTCGACAGGGGTGTCACAGCGCCAGCAGAGTTCGGCCTCGCCTTCGACCTGTTCGTCGGCCAGCACGGTTTCACAGTGGGGACACCAGTTGACCTCGGCGTCGCGACGCTCGACGAGTCCTTCGTCGTGGAACCGGGAGAAGAGCCACTGGTTCCACTGATAGTATTCGGGCGTGCAGGTCGCGATTTCGCGCTCCCAGTCGTAGCCAAAGCCCATCGCGGTCATCTGCTCGCGCATCGTGTCGATACAGTCGAACGTCCAGTCGCGGGGGTTAGTGTCGCGCTCTTTGGCCGCGTTCTCTGCGGGGAGGCCGAAGGCATCCCAGCCCATCGGGTGGAGGACCTCCTCGCCCTGCATCCGCCGGTATCGGGCGTAGGCGTCCGTAATCGTGTAATTTCGGACGTGACCCATGTGGAGTTTGCCCGACGGATACGGGTACATGCCGAGGACGTACGTTGGATCCTCGACGTCGTCCGGCGTCCGATAGGCGTCTTCGTCGTCCCACGCCTCCTGCCAGCGTCGTTCGACCGCCGCATGGTCGTATCCCGCGTCGCTCATTCTTGTATGCGTGTCCGGGCGTCGTCGCCCTATAGCTTTCCATACCACTATCGACACAGCAGGTCGCGACTGCTCGAAATTCGTGAAATCCGACGAACGGGTTCCGTCTCAGCATCCTCACTCGAGTCGAGACTGTCCCAAAGTAATTTATTTTGACAAGTAGTTGCCCCTTAAACTCACAATCTGAGGGACGGGGTAATCACCATGCCTACACACCTATTTTGTTTCTACCCGCCATGTCAAATGGTGGTAAAAACTCAGAGAGTGTGGAATTAAGCGAGTGTCAGTCCTGTCCAAGTGAGAAACGGACAAGCCCCATAGCGACGGACGGAGCAGCCGTCAGTTCGTCTACCCGACGATATGTCTTGGGGACACTGGGCACACTTTCGGCGACTTCGTTCATGACGGGTACCGGGAGTGCGGACTCCAGCGACGAATCCATATCAGGTGCGAACGAGGGACCACCGAAGGGACCAGCGCCAAAGGTCGATGGCCCGATCAGTGGTGGAAGTGCGACCGGCGAGCCACAGCTGGCGGCTGTCACTGATCTGTCGAAATATGGCTACGTCGAGGAGGAGTACTTCATCTCCGGCCGTGCTCACGGCCTCGAGTCGCTTTCTGGTGGGAAGCGAGACGACGCGTCGTACACGACCCGAATCGTCGTCTGGCGGCCGGCCCACCGCTCGAAGTTCAACGGCACGTTGCTGGCCGATTGGCCGAACGTCTCGACGCAAGTCGATGTTCCCGTCACCTGGATCAACGCCGACGACTACCTCATGCGCGAGGGCTACGCGGTCGCGATGATCTCGGCACAGGAAGTCGGCGTACAGGACTCCGCCGAGGAGATGGACCTCATGACGTGGGATCCCGAACGCTACGGCGACCTCCACCATCCGGGCGACGACTACGCGTTCGACATCTTTTCGCAGGCGATCCGGACGCTGCGGGGCGACCCGAAGCGCCGAAAGGGCGATCCGGATCCGATGGCCGGACTCGAGCCGAAACGAGTGCTCGCGACGGGCGTCTCCCAGTCGGCCGTTTACCTGCACACCTACATCAACGCGCTCCAGGAGCACCTCGGCCTGATCGACGGCTTCCTGCCCACCACGGCGGGCACGATCATCGACGAACAGCCGGTGCGCGACGACGTCGCCCCCGTGTTGTGGCTGAACTCCGAGGACGAGGCCGACACAGAGCAACGACCCGACGAGGGCCAGTTCCGGCTCTGGGAAGTCGCCGGAGCCTCTCACGTCAACCGCTGGCTCTCGGCCTACGTCGAGATCGCCCTCGCCCGCGACCTCGAGGGCGAAGCGATCCCGTGGGAGCCAGCCATCGCGGGCCAGTACGGCGAACTCGAGGACGGCGTCTACGGCGAGTGTGAGTACAACTACTTCCCGATGCGCTACGCCTATCGGTCGGCCCTCGAGCACCTGAACGAGTGGGTGAAGACCGGCGAGAAGCCGGAGAGAACGCCAAAAATCGAGCGAGCGGACGACGGCGTCGCCCGCGACGAGTACGGCAACGCCAGGGGCGGCGTTCGCCTGCCGCCGATCGACGTCCCCGTCGCGGAGTACGACGCGATGAGCTGTGAGCTGTTCGGGCAAACGCACCGATTCGACGAGCAGACGCTCTCAAAGCTGTATCCGACGCCTCATAAGTACCTGACAAAAATGGCGACAGCAACCGACAAAGCCGTCGAGAACGGCTATCTGCTTCCGGCGGACGCAGCCGACCTCATGCGCCGCGCAAACGACTCACCGATCGGCCACGACTGAGTCGAGACGTCCGAAGACTCGTCGTCCTACGAGTTCGAGCAGGGTAGTGACTCGAGGTCGATCGCTGGACGCGGCGCTCTCTCGATTACTCGATATCGATCTCTTTCGACGTCTCGGTGCCGGTCACTTTCGGGAGTCGGACGGTCAGCACGCCGTTTTCGAAGCCGGCTGAGACCTCGTCTTCTTCGACGGGCTCTGGTAGACGGATGCGCCGACTCGCGGACGTTCGCGTCCGTTCGCGACGGAGGAATCGGCCGTCGACTGACGCTTCCGATTCGTCCTCCCGGTCGGCCTCGAGGCGAAGCGTCCCCTCCGAGAGCGTCAGTTCGATATCGTCCGTATCATAGCCGGGCAGATCGGCCGTCACGAGGTACTCCTCGCCGGTGTCGACGACGTCGGCCGGGACGGAGCCCGGGACCTGCAGCCCACCGCTGGTCATCCCCGATTCGACCTGTTTGCTGACGCGGTCGAGCATCTCCTCGATTTCGTCGAACGGATTTCCTCGCATACGCGAACCTACGAGTTCGAGCAGGATAAATTCTGCCCGCGACGGAAGGTCAGAACACGACCTTGAGGCGGCAACCCGTCCGCGCCTCGAGTCGGTCGATTTCGAGCGTAGAGACGAGAGCTACTCTGGAAGCGTTACGAGGCCGTCCTCGAGTGCGTCGAACAGGACGTCTCGTGCGTGGCCGTCGGGATCGACGTTCTCGTAGACCGACTTCACCTCGCCGTCGGCGAGGACGAACGTCGTCCGCGACGTCACACCGCTGTCGCGCAACGCCACGTCGAACGCCTCGGCGACCTCGGCGTCGGGGTCGGCCAGCAAATCGAACTCGAGGCCCTCCTGCTCGCAGAAGTCCTCGTGCGAGTCGACGTCGTCGATCGAGACGCCGTAGACCTCGACGCCGGCGTCCTCGTAGCTCTCGCGTTCGCGCTGGAACTGGTTCGCCTCGATCGTACAGCCGGGCGTGTCGTCTTTCGGGTAGAAATAGACGACCGTCGGCTCCTCGAACTCGAGGGTTACCTCCGCTGCGTCCTGGTTCTGTGCGGTCACGGTCGGCGCGTCGGCTCCGTCCTCGAGTGGCATACGTGTATACTCCCGCAGGGGGGAGAAAAGTCGTTTGTGGTGGACCGGTCGTCGTTTGTGGTGGAACGGTAGTCGTCTGGGTTACACGGGGGCGTCGCGTCGTCGCCACTGATCGGGACAGTACTGAAGAACTCGTTCAGGTGTCCATCCGTTCCTACCCGACTACGTGTTCCGTATCGTACGATCCCAGTCGCCGCACCCAGCCCTTCTCGGTCAATCCCTCGAGGTCCTCGATCGCTTCCTTCGTCCGAGCCTCGTACAGGCCCGCTTCGATGTCGATGTGGAAGACGTAATCGCCCAGTCGCTGGCCGCTGGGGCGGGACTCGACGCGCGTCATGTTGATGTCGCGGTCGGCGAACGGCTCGAGGAGTTCGAGGAGCAATCCGGGGTAGTTCGCGTTGGGGTAGACGACGAGCGAACTCTTGCCGCCGCCCTTCGAGCGCTCCTCGGCCGGTGCAAGCGCGAAGAACCGCGTCGCATTCGAGTCCTGATCCTGAATGTCTTCGGCGAGGACCTCGAGGCCATCGCCGCCGTTGTCGGGGTGGCCGATCCCGGCGATCGAGGCGTCGCCACGGGCGAATTCGACGCCCTGTGCGGTGCTCGCGACGGCCTCTACGGTGGCATCGGGGTGTTCTCGCTCGAGGTAGGATCGACACTGCGCGAGCGCCTGAGAGTGGCTGGCGACGGTGTCGAACTCGTCGGATTGGGCGAGCAACGCGTGTTTGATCGGGGTGACGACCTCGCGAACGACGGCGACGTCGTACTCCGAGAGGGCGTCGAGGCTCTCGGTGACGCTGCCCTCGATGCTGTTCTCGATCGGGATGACGCCACGGTCGTACTCGCCGCCGGCGACGGCGTCGACGATGGCCGTCACCGACTGGCGAAAGTCAATCTCGTCGCCGTTCGCGACAGCCGTCGCCGCACGATGCGAGTAGGTTCCTTCGGGACCCAACGTAACTGCGACCATTGGGTGTCGATAGCAGGGTCGGGATGAAAAGACCGTCGGGTTTTCCCTGTCAAGCCGTGACAGTGACGATGTCGTCTTCGTACTCACCGACTGCAGCGAGAACGGCGTCTCGGTCGTCTGCGTCGACCTCGAACGCCTCGAGCGTCGCCTCGAGGTGAGCGGCGATCGCGTTGAAATCGGCCGTCGTAATGCCGAGGTCCTCGTGTGCTGTCTCCATATCCTCGCCGGAGTAGTCGACGGGACCACCGGCAACGGCGCTGATGAACTGGGTCTGGTGGGCGCGTTGGTTCTGCATGTCCACGTCGTCGAAGTAGTGGGCTACCTGCTCGTCTGCCAGCACGCGTTCGTAGAAGCGCTCGACGACGGCACCGATCGCGTCTTCGCCTCCAAGTCGGTCGTACAGTGTTTCGCTCATCTACACGCGACTACGGACAGATGCGCTATAAGTCTCCATCGACATCTAACGGAGTTGGAAGTGACACAACATATATCTCGACGGAGATTCGTAAACCCACCTCGAGCACCCCCTCCAGCGGCGAACGATAGGTTCGACCGATCGCTCGAACGTATCCGACGAACAGCATAAGCCACACGACCAGTCAGCGGGCGTCAAGCGTGCGCTTTTCATACCCGAGGCGATGACCCATAGTCATGAGAACGCGCGGGACGCTACGACTGGCGACACGGGGGTCCGCACTCGCTCGGCGGCAGGCCTCGCTGGTGAAAGAGGCCCTCGAGAATCGACGGTACGAGGTCGAACTCGTCTCCGTCGAGACGACGGGCGATCAGATCAGAGACGAACTGATCCATCGATTGGGGAAGACCGGCGCGTTCGTTCGCGAACTCGACGAACGCGTCCTCGAGGGCGACCTCGACGGCGCGATCCACTCGATGAAAGACATGCCGACCGAACAGCCCGAGGAACTCGTCACGGCCGCCGTTCCCGAGCGCGGCCGGCCGGGGGACCTCCTCGTGACCCCCGACGGATCGTCGCTCGAGGAACTCCCAGACGGCGCGACCGTCGGCACCTCGAGTCTCCGCCGTCGCGCGCAACTGCTCTCCGAACGGCCGGATCTCACGGTCGAACCGCTGCGCGGAAACGTCGATACGCGACTCGAGAAACTCCTCGCGCCCACCCTGCAGGCGGAACACGAGGAGCGGACGGAGGCAGACAAGGAGCGCAAAGGAAAGACGGGTGACGAAGACTTCGAACCCGAATTCGACCAGACCGTCGACGACTGGTTCGACGGCCTCTCCGAACTCGAGAAGCAAGCTCTCGGCCGCGAGATCGAAACTGAGTACGACGCGATCGTACTCGCGGAAGCGGGCCTCGAGCGAAGCGGCCTCGCTCACTACGTCGATACACACTCGCTCTCGACGAACACGTTCGTCCCCGCACCGGGCCAGGGTGCACTCGCGGTGACCGCGATCGACGGCGAGACCGCCCGCGACATACAGTCCGCGATCGATCATCCGCGCAGTCGCGTCGAGACGACGGTCGAGCGAACGGTTCTCGCCGAACTCGGCGGCGGCTGTATCGCCCCGGTCGGAATCTACGCCGTCGTGCAGGGCGAGTACGTCCACACCAGCGTCAGCGTCTTCGACCGCGACGGCGAGGAGTCGGTCGCCGCCAGCCGAGACCTCCCCGCCGATAACCACGCCGTGGCTGCTCGCGAGTTCGCACAGGATCTCGCCGACCGCGGCGCTGCTGCGTTGATCGAACAAGCCAGCGAGAACGGCGGTGACGGACCCGTCTCCGAGCAAGATAAGCCGGAGGGGAAGTGAGGGGACACACGGACATGTCAGATCAGTCCCCCGACTCCGAATCCGACGCGACCGCCGCCTCGGAGGCCGACGCCACCTCCGGCGCCGACCTCGAGACCGGTACCGTCTCCCTCGTCGGCAGCGGCCCCGGCGACCCGGAGCTGTTGACCGTCAAGGCCAAGCGGCTGCTCGAGACGGCCGACGTGGTTCTTCACGACAAGCTCCCGGGCCCGAAAATCATCGAGATGCTCCCCGAGGACCGACGCGAAGACGTCGGCAAGCGCGCCGGCGGCGAGCGAACGTCCCAGCCAGAAATTAACGAGCGACTGGTCGAACTCGCCCGAGAAGGCAAGCGCGTCGTTCGACTCAAAGGCGGCGACTCGTTCGTCTTCGGCCGCGGCGGCGAAGAGGCGGAGTACCTCGCGGCCCACGACGTGCCGTTCGAGGTCGTCCCCGCCGTCACGTCTGCTATCGCCGCCCCCGCCGTCGCCGGTGTTCCGGTCACCCACCGCGATCACGCCTCCTCGGTCTCGTTCGTCACCGGACACGAGGACCCGACGAAAGACGAGTCGTCGGTCGACTGGGACGCGCTCGCGGCGACGGGTGGAACCATCGTCGTCCTGATGGGCGTCGGTCGACTGCCCGACTACACGACCGAACTCCTCGAGGCCGGGATGGCCTCCGAAACACCCGTCGCGCTCGTCGAACGTGGCACCTGGCCCGGCCAGCGCGTCGCGACCGGGACCCTCGAGACCATCGTCGACGTTCGCGACGAACACGACATTTCGCCGCCTGCCGTGACTGTCATCGGCGACGTCGCCGGCACCCGCGAGTCGGTCGTCGAATTGCTCCAAAACGAGTACAGCGTCGAGAGTGAGGATACCTAAGTGAGCCAAACGATGAGCGAAACACCAACCGTCGCCGTCTTTCGTCCCGACGATGAGCGACTCGAAGCCGCCGTCAGCCTGCTCGATGACCTCGGATCCGACCCGGTGACAGATCCGATGCTCGCCGTCGAGGCGACCAACGCGACCCCACGAACCGACGCGGAGTACGTCGTCCTCACGAGCAAGACCGGCGCGGAACTCGTCTCCCAAGCGGGCTGGGATCCCGGCGAACAGACCGTCTGTGCGATCGGTCCCGCGACGGCCGACGCGCTCCGTACGGAGGGGTACGCCGTCGACGTCGTCCCCGAGGAGTACACCTCGAGCGGTCTCGTCGCCGAGTTAGCCGACGACATCGACGGCGCTCGTATCGAGGTCGCCCGCAGCGACCACGGCAGCCCAGTCCTGCTCGAGGGGTTCGAGAACGCCGGGGCCTACGTCCACGAGACGATCCTCTACCGGCTGATTCGACCCGAGGGAAGCGGTAGATCGGTCGAACTGGCCGCCAACGGAGCACTCGACGCCGCGTGTTTCACCTCGTCGCTGACCGTCGAGCACTTCCTCGAGGCAGCCGACGAACGCGGCGTTCGCGAGGACGCGCTTGCAGGACTCGCTGACGCGACCGTCGGCGTCATCGGCGAGCCGACGGCCGAGACCGCTCGATCGCTGGGGATCGACGCCGACGTGATCCCCGACGACGCGATGTTCGACGCGCTCGCCCGGGAGACGATCGCGGCCGTTAGTCGCGCCAGTCAGTGATCGACGAGCAGCCTGAACCACACTGCGAGACTCGGGCCACTCGAGCGTGGGAGAGTGTTACAAACCGGAGTTGGCAAGGTCAATAGCTACACGCGAGAGAACCGCGGTTTGTAGTGTGCATGGAAGTTGGATCATTTCGTAAGCGAGCTCCAGATCCGCCGAACTCTGTTGGGCTTCGCATCACGTTTTTCGTCCTCTGGGCGATGGACACCATCGCCGCAACGCTGTTTTTCGTCGTCCCGCATGCAACCGAATTGAATCCCGTGACCGTCTTCTTTTACCACGTCTTCGGTCTACCGGGCGTCGTCCTCGCAGCCGCCTGCTACGCTGCGCTCGTCGTTTTCATCGGTCACATCCTCTCCGATCCGTTGGACATCAAATTCGTGGGGCTTGTCGTCCTCCTTTACATCGTCTTCGTCACGAACAACGTCCTCCTCCTGGTGTTCCACGAGCCGTTACCGGAGTTTCTCGGCGTGTGAGTCTCACGTTCGAAATGACTCATTTTTGCCCCCAGCCTCGCACTCCGCCCTCGAGGCCAGAGGTTTATCCCGGATGCCGCCCCAGTATCGAGCGATGAACCGATGACCGGGCCGGTGCCAGCACTCGAGGATCGAGCCGTCGCGTGTGCAAATCGACTTCTCGAGGCCGACAGCGTCCTCCTCGCCTCGCACATCGACGCCGATGGCCTGACCAGCGCCGCCGTCGCCGCGCAGGCGCTCGAGCGTGCTGAGATTCCATTCGAGACCGTCTTCGAGAAGCAACTCGACGAGGCGGCGATCGCCCGAGTCGCGGCGACCGAGTACGACACCGTCCTGTTCACCGACTTCGGCAGCGGCCAACTCGACGTTATTGGCGAACACGAAGACGCGGGGGCGTTCACACCCGTCATCGCGGACCACCACCAGCCTGCAGATCGCGACACGGAGTTCCACCTCAATCCGCTCCTCTTCGGGATCAACGGTGCTTCGGAACTCTCCGGTGCGGGTGCGAGTTACGTCCTCGCGCGGGCGCTCGCCGATGTCTCGTCGACAACAGCGACCGACGGCGGCACGAAGCCGGCCGAAACAGCTACGACGGCGACGAATCCACGTGCGGACAATCGGGATCTCGCCGCACTGGCCGTCGTCGGTGCCGTCGGCGACATGCAAGCCTCGGGCGGTGAACTCCACGGCGCGAACGCGAAGATCGTCGAGGAGGGCGTCGACGCCGGCGTCCTCGAGACCGGAACCGACCTCGCGCTCTACGGCAAACAGACCCGTCCCTTGCCGAAACTCCTCGAGTACGCGACCGACGTACAGATTCCGGGAATCTCGAACAGCGAACGCGGCGCACTACGATTTTTGGACGAACTCGACCTCGAGTTGAAACGCGACGGCGAGTGGCGACGGTGGTCCGGCCTCTCGAGCGACGAGAAGCAGACGATCGCCAGCGCGCTCGTCCAGCGTGCCGTCTCGAAGGGCGTTCCAGCCTCGAAGATCGACCAACTCGTCGGGACGGCGTACGTCCTCCCCGAGGAACCCGTCGGCACCGAACTCCGGGACGCCAGCGAGTTCTCGACGCTGCTCAACGCGACCGCCCGCTACGAACGTGCCGACGTCGGCCTCGGCGTCTGCCTCGGCGACCGAGACGGGGCGCTCGAGCGCGCGCGAAAACTCCTGCGGGACCACCGCCGAAACCTCTCGAACGGCATCGACCTCGTCACCGAAAAAGGCGTCACCCACGAGGACAACCTCCAGTGGTTCGACGCGGGCGACGAGATCCGCGAAACCATCGTCGGCATCGTCGCCGGCATGGCGATGGGAAATCAGGGAATCAGTCGCTCGAAACCGATTCTCGCGTTCGCGGAAAAGAGCGCGAACCCACGATCCGCGGGAAAAAGTGCGGACGCCCAGGCAGCGGACCAAAGCGGCGAAGCCACGACAGAGAACGACGGGGGCAAACTGAAAGTCTCGGCGCGCGGGACGCACGCGCTCGTCCGGCAGGGACTCGATCTCTCCGTCGTCGTCGGTGAGGCCGCTCGAGCGGTCGGCGGCGATGGCGGTGGTCACGACGTGGCCGCCGGCGCGACGGTACCGAAAGGTGACGAAATGGAGTTTCTCGAGCGTGCAGACGAAATCGTCGGCGAACAACTCTCCTGAACCGGGCGGTTAGCTCCGACGAGGTTCGGATCGATCCATCGACGACGGAATCGTCGGGATGAGCGGCGTTCGCTTGGTCACCAGATACGACGACTTGCGGATCGCCCCCTTGGTGTACTGAATCGTGCTCTTGTGAATCGGCGTGCGTTTGCCCCGGATTTGAGTTCGACCCTCGAGGATGGCGTCGACGAGGGCGTCGCCGTCGATGTCTGCTTTCGTCGCCGAAGCGTCCTCGGAGGCGACGATGATTTCGGTGTAGGCCTTCCCGACGTTCGGGAGATAGTGAGCGTCGCTCGCACCGATCTCCGGATAGTTGCGACGGCGAGCGAACGTCCGTGCGCGGCGATTTCGGTAGCCGGTAAAGACCATCGAGTTGTACGTCTCGATCGCGTCGGCATCCTCGATATGTCGCTTACGGACGCCGTGGCGACTGCGTTGAAACGGGTGGGGAACGATCGCGATACCGCCACGCGCCCGGACGGCTTCGACGGTATCCATAAACGGCTGGCCGGGGTCCGGTCGTTCTTCGACACCGATTGCCAACAGGTGACCGTGGCGAGTCGAGACTTCGACGCCGGGAATGCCGATCAGGCCGTACTCGGGCGCAATTTCGGCGGCCCGGAGCGACTCGCTGATCTCGTCGTGGTCGGTGATAACGACCCCGTCGAGCCCGATGTCGGCCGCGTGCTCGAGAATGAGTTCGATCGGTTCGTGACCGTCGTAGGAATCGTCTGAGTGGACGTGAAAGTCGATAGCGAAGGGGAGCAACGTTGTCATGGGACCACTGGGGGACTTCGTGAACCATCCATTCACGGACGAGCGTATAAGCACTCTGTTGAGCGCCGCGGTGTGGCGAGTTAGAGCATTCCATATCCCGGCATAGAGTTTATCACCCGGGAATCGGGAGTTCTGACTCACACCATGGCGAACGCACAACACCTTCTGCTGGCGACCTGTAACTGCTGACAGCGGTGATTCCGGTTTCGAGACTGGCCACAATATGATCCGATCTGTCACAGAACGCGACGACGAGTACGCGACACTCGAGTCACAACTCCGGAGGGACAATTCGCGTCTCGTAGCCGGGCTTCAACCGAGCGAATCGTCCGCGCCCCGAGAGTCTCATCCTCCGGTTTAGTACTCGAGTTCGAGAACCCGGTCAAGAAACGCTTCGCACACGCCATACAACACGATCCCGGACGAGAGCGGACTCGAACCAGTGGTGAACAGATACATCAAGGGACCAGCAACGATGGAACGCGCGTTTGGCCAGGAGAGATTCCAGAACACACCACCCTCATCGCAGGTGTACGAACAGGACACGAGTAGTCACCAAAGCCAGTCGAACCGGCCGTCGACGCAACCTGTCGGCTTCGAACGTGATCGGTAGAAAGTCCACACTCACTGGCCCGTTCGTTTCGAAGTCACTCGATATGGCCTAATAAACCATATACTGCAATACAAAATTCGAGGGTGTCGAGTCGCCACGGACACAGTAGCGTCACTGGAGAGCGCCTATAGCTCCGGAACGCCATCCGAAAGGCGAACTCGAGAGAGCAGGTCGTGCAATGCCACCGGATCGGCGATATCGTCGATCGACGCGTTGATGAGTTCCATACACTCGAGAATCCCGTCGACGGCAGCCCGACGAGTCGCAACGCGACCGATCGGTTCGACGACGAACTGTTCGCCGAGTTCGTACCGGTACCGAAGTGCCCAGCATCGACACAACCCCAATCTGGGATGGGAACGATCCGCCGGCGTAGACTCTGCGACGAGGTCGATGAGAGGGTTTCTGTGACGGTAGATCACTTCGTCGTCACAGAACGACGTCAACCCCCATCCCGGCGGCAAGGCTTCACGCGGGATTGGTGGGTGATCGGGGAGCATATCGATTTGTGATGGTGGTCGCGCGAGTGTTGGTTCCGCTTGCGTACGCATCGTCCGTATAGGGGGGCCTCTCCGAATCAGTCTAGATATCACGTTCGGCTGCTAACCGAGTGACTCGACGAGAGAGTCGGTACAACCGGTGAACGACCTGGAGCAAGCAGGCAACACCGATCGTCCGACTTTTGTCTTCGCCACCCCTCACAATGGGTATGGCCGATTTCGATCCCGAGAAGTTCGAAGACAAGTACGCGAATTATTTCCCCGAGCTCCAGCAAGCGTACAAGAACGCATTCAATCGAATGAACGATCGCTACGACTCGGAACTGGTCCACGCGATCGACCAACAGGTGCTCAACGAGAGCGAACCGTTCTACGTCGGCGACGACGATGACTACGAGAGCGCGTTCCGTATCGAACTTCCAGATCAACCCCACGATCGCCTGTCAGGGGTCGTCGTCGAAAAAGAACGATTCGACCAACTCCTCGAGCGACACGTCGAGGAGATCGAAACCGAATTGGAGCGCGTCTTCGGTCTCCAGTGAGGACTTCAGAGACTAATATGGGTCGACGACGGAGAAACGTGTCGTCTAACAAACAGAGATGACGGAAGGTTTAGGGGCACTCGTACCCAACCGTGGCGTATGAGTACCGAGACCCAAAACGACGGGGACGACCTCGAGGACCGCGTCGCGAACTTCCTGCGCCGGAACTTCCCACAGATTCAGATGCACGGCGGCAGTGCAGCGATTCAGGATCTCGATCGCGAGAGCGGTGAGGTCACGATCGCACTCGGCGGTGCCTGCAGTGGCTGTGGTATCTCGCCGATGACGATTCAGGCGATCAAGAGCCGGATGGTCAAAGAGATCCCCGAGATCGAGCAGGTCAACGCCCACACCGGTATGGAAGGTGGCGACGAAGGCGACATGGGTGGAATGAGCCCATCATTCCCCGGTGAAACCGTCGACGACGGCGAAGCAGACGAAGGTCCCGAAGCACCGTTTTAATCGGTCACCCCTGATTCTCGAACACGTTTCGCTGTAGATCGATTCTCGCTCGCGTAGTCACGCGTGCGCACTGAAACTGCCATTACTCGATGCCATTACTCGAGCGAAGTGGCCGTAATTCGACGACAGTGACCGTGAGCCTGTTCGTCCCGACAAGCCACAGCAACCGTCACGAAGAAGTTCGATAGTAGCGATCGAGGAACAATTCTATATATCGTAATATGGTTTAGAGGCTGCGTTAGCGAAGACCCTGTCCTCGTTCCCACGTTCGAACGAGGGACGTGAGGGAGTGGTTCATCGGGGTTTCCACACCAACTTTGGCGGATTGATCGACGACATAGCCGTTGAGCGAATCGATTTCGGTACGTTGGCCAGCGAGGACGTCCTGATGCATCGAAGACGTGTTCGCAGCGGTGTCACTCGCGACCGATTCCAGTGCAGCCAGCGCCTCACGATTCGAGAGCGAAATACCAGTGGCTCGTGCGGTACGTGCAGTTTCACGAACGGCGGCACGTGCGAGAGGACGAGCCTCGTCCTCGAGCACCGCTGCATTGTCAGTTCGCGTTAGTGCCGTCACGGGGTTGATACCGGTGTTGACGGCGAGTTTCTCCCAGAGGCGACGGGGCATCTCCTCGTCGACCGTCGTTTCGAGACCGGCCGAATCGAACAGTGCCCCGACTTCGTCTGCACGCCGCGATTTCCCCCCGTCTCGAGGCCCGAGAACGACCTCCCCGATACCAGTACACTCGACGAGACCCGGTTCGACCAGCATCGCCCCGTAGGAAGCCGTTCCGGCGAGAATTGGACACTCGAGGTGTGTTTCGATCGTCGCTTCGTTCCCCAGTCCGTTTTGCAACGACAGAACGGCGTCGAACGAGCCCGTCGCGAGTGTGCGGGCGGCAGCGACCGTGTCGAACGATTTGACCGTCACGATCGCGAGGTCACCTTCGAGGTGTCGGCCGTCGGTGGTTGCAGCCGGGGCCGTCGATGCCTCGAGTTCGCCTCGGATCTCGAGTCCCGAGCGTTGAATCGCACTAACATGGGGGTCTCGGCCGACGAGCGTGACGTCGTTCGATCGTTCGCGCGCGAGAAGCCCCCCGACGAGGCTCCCCACACTCCCGGCTCCGAAAACGACGATGTTCATGGACCAACCACTGCAAGTACGATAAAAACGATTTGCGTCTTCGCGTCGGAGTGTTACCGCGTCAGTCTTCGGTCCAGTAGTAGAGGTCTTCCCGACCGGTTCCACAGGAGGGGCACGTGTCGGGAAAGTCAGTGTCGAGTGGGCCCATCTCGCCGCACTCGAGACACCGCCACATCAGGTGTGCCTCGCCGAATTCGTGGCCCGAACGGACGTGTTCGACACTCATTCCCTCGAAACCGTCGCGTAGCGTGACGTAGAAGCCGTCTTCGGAGAAGCCACGGATGTGGCCGATTTTCTCTCCGTCGTCGGTGTAGACGGCCGTTCCGAACCCGAGGTCTGGGCGGTCGCGTTCTATGGCCATGTGTGCCCCCATGCCGAGGGAGGTAATAAAGGCGATACGGTGTTCAGGCAGGCTGTAGGACACGTTTTCGTGAGTGTCGTGTGTAACGATGGAACGGGTTAGTAAACCCCTATATGCGATATGCAATCGTGACGTCTGGGAATGGCTTGCGAACGAGTCATCGATAGAAACAGCCACAAGTGACCAGCCCAACTGCTGGACATGCGCCCTCCATCACTTACTACAGTTCGACTCGAGGAGCCGTCGTACGTCGTTCGGGCTCTCGAATCGCTCTCGACCGACACAACGACACGATGACGGGAACCGGCGTCGCTACCGTTCGTGGGTGTCGACTCTCCTACCGACGGGCCGGGACGAGTGGCCCCCCGATTGTGCTCTGTCACGGTGCCGGAGTCGACGACGCGAGTATATCGTGGCGTCACACGGTCGATGCTCTCGCCGAGGATTATCGCGTCTACGCACCGGACTGGCCGGGATACGGAGAGAGCACGGGGGACGTGACACACACGACCGAGTCCTACGTCGACGTACTCGAGGGGTTCGTCGAAACAATCCCCGGCGAAATGGTATCGCTCGTCGGCATTTCGATGGGTGGTGGTGTCGCGCTGGGCTACGCCCTCGAACACCCCGACCGAGTCGACCGGTTGGCGCTCGTCGACAGCTACGGCCTCGGTGAGAAATTGCCGTCCGCCTTGTCCTGGAAACTCCAGTCACAGGTGCCCGGTATGACCGAATTCGGAAAATTTGCCGCGGGGGTCACGCCGGGTACGGCACGACTGGTCCTCGACAATCTCGTTGCCGACGCCAGCGAACTCCCCGAACCGTTCGTCGAAGACGTGCGAACGAAGCTGAGAGAGCCCGGATCGATGCGAGCGTTTAGCGCGTTTCAGCGAAACGAACTCGCATTCGACGGACGCGTCGAGACGAACTACGTCGACGACCTCGAGTCGCTTTCCATCCCGACGCTGCTCGTCCACGGCAAAGAGGATCCACTCGTGCCCCCCGAGTGGTCGGTCAGAGCGGCAGATCGGATCCCGAACGCGACGCTCGAAATCGTCGACGACTGCGGTCACTGGGCACCTCGAGAGCGACCCGAGGCGTTCAACGAACGCTTGATGCGGTGGCTCTCGGAGACTCGAACGCAATTACGTGATTCAGAGGAGGCGTATCCGAAAGCTGGGATACCGGGAGTGACTCGAACGAGAGAGTAAACGACCCAACGTGGCGAGCGATGGGTGTGTAATTTTCGAGCAGACATCTCGAATTGCTCGAGTCGTTTGTGGCCGACGGAGGTCAGTAACTAGACCAAAGAGATTTTGTTAGGAACTCAACATAATATTTAATAGCAACGGTAATAGTTCCGTGGTTGTGACAAACATACTCAAGAGAATGACAAGCCGTTTGAGTGTTGGCGTAGAAAAATACATGCCTCATTCGTTTGTTTTTGCGATAATTCTCACGTTCATCGCATGTATTGCAGCACTCTTGATGACATCTACTGGCCCGTCAGAAATTGTCATAGAATGGAACAATGAGTTTTGGGGCTTTCTCGAATTCGCGATGCAACTTGTCATAATAATTGTGACAGGATACGGAATTGCGTCTGCGCCCGTGACGAGACGCGGGATCAATCGGTTAGTTCGCATTCCAAATACTCCCCTCCAGGCGTACATCTCGATCGCTATCTTCGGATTTCTTGTTACCCTCATCCACTGGGGACTCGGACTGGTTGCCTCAGCCCTCTATGCAGTGTTCCTCGGTAAAGAGCGAGACGACGTCGATTTCGGGTTTACCGTTGCCATGGCTTACGCCTCAGCGACGGTTGGGTCTGCAGGATCAATATCACAGACAGCACCACTGTTGGTCAACACACCCGATCATTTCATGGAAGATCATATCGGGCTGATCCCACTCAACGAAACGGTGTTCAGTCTCTTCCACCTCTCGATGGTCTGGGGAGCGTTCTTCATCCTATTAGTCATCATATATTTCATCTATCCAACGCAGGAGAACACGGAACCACTCCCAGACGACGAAGTGGACGATTTACTCCCAGAGTATCAGATGGAGTTCGACTCGGCGTCGCTCGCAGATCGTTTCAACGGCTCGCGACTATTCAACATCATTATCGTTCTATTGGGAGGGTCAGTTTCACTGTGGCTCATACTATCTGAGGGCGCACTCGAGATGTTGGAACTCAATACCATGAACCTGATATTCCTCACGATAGGTATCGCCCTTCATGGTAACGTAGTCAGCTACGCCAAGGCAATAACAGATGGCGCAGAGCGGTGTGGACAGGTGATTCTCCAATTCCCGTTTTACGGTGGGATTCAAGGGATCCTGATCGGAACTGGGCTGACAGCAGTACTCATCGATTCCATCACCACAGTGTCTTCAGCAGAAACGTTCCCGTTCTTCGTGTGGGTGATAACTGGAATCATTAACGTGTTCGTGCCATCGGGAGGCGGCCAGTATATCGTGACTGCGGAAGTGATACACCCTGTCGCAGAGAGTATGGGTGTTTCACACGCAGCGATCGTCTCAGCCTATACCGTGGGTGACGTGTGGACAAACTTGCTCAACCCCTTCTGGGCACTACCGGTTCTCGGTATTGCCGGGTTACAGGTTCGCGATGTGTGGGGATACGTCATAATGGTCCTGATCGGTTACGGGCTAGTCGCTGGGAGCATTGCGTTGCTATTTCCAGCACTCGGGCTCGTCTGACCCCGTATATTGCTAGTTCTGTGAATCAAACGGCGAGATCACGCTATCGTTCACTGCTATGGAGAAGTTACCGCGTGGTTCACTACATGAAGTCCTCAATTCCCGACTGTTTGTTCTTGTCGTTCTCGAAGATGCTCTCGAGCGAGCGTTCTAGGACCTCGAGTCGCTGTTTCGTGTAGTCTCGACAGTCGTACTCGTCGGCGACCTGAATCGCGGTCTGCATGTACTTGTTCACGGACCCTTTGTGGACGGTGAGGTTGACTCGGCCGCCACACTCTCTGCAGTCGCCGGTCAGGGGCATCCGGCGGAACTTCTCGCCGCAGTCGAGACAGCGAGTTTCCTGGCGAGAGAAGGCCCGAAGGTTCCCGATCAGGTCCGGCAGGAAGTGGTACTCGATGACTCGTTCGGCGACGTCCGTCTCGTCGACAGACTCGAGTTTCCGCGCGATCTCGAGTTGGGCGTCCATCTTGTCCATCATCGAGCCGAGCGTCTTGTACGCCGAGAGGTCGGGCCCCATGGCAATGTCGGTGGTGTCGTGGGTGTGCTCGAAACCGGTGTACTCGCCGTCGGTGCCGAGCGTGTCCTCGCCGAGTTGAATCTCGACCGATTCGGGGTCGGCCTGATCTAGGGTGGCGAGGTAGAATTCGCGTGGATACTGGCTCGCGATGTCCATGTTGTGGGCCTCGTCGTCGATTTCGGAGGGATCGATTCGCGAGGACATGACGAGCGGGGCGTCCATCCGCCCGCCTCGCTTGTCCGGCAAGAAACTTCTACTGAAATTGAGAAGTCCGTCCATGAGGAGCATAACGCAGTCTTCGTCACCGTCACAATTACGCCGTTTCGCGGCGTGAAAGTACGGGTGTGCGTATCCGACTGCGGCACTCGTGAATCCAATCACTCTTCCGACAGTTGCGGCACTCGTGTGCGGTGCCATCCCGAACACTAACTCGCCGACGAGGTCCTGTCGATCCTCGAGTTCGTAAAAGGGCTCGAGGCCGTAGTACTGCGCCAGAAGGTCGTCGATGAAGTCGGCCGTCTGCATCATGTGCTCGGCCGCGCCGTCGGAGAGGACGATGTCCTGCACGTTGAGTTCGACCAGTTGATCCTCGTGGGTCAGCGGGTCGCCGTGCATGTCCTCCTCGTAGCCGAGAGCCTGGAGTTGGCCGACGTCGATGTCGAGTTCGCGCGCGCGGACCGACGTGACGGGGAGGTCGGTCATGTCGTAGCGGACGGTTCCGTCTTTGAACGACGAGACGTCGTGTTTCGCCCGAAGGACGCCTTTCTCGATCGGTTCGGGGATCTTGGTCGTCGAGGTGAGCCCCTTGACCCCTTTCAGAATCTCGAAGGCGTTCTCGCGTTCGCCGACCGACTCGAGGGCGTCACGGTACTCCTCGTGGATGTCGACTTCGCGGATTTCGACGCAGGTCGCCTCGCGTTCGCAGTGGCCACACTCGACGCGGCCCGCTTCGTCCGGTTCGATCCGTTCGTCACAATCCGGGCAGCGATAGTCCGGTTTCGTTCGAGTCTCGCACTCCGGACAGCGGTTTTTGAACGTCTCGGTGGCGCAGGACGGACAGTACGTCCGTCCGATCTGGACCTCGACGACACCCGGCGTGTCGGCCATCGTCTCCGCGTGCGTGGCCGCATCCGCGACGTTTCGCTGTGCGCCGCCGGCTTCGCCGATCGGAAAGAGGGTGTGGACGGGGGGACTCAGGTCCCGGCGCTCTGACTTCTCGGGGCGACCCATCCGATTGCCGACGCGCGTCGGTGCACGCTCGCGGACCTCGAAGGGAGCGACCTCGTTGAGCGCTTCGATGGCGTTGTCCCCCTCGGTTTCGTGGCCCCACGTCCGAGCGCGCTCGGAGAGGTCGTCGTCGGCCCACGTTCGCTCGAGTTCGATCTGGGGCGTCTGTGCGTCGGGTTCGAGCGTCGCGCCGTCGGCGACCGCCTGCCGGGGCTCACAGCCGAGCGTGCTGACGAACGGCCGCCAGTCGTCGACCTCGAGTCGCCCCTCGTCCGGGCGCTGGCGGTGTTCGACGATGATCGTCTCGAGGGCCTCGGCAGTCGATTCGTCGTATTCGAGAACGAGCGTATCACCCGTCTCGCCAGCGGCCTCGATTCGGCCCTCGGCGACGGTGGCCGCGAGGGCACAGAACGCGTCGACCGAGAGGTCGTGCCAGGTGTACGTGTACTGTGGGTGAAGCGGTGCGTCGTACTCGAGGGCCCACTCGAGGGCGTTCTCGGGTGCGGGGAACTCGAGGTCGATTCGCGGATCGTCCTCGAGGGCCTGGACGTCTGCGCCGGCGGCCTTCAGGTCCTGAATCCACCACTCGTAGACGTATGAGGCGGGTGCGAGTGGATGGTTGTTCTCGACGAACTCGCCGTAGTTGACGAGGTACTCGCCGGCGTCCAAGATGGCCTCGACGCCGTTTCTGATCTCGAGGGCTTCCTCGGGGTCGTCGATCCGGCGGACGTCGCCGTTTGCGAGTTTGACGGTCGGACCGTCGATGCTGTCGACGGGGATGATTCCGTGGGCCTTCCCGGGCCGTTCGGTCTTGATCTGGGTTCCCGTTGCGAGGAAGTCGTCGACGAGGTGCATCGTTGCGGGATGGATTCCGCCGGTCGCGAACCCGTGATTGCGTGCGCGGCCGTAGCGGAGGCGAAATCCGCCTTCGGCGCTGGGATGTGAGAAGACTGGCCGGCCGGCGATCAGGTCCCGAAGGAACTTCTTCGAGGGATCCGCTCGCGGGGGGCCCGACGGGCCGTCGACACCGGCTTCATCGGCGTCGGGGTCCGCGGCGTCTTCGGGTGTCGCATCCGCGTCGTCGCCGTCCGTCGACTCGTCGGCCGCGTCACCGTTGTCGCCGTCGCTGTCACTGTCGCCTGTTGGGTCGTCCCCAGTAGAATCGTCCGCCGACTTGTCGGCGTAGTTGCCGTCGATCAAGTCCTGGAGCCACGGCCAGTCGATCTCGTCGAGATTGCGGGTGTAGCGCTGGATCTTCGGTGCCTTGAGCGCGATACCTTCCCCGAGGACCAGACACATGCCACCGCGGGCGCTATTGGTGTCGACGCGCTCGAGGTCTCGGAATCCCGACACCTCCTCGTCGCCGGTGGCCTCTCCGTCCAACATGATCGGGAGGTGTTTGGCGATGAACTTGGCCTCCTTCGCCTTCGGCGTGTACTGAAGGCCCGTTTCCTTGTCGTAGAGTGCGATCTCTTCGGCGTAGCGTTCGACTTCCTCCTGGCGCGCGTTGAACTGTTCGATGCCGACCAACGCGCGCGTGTAGTCCGCGACGAGGACCGACAGCGCCTGTGCCGTCCCGCCCGCGGAGCGGATCGGACCGGCGTAGTAGACGTTGACGAACTCGCTCCCGTCGTCGTTCGTGAGGAGTTCGACCCTGTCGATCCCCTCGATGGGCGCGGCGACGACACCTTCGGTCAGCAAGGCGACCGCGGTCCTGACTGCACCCTCGATCTTGCCCGCTTTCGTCTCGTAGTCGCCGACGCGGCCTTCGGCGAAGTCTTCGGCGAGGGCGAGGGCCGCCTCCTCGCGGGACATCTCGCCCTCGAGTTCGCGGACGCGTTCGGCGACGCCGTCGATGCCGAGGATGTTCTCGACACGGTCGGCCATGTCCTTTGCGACGGGAATCTCGACTTCGGGTTCGGGATCCGCGCCGCGTTCTTTGGCGGTTTCGGCGACCTCGAACGCCTCGTCTAACTGTGACTCGAGTCGGGTGAAGTACTGGCGGTCCTCCTCGCGCATATCAGAGCCAGAGGTCGAGGTCGGTCGTCTCGTCGTGTTCGCGCACCAGGTCGTCCTCGAAGACGCGCATGTACACTTCGCCGGCCCAGACGGTCGCCTCGTTCAGGTGGCCGGAGATCGTCTCGCCGTCTGGTCCCGAAAGGACCGCGTGCGTGTGCGCGAACCGTTCGTCGTCGAGCCAGGAAACGTTGCCAATGCAACTCGCGACCTCGAGGGGTTCGTCCGCGTCGATCGCGTAGTACTCGAGATCGTCCTGATCGTAAAAGGCGAGTTCGGCGTCCTGGACAGCACCGAGTGCGCTAAACCAGGCCCCACCGGCGTCGACCTCGCGTGCGAGTGACTCGATTTGGGCCCGCCAGTCGGCCCCGGTCTCGAGGCGAGCGACATACTCGGACGTAGTTTCGACAGCGCGATAGTTCATAGGAAGGCACTGTACCCCCAGGAGAAAAATACTACTGGTCGTGGCGTTCGAGCGGACGACGGCTCGCGACGATCGGTGCACGCGCGGGATGTCGCCAGAGCGATATCACCCTCGAGCAACGATAAACCCGATGTATATTGTTGGGCAATAGTGTACAAATGGACTCGTTGTTGATAATATGCAAATCTCACGAGGATTGTTATTCAATGATCGATGGTGTAAAGTAAGTGCAAACTGGGTGAAAAACCAAAACTAATAAGAGTTTTGCCATCGGCAGGATGAGTAGTATGAGAGGTAACAACAAGGGTGCAACTCGACGGCGAGTACTTGTCACTGGAGCGTCCGCAGGGGCAATTGCGCTCGCAGGGTGTATTGGTGGGAACGGCGATGACGATGGCGACGGTGAAATCATCGATCCGGACGAGTACGACTACGAGCGAGACGAACCGGACGACGAAGACGCTGCGATGGAGAGCACGATGGTCTACACGCAGGAACTCGAGCGAGACGACGACTTCGATCCGGTCGTCTCGAACGACGCATACAGTATGCAAGTCGCTAACCTCCTCTACGACAGCCTCTACGAGTTCGACTACGAGTACGAACTCCAGCCGAAGGTTGCCGTCGACTTCCCGGACGTCGAGCGTGACGATACGCGATTCATCTACGAGATCCACGACGGAATCGAGTTCCACAATGGCGACGAACTGACCGCCGACGACGTGGCACACTCGTTTTTGGCTCCCGTCGAAGAAGAGACGCCGAACATGTCGTCCTACGACATGATCGATGACATCGAGATCATCGACGACACTCAGTTGCAAGTCGATCTCGAGTTCCCCTACGGACCTTGGGAGATGTTCAATCAGGGAGTCAACATCGTTCCGGAAGACGCCCGAACGGACGACACCGAAGCGTTCAACACCGATCCGATCGGCTCCGGGCCGTTCATGTGGAGCGACTACCAGATGGGCGAGTACGTCGAACTCGAGCGAAACGACGACTACTGGGACGACCCGCTGCCGTACCTCGCGGAGATTCGATTCGAGGACAACGTCGACGACTCGAGTCGCGTTGGTGAGATTCTGGCTGGGGACACGGACGCGATCGGTGACGTGCCAAACGCCGACTGGGACGAAATCGACGGCGAAGACGACATCAACGCACACGTCGCGGAGAGCCCGTCGGTCGCGTACATGTTCTTCAACTGTAACGACGGGGCGGGAACGGCCGACGCGGACGTTCGTCGCGGCATCGCTCACGCGTTCTCGGCGACGGACTACGTCGAGACGTACCTGTACAACGCGGCAGCGCCGGTCGTGACGCCGACGTCACCGATCACGAACGAACTGTGGGACTTCCCGCTCGACGACTGGGGGGAGGCCTATCCCGACTACGACCCCGATCTCGCACAGGAGTTACTCGACGAGAACGCTCCGGACGATTGGAATCCGACGTTCATGGCTCCCGACGACGAGCGAGCGACGCTCGCCGAACGCGTTGCTCAACGCCTCGACGAAATCGGCTACGACATGGAAGTCCAGACGATGGCGTTCGACCAGATGCTGGATCAGACCGTCTACAGTGAGGGCGATCCGGACGACTACGAACTGTACATCTCCGGGTGGACCGGCGGACCCGACCCCGACCAGTATCTCTACCCCAACTTCCACGAGAGTCAGGAGAGTCTCAATCAGGGTCACTTCTACGACGGAAGCGACGACTTCCACGACAACATCATCGCAGCCCGCGAAACCGGGGACCAGGCGGAACGCGAAGAACTCTACACCGACGTGATCGGCGAGATTATCGAGGAAGTTCCGGCACTGCCGATCTTCACGGAACACAACTCGATGGCGACGGGCGAGCATATCAAGGACATGCACGTCCACCCGCAGATGCAGTACAACCCACACGTCGTCTCCGGAGACGGAAACGTCTGGGTCGACGACGACTGACGACTGAGAGACAGCCAGTTTGCGATTCGACGCGGCCGGTCGGCGGCCGCAAACGTCCATTCGCGTTTCACCAAAAACGGAAGAGACACCAATTTAACAGACGATTTCGAGATGGGACTACTTCGATACACACTGTACCGATTCGTGCAAGCGATTCCCGTACTGTTCGGAATCACGATTATCACGTTTGCCCTCGCGAATCTGGCACCCGGCGACCCCGTCCAGATCATGCTGCAGGGACAGGAAGTCGACGAGGACCTGATCCAGACGATGGAAGAACGGTACGGACTCGACGAACCCGTACACGAACGGTACATCTCGTATATGACTGGGGTATTGCAAGGCGACCTCGGGCAGAGTTTTCACTACAACCAGCCCGTTTCTGATCTGATCATGAGTCGCCTCGGACCAACGCTTCTCCTCGTGTTGTCGGCGTATGCGTTCGCGATCGTCACGTCGATACCACTCGGTATCCTCGCCGCGAAGCGACGAAACGAGCCAGCAGACCACATTTCGCGCATCGTCGCACTGCTGGGCGTCAGCACGCCGTCGTTCTGGATCGGCATCATGCTCATCATCATCTTCGCCGTCCAACTCGGGTGGTTCCCGTCGACCGGCCTCGTCTATCCGTGGTGGTCACCCGAGGCCTACGGCTACACCGGGTGGCCCGGACCGCTCGAGCAACTTCCCGTCGTTGGGGCGATATTCAGCCAGTACACGCTGGGTGGGTGGCCCGAGCACGTGTTCCAGATCGTTCGGCACCTGCTGCTACCGATGATCGCGCTGGGAACGTTACAGATGGCGACGCTGATGCGTATCGAGCGCACGCAGATGATCGAATCGCTGCAAGGAGAGTACGTCAAACTCGCTCGAGCCTACGGCGTCTCAGAGCGGACGATCCTCCGAAAGCACGCCTTCCGAACGGCGCAGTTGCCGATCATCACGATCATCGGATTGAACCTGTCGACGGCACTCGGCGGCGCGGTGCTCGTCGAGTACGTCTTCAACATCAACGGAATGGGACGGCTGTTCATCGATGCGATTCACAACCTCGACTATCAGTTGATCATGGGAGTAACGCTCATCTTCGGGACGATATTCATCATCGGCGTCATCATCACCGACATCTCCTACGCGTACGTCGATCCGCGAGTTACGTATGGAGGTGAGGACTAACGATGGCGATCGGTGAATCACAGGTCGACGACGGCAAATCGTCCGACACCGTCGAGGCGGAGTTCGGCTGGCGACACTCGGTGAAGAAGATCAAAGACGATACGACCGCCAGATGGGGGCTCTACATCGTCGTCCTCGTCTTACTCATCTCGGCGTACACGATGATCGATAGTAACCTCTCGCGACTCACGCTCGGAGCCGTCTCCGACTTCACGTTCGCGGAGATGCTCCCGATATTCGATCACCCAGAGCGGATTCCACCGCCGGGACAAGGTGAGGAGAACGTGCCGCCTGCGTTTCACGTCGACGGCTCGATGAGCCACCCACTCGGCACCGATCCGGACGGACGGGATTACTTCACCCGACTCGTCTACGGGGCGCAAGTGTCGGTGAGCGTCGGCATCGTCTCGACGCTCATCGGATTCGTCGGCGGAACGGCCATCGGTGCCGTCGCCGGCTTCTACGGTGGAAAGGTCGACGACATCCTCATGCGTAGTGTCGAGACGATCTACGCGATTCCGCCACTGATCCTCATCATCGTCTTCACGGTCTTCGTGAGCGGTGGGACACCCGACATCAGATACGCCGTCATCGGCGTCGGAATCACGTTCATCCCGGTGTTCGCGCGGATCATCCGCAGCGAGGTGTTGTCCGTCCGCGAGATGGACTACATCGAAGCGGCGCGCGCCTCGGGGGTGAAAAACAGACACATCATCCTCAGACACGTGATACCGAACAGTTTCGCACCGGTTCTCGTCTACGCGACGCTTCAGATCGGTGTGACGATCCTCATCGTCGCCGGCCTCTCGTTCCTCGGCTACGGCGCGCAGCCGCCGACCCCCGACTGGGGCGAGATGCTGAACGTCGCCCACGGCTACATGCACGCGAACGTCTGGCTCTCGATCTGGCCGGGCTTCGCGATCCTCATCACGATTATGGGATTCAACCTCTTCGGCGACGGCCTCCAAGACGCCCTCGATCCACGACTCAACGAATAAGTATGGCTGAACCACTCCTTCGCGTCGAAAACCTCAAGACACAGTTCTTCACCGAGAGCGGTACCGTTCGTGCCGTCGACGGAATCTCCTTTACCGTCGACGAAGGCGAAATCGTCGGTCTCGTCGGCGAAAGCGGCGCCGGCAAATCAGTCGCCTCGATGAGTCTGTTGCGACTAGTCGAGAATCCCGGCGAAATCGTCGCCGGCGAAATTACCTACAAGGGCCAGACCATCTTCGGCCTCGAGGAGGGGCCGGACGGCGAGCCTCGAGAGCGAGCGGAGATGCTCTCCGAGCAAGAAGTTCGCCAGCAGATCCGTGGCAACGAAATCGCCGTGATCTTTCAGGATCCGATGGAGTCGCTCAATCCGGTCTTTACGGTCGGCGGCCAACTCCGCGAGTTCATCGAACTCAATCGCGACCTCTCGAAAGACGAGGCGAAACGGGAAGCGATCGAGATGCTTCGGGAAGTCGGCATTCCGGATCCCGAGGACCGATACGGCGAGTACCCACACCAGTTCTCGGGCGGAATGCGCCAGCGCGTGCTCATCGCGATGGCGCTGGCCTGTGAGCCGAGTCTCATCATCGCCGACGAACCGACGACGGCACTCGACGTGACCGTCGAGGGCCAGATTCTCGACCTCGTCGACGACTTACAGGAGAAGTACGATACGAGCTTCATCTGGGTGACCCACGACATGGGCGTCGTCGCCGAGATCTGCGATCGGGTGAACGTGATGTACCTCGGCGAGATCGTCGAGCAAGCGCCGGTCGACGAGTTGTTCCACGACACGCACCATCCCTACACGAACGCGCTGTTGAACTCGATGCCCCGACCCGACCGCACGGTCGAGGACTTAGAGGCGATCCGCGGGGTGATGCCCGAGGCCGTCGATCCGCCGGCGGGCTGTCGCTTCCACACGCGCTGTCCGGACGCCAGAGAAGCCTGTCGGCGCGTCCACCCCGAACCGGCGGAAGTCGCTCGAGACGGCGAGTACGTCCATCGATCGGCGTGTATCAAACACGACGCCTTCGACGTGGGCTACGACGAGAGCGCACCACTCGAGGAAGCGCCACAGCTCACGACGACGCCGGAGAGGGGTGAGGACCGATGAGCGAGGTGAGCAACGTCGCCGACGAACAGGAGACTGGCGAGTCGGCGGAGGGCGACGAGCGGGTCGCCTTCGGTGAGACGCTGGTCGACGTCGACGGGTTGAAGAAGTACTTCACCCAGAGTTCGGGGCTATTCTCGAGTATCTCGTTCGAGCCGGATCAGTTCCCGCCGGTCAGTCTCGGCCAGCAGAAGGTGAAAGCCGTCGACGACGTGAGTTTCGAGATCAAACGCGGCGAGACGCTCGGTCTCGTCGGCGAGTCCGGCTGTGGGAAGAGTACGCTGGGTCGCTCGCTCTTACGACTGGTCGATCCGACCGACGGGACGATCGAGTTCAAAGGCGAGGACCTCGCGGACATTTCCGGCGAGGAACTGCGCCAGAAGCGCTCGGAGATCCAGATGATCTTCCAGGACCCCCAGTCGTCGCTCGATCCGCGGATGAAGATGGGCCAAATCGTCGAGGAACCCATGCGCGCCCACGACATGCCGAAGTCGGATCCGGACGTGGCGACGACGGCGTCGGTCACGGTCGAGAACGTCGACGAGCCGGTCGACGTTACCGTCGCGGACGACGTCGACCTCGTCGTCGAACCCGACGATGGGGGCGTGGCAACGGTGCCGGTGACGGTCGCTCGAGACGAGTACGGCGTGACGGCGACCGTTCCCGAGCACCTCGAGGCGACGGCGTCGGTCGAGTCGGATGGCACCATCTCGGTTGCCGTTTCGGTCTCGACGTCGAAAGACGAACTCCGACGCGAACGGGCGAAGGAACTCCTCGGGAAAGTCGGGCTCGATCCGGCCTACTACAATCGGTATCCACACGCCTTCTCCGGCGGGCAGCGCCAGCGGATCAACCTCGCACGGGCGCTGTCGGTCGACCCCGACTTCGTCGTCTGTGACGAACCCGTCTCCGCGCTCGACGTCTCGATTCAGGCGCAGGTGATGAACACGATGGAAGAACTCCAAGAGGAGTTCGGACTAACGTATCTCTTCATCGCCCACGACCTCTCGGTCATCCGGCACATCTCCGACCGCGTCGCGGTGATGTACCTCGGTCACATCGTCGAAATTGCGGAGAAGGAGGAACTGTTCGAGAATCCCCAACACCCCTACACGAAGGCGTTGCTCGAGTCGATTCCCGTCCCGGACCCCCGAAACGAGGGCGCTCGCGGAGTGCTCGAGGGAGAGGTGCCGAGCCCACAGAATCCACCATCGGGCTGTCGGTTCCGAACGCGGTGTCCGGAACTCATCGCTCCCGACGAGTACGACCTGCCCGACGAGCAGTGGGCTCACGTTCGCACGTTCATGCGGGCGGTCAAACGGCGAACGTTCGAACCGATGACGGCCGAGGAACTCGAGGCGGAGTTCTTCGGCGGCACGCTCCCCTGGGACGAGGCTGGCGAGGTCGTACGCGATGCCATCGACCTGATTGCGACCGACCGACAGGGCGGCGAACGGACGCCTGACGGCGACGACGAGGTCGAAGAGAACTGGGAAGAAGCGACCGACCTCCTCCTCGAGTCGTTCGCCGAGCGCAGTATTTGCGCACAGGAACGACCGTCCTACGAACTCGAGTCCGAGTACGGGTCGGGAACGCACTTCGCAGCGTGTCATCGACACCGCTGACAGACGGTTCGACCGAAAGTCGGTTGTTGTGTCTGATTTTGTATGTTTGTGATATGGCCTCGTGACTCGATCGTTTGGTTCACACCAATTGGTGAATTTGCACTCGAGACGGCTGGAAAGGCCCATTTGGAGATTTACTCGAGGGCAGCAATCGCGGTCGAACTAACACAATTGTTCATCTCGAAAATACTTATGTGCGTGGCGCTCGTCTTTACTCGTGTATGAGTAAGATCCTCGCTACCCTCACGGCAGGCACGCAACGACTCGCAAAGGCACGACGAACGATCGAGCACTCGCCGGAGTTCGGTGCAGACGACGAGACCAACGAGGACAGCCCAACGGGACAGATCCCACCCGGTGGCTTCCTCACCGGATAAGCAGGAACTGCGACCGCAACAGTTCGCCCTCCCTCTCGTCTACACCGTCTCTCTCTCGCTACTACCCTCCTCTCGTCTACTCCCTCCCTCTCTCCCAGCGATCCTGTCTACCGACCATCTACACGCTACGTCGCCCTCCGTTTTCTTCTCTCTCTCTCTCTCGTCTCACGTGCAGTAACTCCTCCTCAGGCGCAAGCAGGTGCGAGAACTCGAGGGCCAGTCGTTACTCGAGGCGAATCGTCGTCGAGTCACTCGGCTGGTAACGGCCGTTGTGCGTCGCGACGAACGCGCGAAGTTCGTACTCACCGGCATCGGGGAGCACGGACTCGTAGCGAGTGTCAGCCCGATCATCGGTCGTGCGCTTGAGTCGACCGTTCCAGGTGACCGTCGCTCGTTTTCGCTCGCCGCCGTGAAATTCGAACGTTGATGGACGCTCTCGGGTGAACAGTCGTTCGTCGGTGGCCTCGAGTTCGCCGTCGAACGTCCACCCCCAGCGGCGTCGGCGCGGCGTCGGAATCGAGACGGGAAGCGGCGATCGGTTTTTGAACTCGACTGTGAGTTCGACGGGGTCGCCGCGTTCGTAGACCGTTCGAGTCGTCTCGAGCGAGACGGTGATCGCTCGACGAGCGAGAGCCGTCGGGACGAGCGCCGAGAGAAAGGTCGCAGCGGTGTAGCGATCGCTCTCCGGTCGCGTCCCGAACTCGTCCGTCGCATCGGCTCCCTGTTCGTCTCGCGGGCGTGGACCGACCATCGAACGCCCCTACGCACGTCACCGACAAAACTGTACTAGCCACTGCACGTCAGTGCACGGCTGATCGCCAGACGGTTCGACGAGCAGTGTGTAATCCGTTTCAGGTGGTACTATAGACGGTATCTGACAGCGCGGTCTGTGGCACCATTTGTCTAAATCGGCCGATAACACCGCCGTCACCCGGGGAAACCGATGTCCGGGAACGCCTATATCTATCTGGTCCCTCAGAAACTAGTGCACGATGATATTTGCTATCGAAACGGCTGCGCTCCAGACGTTCGATGGAGCCTTTGCTGACGAACTGTTCCTCGCTGCGCGCATTCTCTTTGGCGGAGTAATCGCGTTCATCGGCCTCAACCACTTCCTGAATCTCGAGGAGATGGCGGGCTACGCCGAATACAAAGGCGCACCGGCACCGACGCTCTCCGTCGGTGCCTCCGGTGTCGTCTTGGTGCTCGGCGGACTCGCGGTTGCACTGGGTGCGTTCCCCACGCTCGCGGCGGGCGCACTCGCGGGCTTCCTGGTCGTCGCGACGCCGATGATGCACGACTTCTGGGCCGTTCCCGAGGACCAACGACAGGACGAACTGAACAGTTTTCTCAAGAACGTCGGCTTGCTCGGAATGACGGTGCTCTTGCTGGCGGTCAGTACGGTCGAGTGGCCCTACGCGGTGGGCGTCGGCCTCGTCTGAGCGGACTCCGCTGTACCGGACGAACGTACTCGCATTCTTTTAGTGTGGTAACTCGAGGGTCGAAGCGACGGCACTCGGGACAGACGTGCGTCAATCGAGAGAAGCAGAGTCGACGTGCCAGCAGAATCGAATGGACCGATTAGCAGAGATTATCGCCATGCCGGGAGTGACGGTGCGTCGTCCGCTTGCATCGATAACCAGGCTCCGTCGGCCGAAATATCGGCGATGACGTAGTCCGTACTCGAGTCGCTCGAGTCGATCGACCCAACGACGGTTTCGTCGGACGATACGACGTGGGAGTTCGTCGCCATGTATGAGAGTGTCTCTCACCCGTATATAAACTCGTCGGATTGAATTCTCACGCGATCTGATCAATCAGCGAAATCACGGACCAGTGAAACACTGGGTTTATACTCATTTTCGCCGTAGCGTGGGGATATGAACGTAGCCGACGCCATGACGGCTCGCGAGGACGTGGTCACCGTGGAACTACCCGGCACCCGCTCGGACGTCCTCGAGTACCTGCAAGAACGGTCGTTCTCGTCCGTTCCGGTCGTCAAAGAGACCGACGACGGCCTCGAGTACCGCGGACTCGTCTCGCGGGACGTCCTGATCGAACAACCCGACGAGGACCAACTCGTGATGCTGATGGACGACGTCCCGACGACGACAGCCGAGACCGCGCTCGAGGACGTCGCGCGAACGATGGTCGAGGAGGGAGCACGGCGCGTCCCAGTCGTCGACGGCGAATTCGAGGGGATCGTCACGGTCACCGACGTGATTCACGCGATCGCAGCGGGCGACCAAGAGACCGACGGGGCCGTCGACGAACACGCGAGCACCGACGTGAACACGAGTTACGAGGGCGCACCGCTGCCGGTCGCCGAGCGGGAGCTGTACTACGCGAACGTCCCATACACCGTCGCGCTGGACGACGAGGGGCAGATGAACGGCGTCCTCACGGAAGTCGACATCATCGACGTCGCGCGTATCGTCGAGGGCGAAGAGGAGACGGGGAACAACTTCCCGGATCAAGATTCCCAGTGGTCCTGGGAGGGAATCAAGGGAGTCGGCAGCCGCTACCTCCCCACGCGGGACATCGAGATCCCGAACGGGCCGGTCAGCGAGTTCATGACCGACGACGTAGTGACGGTGTCGGCCCAGACGTCGATCCAGGACGCCGCACAGAAGATGATCACCAACGACATCGAGCAGATTCCGATGGTCACGGGCGAGCAACTCGTCGGCATCGTCTGTGACGTCGACCTGCTGGAGGCCCTCTATGAGTGAACACCAGCACACAGAACCGACCGACGACGCAGCGGAACCGACGAGCGAGAAACTGGTCGAACTGGCCAAGCGGAGAGGCTACTTCTTCCAGTCCTCGGGAGCCTACGGCGGCGTCGGCGGCTTCTACACCTTCGGTCCGCAGGGAGCCTCGTTGAAGGGCAACGTCGAAGACGCCTGGCGCGACCGCTTCGCCGTCGCCGAGGGCAACATGGAGATCGACGCGCCGACGATCATGCCCGAACCCGTCTTCGAGGCGTCGGGCCACCTCGACGGCTTCGACGACATGCTAATCGAGTGTCCGGAGTGCGAGACGAGCAGCCGTGCGGACCACCTCGTCGAGGACAACACGGAGTACGAAGACGCAGAGAGCCTCCCAATTCCGGAAGTCGAGGAGGTCATCGCCGAACACGAACTCGTCTGCCCCGAGTGCGGTAGCGGCCTCGCAGACGTCGCCGTCGAGAACTTCAACCTCATGTTCGCGACGAACATCGGCCCAGGCGACTCCGATCCGGGCTACCTGCGCCCCGAGACGGCACAGGGCATCTTCGTCGAGTTTCCCCGACTGAAGGAGTACGCCCGGAATCAGCTTCCCTTCGGCGTGACCCAGATCGGTCGGGCTTACCGAAACGAGATCAGCCCGCGGCGCTCGATCATTCGGACCCGCGAGTTCACGCAGGCCGAACTCGAGTTCTTCGTCGATCCCGAGGAGGACGAACCCGACCTCGAAGCGGTCGCAGACGTCGCGGTGACGCTCTACCCGGCCAGCGAGCAAAACGCCGAGGACGGCGACGAGATCCGGACGACCATCGGCGACGCCGTCGAGGAGGGTATCATCGGCGATGAGTGGGTCGCCTACTTCCTCGGCGTCGCCAAGCCGTGGTACGACGCCGTCGGCGTCGACATGGACCGATTCCGGTTCCGCCAACACCTCTCGGGCGAGCGCGCCCACTACGCGGCAGATTGTTGGGACGCCGAGAGCGAAATCGACGGCAACTGGATCGAGATGGCCGGCTTCGCCTACCGCGGCGACTACGACCTCTCGAAACACGCCGAACACTCCGGCGACCGATTCACCGTGTTCAAGCAGTACGACGAACCGAAGACGGTCGAACGCGCCACCGTCGACCCTGACATGAGTTACCTCGGTCCGGAGTTCGGCGGCGACGCGCAGGCCGTCGTCGAGAAACTCGAGACACTGGCCGGCCGCAACCGCGCGGCATTCGAGGGTGAGAGCGTCGAAATCGAACTCGAGGGTGAGAGCCACGAACTCCCCGTCGAGAAGACCGGCTTCGCGGTCGAAGAACAGACGGAGGCGGGCGAGCATATCGTCCCCCACGTGGTCGAACCCTCCTTCGGCGTCGACAGACTGGTCTACACCGTGCTCCACCACGCCTACCGCGAGGACGAGGTCGACGGCGAGGAGCGGACGTACCTCGAACTCGAGCCCGAGGTCGCCCCGACCTTCGTCGGCGTCTTCCCGCTGCAAAGCGACGACGAACTTGAGGCTGTCGCGGACGACGTCGTCGACGACCTCCGGGAAGCGGGGCTCTCGATCGCCTACGACGACTCGGGCAACATTGGCCGGCGATACCGCCGCCAGGACGAGGTCGGCACGCCGTTTTGCGTGACGATCGACTACGAGACCGTCGAGGACGAGGAGACGACCGTCACGGTCCGCGAACGAGACACGACCGACCAGACGCGACTGCCCGTCGACGGACTGGCGGAGACGCTCTCGGCGATTCGGGAGGGCGACCTCGAGTTCGAGGAGTTGTAACGCGCCACGTTTCCGAAATCACTCCGCGGCTGACTCGAAGACCGATCGTCGCAGTACCCTTTATTCTACTGGCGTACATACTGTATTCGAATGTCAGACGAGAGTGACGCGGCGGACTATCGGGTGAGCGCGGACGACGACGCCGTTCACAGTAACTGGAACAACGACCTCGAGCCGGTGGCGACGGTCGAGCCGGGCGACGTCGTCCGGTTCGAGTGTCGAGACGCGACGAACGGGCAGCTCGGTCCCGGCTCGACGGCCGCGGATATCGCGACGCTAAACGTCGAGCCAATCCACCCGCTGACGGGTCCGATCGCAATCGAGGGCGCTCGTCCGGGGGACGTACTCGAGGTCGAACTGCTCGAACTCGAACATCACGGCTGGGGACAGACGCTGGTTCTCCCCGGGGAACTCGAACTCGGACTGCTCGCTGACGAGTTTCCGGAGCCTGCGCTCCACGTCTGGGAACTCGAGGACGGCGTCGCCCGGTTCGTCGACGGGATCGAGGTTCCGATCGACCCGTTCCCCGGCGTGATCGGGGTCGCACCAGCCGAGGACGGCGCACACAGCACCTTCCCGCCGCGGTCCGTTGGCGGGAACGTAGACATCAAGCACCTCACGGCGGGGTCAACGCTGTCCCTCCCCGTCGCGGTCGAGGACGCGCTGTTCTCGATCGGCGACTGTCACGCCACACAGGGCGACGGCGAGGTCTGTGGAACCGGCATCGAGGCGCCGATGACGGTGACGTGTCGCTTCGACATCCGCTCGGACTCCCCGATCGAACAGCCCCGATTCGAGACGACGGGCCCGTTCACGCCGACCGGCCGAGACGAGCCGATGTACGGGACGACTGGCGTCGGCGACGATCTGCTGGCAGCCGCCAGAACGGCGATTCGCCAGCAGATCGACCACATGCAGGCCGAACGCGGGCTCGGCCGAACGGAGGCGTACATGCTGTGTTCGGCCGCCGTCGACCTCAAGGTGAGCGAAGTGGTCAATGCCCCGAACTGGGTCGTCTCCGCGTACCTTCCAGAAGGAATCTTCCCGGAGGACCGTCGCCGGCCAACGTGATCGTGACGGACCGTCACAATGGGTGACCTGTGGAACACACATATCCGCTGAGACCGTATCGAAGCTATGGGGTGGCATCGACTCGCCGACCGAACGGTCGATCCGACGCACAGACGAACAGGGTGTCTACTCGCTGGCGAACGGTTCAACCGACAGCCACACCGATGGCGTTCACGTGAGGTGGTGGAACGGTGACGGACTCATCAGCTGACGAGAGTGATATCGACGGAGCGACCGAATACAGGTCGAACGACCTCGAGTGGACGCCGCCGAGTGATCTGGCTCGGCGAGTGTTCGACGTCACTCCGGTCGGTACCATCGTCGTCAATTCGGCGGGGGAGATGGTCTACGCGAACCGACGCGCGGCTGAAATTCTCGACCTCGCGCGCGAGGACCTCACCAGCCGAGAGTACGACGCCGCCGACTGGAATATCTACTACGACGACGGAAATCCCGTCCCGGTATCGGAGAATCCCGTCACCCGCGTGTTCGAAACCGGTGAACCGGAGTTCGGGTTCGAACACTGGATCGAACTCTCCGACGGCACCGAACGGTGGCTCTCGAGCAACACGACGCCCATCTACGACAACGGGGGAGCCGTCGAGTTCGTCGTCGTCGCGTTCGAGGACGTGACGGCGTTGAAACGCCGCGAAAAGCGATTGACCAGCGACCACGTTCGCCACCTCGAGTTCCGCGCCGACGAGTCGGCGGTTCCGCCGAGCCTTCGCGTCGAAGACAGCGAGATCCACCTCGATATCGATTCGGTCGTCCCCCTTCCCGATGGAACGACGGTCCAGTACATGGGAACCGCCGACCTCCCCGCGAGTGACCTCATCGTTGCAGTCGAAGAGGTTCCCCACTACCTCGACGCCCGCCTGCTCAGTTCGATCGAGGGCTACAACCGAGTCGAGGCGCACGCCGAATCGTCGACGGTCTCGCAGGTGTTTACTTCGCTCGGCGGCCGCGCCCGAACCATCGTCATCGCCCCGGACGAGGTCAGGTTCCTCGGAGAGTTGCCAGGCGACGTCGACTCCCGCCAGGCAGCCGACGGAATTCGGAAGTTCCACTCGAACGTCGAACTGGTGTCGGAAGACCTCGTCTACTCGCCGCACCTGCTGTACGACGTCGTCGCCGACGCGCTCACCGAGCGACAACTCGCCGTACTCGACACTGCGTACTTCGGCGGCTACTTCGATTCACCCCGAACCAGCACGGGCGACGAACTCGCGGACCGATTCGACGTGACACGACAGACGTTCAACCAGCACCTCCGCAAAGCCCAACAGATCGTCTTCCGTCACCTCTTCGAAAAATCCGGCGCGGACGCACACTGACTAGTCAGCGTCCCCTCTTAGGCCGTTGCACCCGTACTCAAGTCTAATGAACGATGAAACAGTACGCACGGAAACGCCGTCGGTCAGCGATGACAGCGTGGGTTACGACCCAACGACAGAGACGTTCCACGCGCGTTTCGACGGGGGGACGGAGACAGTCACATTGGCGATCGTCGAAACCGTCGCTACCGTCATCGACTGTCGGCTCGTTTCGATGACGCCGCTTTACGACATCGTCGATCCGGAGGCCCTCTCCACACTCCTTGCGTCACCACGAAACCACTCCGTCGAGGCGAAATTCACGTACGAGGGCTGTCACGTAACCGTCTCGAACGACGGCTCCGTCGTCGTCAAGCCGCCGGACACCTGAACGCGTCCGGCCCTACCTCCTGCAGACAGCGAGTGACGGACACCACGAAGGACCGCCTCTCGTTCGAGACGACGTAACCGACGGACTGAAGGTACCGACCTTCGAGGATTGGCCTGATGGCCGACGAACTGAAACGACGGCTCGTCCACTCGAGTGGCGCGGGACTCGTCGCACTTTACCTCCTCGCGAACTACGCCGACCTCGGGCTGACGTGGCCCCGGTTTCAGGCGCTGATGGTCGTCCTCGCGGTCGGGACGATCGGACTCGAGTTCCTCCGTCTGCAGGTCGGATTAGACTGGACGATCTACGACAAACTCACGCGTGAGTACGAACAGGACCAGTTCGCGGGCTACGGCTACTACATGGTCAGTATGACGGTCGCCGTGTTGCTCTTCGACCCCCAGATCGCCCTCCCCGCGATGTTGATGCTCGCGCTCGGCGATCCGATCAGCGGGGCCGTCTCGGACGACAGCCTCAAATTCGTCAAGGGGCCGAAGGTGCTCCTCACGATGTTCGTCGTCAGCGCGATTATCGCGACTCCCTTCCTCTACGAACTCCCACTCGCAGTCGTCGCGGCGGCGCTGGGAGCGACGATCGCCGACGGCGTCAAGCTCAGAATCGGCGACTACATCGTCGACGACAACCTGACGATTCCGATCTACGCGGGGGTTCTGGCCTGGCTGGTCGTCGAATTCGTGCCGGCCTAACTGGCCGCCGATTTTTCCGGTGAGCAACTTCGACGAGAGAACGACTCGCGATGGCTCCGTAGCCGTTGGGGAGGACGCCGACGCGCTGGCGAATCGCCGCGCTCTCGGTGGCGACGTCGTTCTCGAGGACGCGAACCGTTCCCTCGGTGGGCGCGGCGTAGTCGAGCAAGAGATCGATCGTGGTGGATTTTCCGGCCTCGTTCGGTCCTAAAAATCCGAATATCTCACCCGATCGGACGGTGAGGTCGACGTCGTGGAGGGCGGTGATCGATCGGCCTCTCAGAGGGCCGAAACGCTCGTAGCGTTTGGTCACGCCGCGGAGTTCGATTGCAGTCATACGTCGGTCATCTGAGTAGTATCGTATGAGATTTTTGATGGTTTGACGGCAGCGTCGGTCGTTGATGACGGCGTCGGGATTTCCTGATACGAGCGGTATCGGCAACACCGTCGCTGAACGGTGTGATCTTGGGGGCTGCCCGACCAAGGCACAGACAGTGGCACAGGTACTCGGATTCGACGGGCAGCACGTGCGGGACGTCCTCGCCGACGGTCGCGGACAGATCCTCTTCGCCGTCGCGCTCGGGTGGTGTCTCTCGATCGGCGTCAGACTCGCCTACCCGGTGTTGTTGCCCTACCTCCAGTCCGGACTGGGTCTCGACCTGACGACGGCCGGCTTTTTGCTGACCGTTCTCTGGCTCGCCTACGCGCTCGGACAGCTCCCGGGTGGCATTCTCTCGGACCGACTCGGCGAGGGAAACGTCCTCGTCCTCAGCACGGCGATTTCGGCGGTGATGCTCGGCGTCGTGGCCGTCGCCGGCTCGGCACCGCTGGTCTTCTTCGCGACGGCGTGTTTCGGGTTCGGCACGGCGCTCTACGGCGTCGCCCGCTTCACGATTCTCTCGGCGGTATTTCCGAACAACGACGGGACGGCGATCGGCATCACGATGGCCGCCGGCGAGGTCGGCAACGCCGTCCTCCCACTCGTCGCCGGGGGAATCGCGGCCACGCTCGCCTGGCAGTACGGCTTCGGCCTCGCCGTCCCCGTCTTCGCGCTCGTCGCCGTCCTCCTCTGGCTCGTCGTCCCCGCCCGAACCTCGGGTGCCACGAGCGCCGTCGACAGCCTCTCGCTCGAGGCCGCGCGCTACGTCGTGGCGGAGCTTCGCCGCCCAGCCATCATCGTCGTCACAGTGATCCAGATCCTGACGTACTGCATCTGGCAGGGCTTTACGGGCCTCTATCCGACGTACCTGATCGAGATGAAGGGCTTTTCGGAGGCGATGGCGACGGGGCTGTTCAGCGCGTTCTTCGCGCTCGGCATCGTCGTCCAACCCCTGACGGGACGACTGTACGATAGCTTCGGCATTCGGCGATCGCTTCCCGTCGTCTTGGGCGTGATCACGGTCTCGCTCGTCGCACTGCCGTTTCTCGAGGGCTTTTGGCCCGTCGTCGTCGGCACGGTCTTTCTCTCGAGCATCCTCGGCTACGGGACGATCACGCTGCCGTACATGACCGCGGCGTTCCCCGCGGACATGAAGGGGACGGGACTCGGCCTTTTACGGACGTTTTACATGACCATCGGAGCCGCGAGTCCAGCCTTGTTCGGCATCCTCGCGGACAACGGCTACTTCGACGAGGGCTACATCGTGCTGGCCGGATTCGCCGTCGTGGCGATCGCCCTCATTCCGTTGTTGCCAAACGAAGCGCGAGGGTGAGAAGCGGCGGAGGGGAGATGCGTCCTCGAGGGGACCCACGCGTTTGAAGGGGGTTCCAGCTTCGCTCACGCGTTGAGCCGCCAGATTTCGGCGTTGAGCACGGCGGCGAACGTCACCCACGCGATGTACGGGACGAGCAACGCTCCGGCGCGTCGGTCGACGCGAGCGAACGCGGCGAGCGTCCCCGCAACCAGCACCCAGAGGACGACGATGATGCCGAAGGCGACCAGCGGCGCCTCGAGCGAGAAGAACGCGGGCGTCCACGTGACGTTGACCACCATCTGGACGGCGAACAGGCCGAGCGCGAGTCGCCGTCCCGACGAGTCGCTGCGCCAGACGAGCCACAGCGCGATCCCGAGGAGCGTGAAGATGACCGTCCAGGCGACCGAGAACGTGATTCCGGGCGGGTAGAACCACGGTTTCTCGAGTTGTTGAAACCAGGCCGTATCGCTCGTCGAGAGGACGCCGGGGAGGCTGCCGATCAGGTTGACGAGGATGACGAAGCCGACGGCCTGAAGCAGCGGGTCCCGATCGGGAAGGCGACGTTTGACGCTGGCGAAGTCGGCGACCATAGTGTGAACACGACCGGCGACCGGAAAGTGATACGCCCGTCATCAGCAACCTCGACGGAGGCTTCGACGGGGGGAGACGACTGAGGCCGTCAGAGAGAGTGTCCCGATAGAAACACCTATTGTGTTCGATTAGAATCACATTGGCAGATGAGTCCCGCTTCTCGCGACGCCCTCTACCAGTCGGGACGGCGGCTTCGGACGTACCTGCGTCGACGGATTCGCATCGACACGCGATCACTGGCCGTCTTTCGGATCTTCGTCGGCGTCCTGATCGTCGCCGACTTGCTGGCTCGCTCGAGGAATTTCTCGCGATTCTACACGGACGACGGCGTCGTCCCGCAGGCACTCGCACAGGAGTTGAGTGCCGACGGCGCGTTCTCGTTCTACCATCTGACGTCGGATCCAACCGTCATCGCTGGATTGTTCGTCCTGCAGGGGCTGATCGCAATTCAGCTCATCGTCGGCTACAAGACCCGCATCGCGACGATCCTCTCGTTTCTGTTCGTCATCTCGCTCGACCACCACAACCCGTTCGTCTTGAGTTACGCTGACACGCTCTTTCGGCTCCTGTTGTTCTGGGCCATCTTCCTCCCGCTCGGGGAACGCTGGTCGGTCGACGCCGTCCACGCCGACGGCGAGCGACGGGCACACGTCGCCAACGCCGCCACCGTCTTGATCCTGGCTCAGATGGTCTACATGTACCTCACGAACGGCCTCATCAAGTCCCAGTCGGACGTCTGGACCAGCGGCGACGCGGCCCCGCTCGTGCTCGGCATCGACGAGATGACGTTCTTCCTCGGGAATACGATCCGGCAGGCACCGATCCTACTCGAGCTCGGCGGGCGCGTCTGGTTCACCATCCTCCTGTTGTCGTGGCTGCTCGTCGTCCTACCGGCTCGAGCACGGTATCCGCTCGTCGCCCTGTTCGCCATCGGACACGTCTCGTTTGCCCTCACGGTTCGCATCGGCGCGTTCCCCTACGTCCCGCTCGCGGGGCTCGTGCTCTTCTTACAGGGGGCGTTCTGGACGGACCTGAACCGCCTCGGCGAGTACGCGACCGTCGACTCGAGTCGCGTCGCCGGGGCGGTGACGCGGCTCTCGACCCTCGCGGCGGCCGTTCCGGACTATCGGCTGACCGCCGAGCGAATTCGGCGTGCACGCGGGGTCGCCTACAGTCTCGCACTCGGCATCGTCGTCGTCTCGCTCCTGTTCGTCGCCGTCGTCATGGCGTTCAACGTCGGCACTTCGATAGCCGACACCGAAGCGGATCAGTCGATGGACGAACGCGTCGAGGGAACCGTCGACGAGACGCTGTACGAGACGGCAGGGGTGAAACAGATCGAATCCACCGCCTCGAGGTTCGGCGTCGATCAGCCCGTTGGCTGGGCCGTCTTCGCCGGGCCGGATCCCAGAACGACGGATCGCTACTACGTTTTCCCCGCCGAAACCGAGAGCGGGGAGGTGGTCGACGCCTACAACGAGCGGGAGTTGACCTACGACAGGCCGTACGACGGCGAGTTACAGAAACAATACGGCAGCTATCGAGAACGCTTCTACATGAACAGCGTCCGAAACGGCGGTCACCAGAACGACGTGCCCGTCGAGTTTGGCGACGAGATCTGCGAGCGCTGGAGCGAGGAGCACGACGAGGAACTCGTGCGGATCTCGATGTACGTCGTCGAAGAGGACATCACCCATGACACGATCACCGAACCCGACGACCGCGAGCAGGAGTTCGACGAGTTCTACCGTCACGGCTGCGGTGACAACGAACCAGCGGAAGTCGACTCGCCGACGTAAGTCGTCTCACTCGCACCATCTACCCACCCACACCGTCGATAGTGCCAACTGAAACGGTTTACACACCGACCGCACAGCTATCGTGCGATCGAGTGTCCGCTGACTCGCAGTGGCACCTATACTTTCACCCCGGTACGAGAACCCTTATTCACCGCGAGGATGAATCACCGGCAATGGCGACAACGGACGAGGGTGCAGAGCCACCATCAATCGAGCACCCCCTCCTCGAGCCCGATTTTCTCGAGCGGCGACTCTACCAGTTGAAACTCGCGGGGACGGCCGCGAACGGCCACACGCTCGTCTGTCTCCCGACGGGACTCGGGAAGACGACGGTCAGCCTGCTCGTGACGGCTCGCAGGCTCGAGGAAGTCGGCGGGAAATCGTTGATGCTCGCACCGACAAAACCGCTCGTCCAGCAACACGCGGACTTTTACCGGGAAGCCCTCCAGATCCCAGACGAAGAGATCATCGTCTTCACGGGCGACGTCAGCCCGGACGATCGGGCGGCGACGTGGGAAGAAGCGACGATCGTCATGGCCACCCCGCAGGTCATCGAAAACGACCTCGTCGGCAGCCGAATCTCGCTTTCCGACGTGACCCACATCACCTTCGACGAGTGCCACCGCGCGACCGGCGACTACGCCTACAACTACATCGCAGAACGCTACCATGCCGACGCGAATCAACCCCTCGTGACGGGCATGTCGGCCTCGCCCGGCGGCGACGAGGAGGCCATCCTCGAGGTCTGTGAGAACCTCGGCATCAGCGAGGTCGAGGTGATGACCGAAGAGGACGCCGACGTCTCCGAATTTACCCACGACACCGACGTCGAGTGGGAACGAATCGGCCTCCCCGAGGACGTCCTCGAGATTCGCGACGCGTTGAACGAGGTGATCACGGATCGCCTCGAGAAACTCAAGGAACTCGGCGTTGCCTCCTCGACCCAACCCGACCAGTCCCAGAAGGACCTCAATCGAATGCGCGCGGAACTCCAGAAGTTGATCAACAACGACCAATCGGAGGGGTTCAAGGGAATGTCCGTCCACGCGGAGGTGATGAAACTCCGTCAGGCCGTCACGCTCGTCGAAACTCAGAGCGTCGAGGCCGTCCGGCGGTACTTCGATCGTCAGCGCAATCAAGCCAGATCCTCGGGGGCCTCGAAGGCCAGCCAACGCATGGTTTCGGATCCGCGCGTTCGCGAAGCTATACGACAGGCCGAGCGTTTCGACGAACTCCACCCCAAGTACCGCAAGACCCGGATGTTACTCGCCGAGACGCTTGGACTCGAGGGCGGCGAGCGCGTCATCGTCTTCACCGAATCTCGAGACACGGCAGAGGCCCTGACGGACTTCCTCTCCGAGAGTTTCGACGCGAAGCGATTCGTCGGACAGGGCGACCGAGAGGGGTCGGACGGCATGACCCAGAAGCAACAACAGGAGGTGTTAGACCAGTTCCGCGGCGGCGAGTTCGAGGTGCTCGTCTCGACTTCCGTCGCCGAGGAGGGACTGGACGTGCCCGAAGTCGACCTCGTGTTGTTCTACGAGCCGGTTCCGACGGCGATTCGCTCCATCCAGCGCAAGGGGCGAACGGGCCGCCAGTCCGAGGGCCGGGTCGTCGTCCTCATGGCCGAAGACACCCGCGACGAGGCGTACTTCTGGATCTCCCGGCGCCGCGAGAAGGAGATGGAGTCCGAACTCCGCGAACTCAAGGGCATGGCCGACACCCTCGCGGACGAACTCGACGACTCCCAGCAGGCGCTGTCAGACTTCGGCGGCGAAACCGCCGGCAGCGACGGCGCTGACGAACGCGACCCCGACGCAGTCGGCGACTCTTCCAGTGGAAATGAAGGGGGTTCGACAGCACCAGGATTACAGGACTTTTCGAAGGACGTGAACGACACCGGGGATGGGACAGAGAGCAACGACACCGATTCGGAGTCGAACGCTGACGACGTCACAGTCCACGAACCACACGCCGAGGGCGAGACGATCGAAATCGTCGCCGACCAACGCGAGATGGACGCCAACATCGCCCGTGACCTCTCGAGACGCGAAGAGATAGATATCCGCCTCGAGACGCTCGAGGTGGGCGACTACGTCTGTTCGGATCGCGTCGTTATCGAGCGAAAATCGGTGGCCGACTTCGTCGACTCGTTAGTCGGCGGCGAGCGCTCGATCTTCGAGCAGGTCGGCGCGATGGCCAGACACTACTCGCGACCGATCGTCCTCGTCGAGGGCGAGGGACTGTACGAGCAGCGGGATATTCACCCGAACGCGATTCGGGGCGCGCTCTCGAGTCTGGCCGTCGACTTCGGTGCGAGCGTGCTCCGGACCGAGAGTGAAGACGAGTCGACCGAACTGCTCGCAGTGCTCGCCGGTCGCGAACAACAAACGTCAGACCGCGAGGTCTCGGTCCACGGCGAGAAAGGGGCCAAGACGGTCGCCGAACAACAGGAGTACGTCGTCTCCTCGATCGCCGAAATCGGCCCCGTCACGGCCCGTTCGCTGCTCGAGGAGTTCGGCACCGTCGAAGCGGTGATGATCGCGAGCGAGGACGAGTTACAGGAAGCCGACGGCGTCGGGTCGGTTACGGCCGAGCGGATGCGAGAGGTTATCGGCACCGAGTACACGGGATCGAAGTGAGCGCACCGAACCCCACAATCGATAGTCGAAGACACTGAGCGACACCGCCCCAACACACTCACTACGGAACGTTCAGGACGTAGTTATATACCGGTCGGTCCCGTCAAAATGACGAGAGGATAATGTGTCCCCGCATTGCTGCCGTCGCTCGTGTCCGTGCCGGATTTCGGCGTGATAGTCGATGACGACACCGCTCTTCGAACGCGTGTTGGTTCCAATCGCCGAACCGGAAGACGCGAAAGCGACGTGCGAGGCCGTCGTTCCCTACCTCGAGTCGTCGGGAGAGGTCGTCGTCGTGCACGTCATCGAGAAGACCGAGGGCGGACCCGACAAAGCGCCCAGAGAAGCCAGACAGGCGCAAGCAACAGAGATTTTCGCGCTCGCTCGTGAGCAATTCGGCGATGCCGGCTACGACGTGGAGACGGAACTTCGATACGGGCCGGACGTCGTCGACGAAATTCTCGCCACTGCGGCGGCCTTCGACGTGACCGCGATTGCCTTCACACCCCGCCCAGGGGGTCGCTGGATCAAACTGCTCACCGGAAATCGCGCGAATCGGTTGACGCGAGAGAGCACGTACCCGATTTTGATCGTTCCCCACTCCGAAAAAGAAACCCCCGAGATAACCGAGGCTACCGCGGCGACGACTGGCGATACCGACGGAACCGGCTACCGCGTACTCGTCCCGATCGACGGCACCGAGGAGGCCCTGTCGGCCGTTTCCCACGCCTGTCGCGCCTATCCGACCGCCGACGTGACCTGTCTCTACGTCCACGAGTCGGCGAGTACCGACGTCTACGCGTCGATGACCGGCGGCGACTCGAGTGGGGTCGACGACGAAGATCGCGAGTGGCAACAAGAAGTGACACAACGCTTCGAAGAAGCACAGGCCGTGGCCAACGACCACGGCGTCGAACTCGAGACCGTGACGTTCCCCGGGGCCGTTCCCGACGCCATCGTCACGTGCGCGGACGAACTCGGCGTCGACCTGATCGTCATGGCCACTCGAGGTCGAGAAGGCCTCAAGCAAAAGCTCCTCGGGAGCACCACCGAGACCGTCGTGCGCCGATCACCCGTTCCTGTCACCGTCGTCCGATAGCACCGTGAGTAGCCACGGACGCTCGCGGACGAACGTGCATTTCGACTCACTTCCGTGTCGGTATCGATGAACGAACTGTGCCCTCCGTCGCTGGTGAGTACGCATTCGGTGGTGGCTACGGACGGCGTCCGTCTCGAAGGATACGAGACGCTGTTGTCGACGGGTCCATCACTGACGCCGCCGTTCGACGATCCCGTCCTCATCTTCGGGCTCGCGATGGTGATCTTCCTCGTCGCCCCGCTCGTCCTCGAGCGCTATCGACTGCCGGGGATCATCGGGATCATCCTGATCGGTGCGGCGATCGGCCCCAACGGCGCGCACTTACTCGAACGAGACGCCACGATCGAGTTGCTCGGCGAGGTCGGCCTGATCTACCTGATGTTCATCGCGGGCCTCGAGATTAACCTCACGCAGTTTCTCGAGTACAAGGATCGAAGCATCGTCTTCGGATTGCTGTCGTTCGTGATTCCACAGGCGGTCGGAACGGTCGTCGGCGTCTCGTTGCTCGGATTGGAGCTTCCGGCGGCACTGTTGTTCGCCGCCATTTTCTCCTCGCACACGCTGCTCGCGTATCCGGTCGTCAACCGACTCGGCATCGCGAACGACGAAGCGATGACCGCGACGATCGGCGGCACTATTCTGACGGACACGCTCGCGTTGCTCGTGCTCGCGATCGTCATCGCCGGCGTCGACGGGACGCTCGACGCCGCGTTCTGGACACAGCTGTCGGTCGGATTGACGCTGTTTTTCATCGGCGTCTGGGTACTCGTCCCTCGACTCGGTCGCTGGTTCTTTCGCATCCACAGCGAGGAGAGTTACTTCGAGTTTCTGTTCGTCATGGCCGTGTTGTTCATCTGTGCGTTTCTCGCCGAACTCGTCGGCGTCGAGCACATCATCGGGGCGTTCCTCGCCGGATTGACGCTCAACCGACTAATCCCAGAGTCGGGAACGCTGATGAATCGCATCGAGTTCGTCGGCAACGCGCTCTTCATCCCCTTCTTCCTCCTCTCGGTGGGGATGCTCGTCAACGTCGGCGTCGTGCTCGAGGGAGTCGACACGCTCGCACTCGCCGGTTCGCTTCTCGTCATGGTCTTCGTCACGAAATACGTCGCAGCGTGGGCCGCCGGCCGCGTCTACGGCTACGATCGGGATCAAGTCCTCGGGATGTTCGGCCTCTCCGTGGGGCAGGCCGCCGCTGCACTCGCGATCGTCCAGATCGGGTTCGACGCAGGCGTTCCGGGATTCGGCCAGGACATGATCAACGCCGTCGTCGTGATGATCCTCGTCGTGAGTCTGTTCAGTCCCGCGCTGGTCGAACGGGCCGGTGTCGCACTCGTCCGTGCTCGCGACCACGAAGCGTACGATCCAGGCGAGACGTCACAACGGATCCTCGTTCCCATCTCGAGAGAAACTGAATACGCGGAGTCGCTACTCGATCTCGCCGTCACGATCCGTAACGAACGCGCACACGAGCCGATTCACACGGTCACGGTGGTCCGCCCGGAACAGCGATCGCGGACCACGGCGAACGTCGCCGACGTCGAAACGCGTCTCGAGGACCTCGAGGCGTACACCGCCGGTGCCGAAGTTCCGATCGAACCCCACACTCGAGTCAACCACAACATTGCTTCGGGCATCGTTCGCTCGAGCGTCGAGAACCGGATTACGACGCTCGTCGTCGGCTGGGACGGGCAGAAAGCACGGACGCAGCAGGTGTTCGGCCACATCATCGATCAGGTGCTCGATCGAACCACGGAGTTGACGCTGGTCGGTCGACTCAGGGAGCCACTCAACACGACCCAGCGGATCGTCCTCGTGCTCCCGCCGGATATCCACCACAACGACGGGTTCTCCGAGTCGGTGCACACGGTGAAACGTATCTCGGCGCAAACCGGAGCCCCGATTCACGGCCTCGTCGTCGACGGAAATCCGAGCCACTTCGATCGAGTGACAACGCGCCTCGAGCCACCGACGTCGGCGACGTTCCACGCGGTCGACGGCTGGAACGAGTTGTTCGAAGAACTCCGCGACGAGACGCGATCGGACGACTTCCTCGTCTGCGTGAGCGCCCGGCGAAACGAAGTCGGCTGGCACAGCGAGTTACGGACCCTCCCGAACCGACTCGCAAGAGTGACAGATGCAAATTTCGTCGTGATGTACCCGGCGACGGAAGAACGAGCAGACGACAGGCAGTTCCTCAGATTCCCCTGAACGAGGTATTGTCACCCCGAGATCAGTTTCGACCGAAATGATTATTTCGATAACATCGGCATGTGTGAGCACATGGAGCGTCCCGTGCGGTCGCAACTCGAGACAGGGGCCCATCGAGTGCGACGGAACCTCGCAGACTCCGTTCGGATCGATACGCGGACGCTCGTGGTCTTTCGCGTCTTCGTCGGCCTCCTCATCATCGCCGACGTGTTCCTTCGCTCGCGAAACCTTTCCTTTTACTACACCGAGGACGGCGTCGTCCCCCAATCGATCGCGATGGAGTTGAGCGCAGATAACGCGTTCTCGTTCTATCACCTGACGACCGATCCGACGGTTATCGCCGCGCTGATGGGACTGCAAGTGCTGATCGCGATTCAGCTGATCGTCGGCTACAAGACGCGTCTAGCGATGGTCCTCTCGTTCCTGTTCGTCGTCTCCTTAGATCACCACAACCCACTCGTCTTGAGCTACGCCGACACGCTCTTTCGGCTCCTGTTGTTCTGGGCCATCTTCCTCCCCCTCGGGGAACGCTGGTCGGTCGACGCCGTTCACGCCGACCGCGGGCCACGGGAGTCGGTCGCCGGTATCGCCTCCGCGTTGATCCTCTCGCAGATGGTGTACATGTACTTCCTCAACTGGTATCACAAGTCCCAGAGCGACCTGTGGACCGGCGGGGAGGCGACGCCGCTCGTCATGGGCCTCGACGACATGACCTTTCTCCTGACACCGTACATCCGGCAGTTCCCGGCGTTGCTCGAGTTGGGAACCCACCTCTGGTACTACATGCTCATGTTCTCCTGGCTGCTCATCGTCCTCGTCGGCCGGAAACGCATGTTCCTCGTCGCGCTGTTCGTCGGCGGGCACGTCTCGTTCATCCTCACGGTCCGTATCGGCGCGTTCCCCTACGTCGCGATCGCCGGCCTGTTGTTGTTCCTCCAGGCGCAGTTCTGGACCGATCTGAAGCGAGTCGCCGACCTTCTCGACGTCGACAGGTCTCGTCTCACCCGAACCAGACGAACGCTCGCCTCACACGCCGCGTCCGTGCCGAATCCGTGTCTCTCGAGTCCGTCCCTCGATCGGTTCCGGGGCAACGTCCACAGCGTCTTCCTCGGCATCGTCGTCGGCTCGCTCGTGTTGCTCTCGATCCTGTCGTACGTGCCCGTGGTCTCCGTCATCGACGGCAACTCACCGCCCGAACAACAGGTCGACGATATCGCCTCGAGTTTCGGCGTCGACCAACCCGAGTGGAGCGTGTTCGCCCCCGAACCGCGGACGACGGACCGATACTACGTCTTCCCGGCAGTGACCGAGGATGGCGAGTACATCGACGCCTACAACGAACGGGAGCTGACGTACGAACGGCCGTCCGACGAACTCCAGACCCAATACGACACGTATCGCGAACGCTTCTACATGAACAGCGTCCGCAGCAGCGGGCTAAACGACAACGAGGTGCCAACGGCGCTCGCCGAACACCTCTGTTCGACGTGGGAAGACGATCACGGCGAAGAACTGACGCACATCAACATGTACGTCGTCAGCGAAGACATCACCTACGAGACCATCGACGACCACGACGAGCGAGACAGGAACACGACGCACCTCTACGAACACGGCTGTGGCGACAACGAACCGAAAGAGATCCAGCCACCCGAGCTGTAGCGTGGGTCGCTCTCGAGTCCGAACTTCGTTCTCAACCCGTATCGAACCCGTTTCAGCCCTACCGGAGCGTCTCGAGCGCCTCGCTCGCCTCGCGTGCGGCCTCGAGACAGGCCGTCGCGTGGCGTGGGTCGTCCGTTTCGGCCGCCTTCGCGGCGAACTTCTCGAGCGCCCGGACGAGCGAGGCTCGAGCGGCCTCGCGGTCGCCGTCGACCGCCGGTGCAGACGGTGTCTCGTCGCGACGAGGCGACCGAGATTCGTCCTCGACACCGACATCGGCCGTCGGTTGCCGAGCGCTCGGCGATCGCTGGTTCGGTGTCGATAGCTGCTCGGGAGTTACGGATCGGTTCGGTGCCGATTCGGCAGCGCTCGAGGATGGTTGGGTGGATTCTCTCGAAGGGGTCTGCTCGGCTGCATTCTGAGTGGGTCGCTCGGCTGCGTTCGACGACGCCCCCTCGTTTCCACTCGAGTTCGGTCGTTCAGTGGCAGTCCCGTCGGGCTGGCCAGCAGTATTCGAGGCCGCCGCTTCGTTTCGTCGGGACTCACGCTCACTCGAGTCAGCGGTGGAGTCTGACGCATCACCAGCGTCAGCGGTAGCGTTAGCGTCCGATTCGGTCGCCGGCTGCGCCTCGAGGTCCGTCCCTTCGACCGCGTCGGGATTGCCGTGACAACTCGGACAGAACGTGGTTCCGTTTTGCTGGAACAGCGGGTCGCCACAGGTCCCACAGTGGGCGTTCGTCATCGTCGCCCCTTTGAGCAGCAGATCGCTCATTCGCTGGGTCGCCTCGCGCTCTTTGGCGTCGCGTTCGTACTTCTCTCGAAGTTTCTCGCGTTCGGCTTCCTTGTCGAAGTCGCTCATAGCCGACAGAAAGCGCCCGACCGTCGAAAAAGCTGCGGAGACGCGCGCACTCCGTCAAGCGTCGACGGTGGCGTGTCACTCACTCTATCCGGCGGTGCATCCCCTTAGAACCCGGGCGGACGGGTTCGTAACCGAATCGCTCGTAGAAGTCGTCGACGTCGGCGACGAGGTTGACGTACGCGCCAGCCGGCGCCTCGGCCTCGAGATGGGCCTCGAGACGGTCCATGATTCCAGTTCCGAGCCCTTTCCCCTGATGGTCCGGATGGACCGCCATATCCGAAATCTGGTAGACTGCACCGCCGTCGCCGACGAGTCGCCCCATGCCAATGACCTCACCGGACGGTTCGTGAACCGCGATCACGCCGTAAATCGTATTCGGGAGGCCGCGTTCGATTGCCTCGAGCGAACGCGGACCCATGCCAGCGACCTCGCGCAAGTGGGCGAACGTCTCGGGATCGGGCAGTTCATCGCGGAGTACGTACGCGTCCGATTCGTCGACAGTCATACCGGAACAACCCGACGGAGACCGAAGGCGATACCGATTCGCCGGCCGCGTTCACCGCGATTGGGCGACCGCGGCTTCGATCGCATCGACGGCTTCGGCAGGCGTCTCGACGGTCTCGAGGCCGAGGTCACGGTCGGCCTCGAATGGCGAGAAATCGTGCGTCTCGAGGCCGACGATCGGTCGGTCGTAGATGCCGGCGAAGCCGATCTCCGAGAGCGTGCCGACGCCACCCGCGAGCGCGATCACCGCGTCACCGTTCAACGGAACGAGCGCGTTGCGGGCGTGGCCCAGTCCGGTCGCGATGGCGATATCGACGAACTCGTTCGCGTCCTCGCGGTGCTCGCCGGGTAAAATGCCGATGGTCGTTCCTCCTGCATCGTTCGCACCACGGCAGACGGCCGCCATCGTTCCGCCACGACCGCCACAGACGACCGTGTGGCCTCGAGTCGCAAGCTCGCGACCGACGGCTTCGGCTCGATTCGCCGCGGTCTCGCTGATCGTTCCGCCGCCGATAACACTGACTCGCATAGCCGAGACGTCGCGGGCAGCGACCATGATCGGTTCGATACGAGCGTCTCTCCGCGGAGACGAACCGTTCCGCATAGCCGACGGTATCCACTCGAGGACGGTTGCAATCGATTCACTCTCGAGCGTGACCGCGGCTGGTCGGCGGTTCGACGCCGGTAGCTGCCCGATCGCGAGTGGTTCGACAGGTGTCGATCTAGTTCTCGTCAAATCGCTCGAGAGAAGGGGTTTCGACGGATTTAACGCACGGGGTGGCCGATGTTTACGTGGTATGACGAAAGTTAGCGTGGTCGGCGCGGCTGGAACGGTTGGAGCCGCAGCGGGCTACAACATCGCACTTCGGGATATCGCCGACGAACTCGTCTTCGTGGACATTCCGGATCAAGAGGACACGACGGTCGGACAGGCTGCGGACACCAACCACGGTGCAGCCTACGACTCGAACACGACGATCCGTCAGGGAGGCTACGAGGACACCGAGGGCTCGGACGTCGTCGTCATCACGGCCGGCATTCCGCGCCAGCCCGGCCAGACACGAATCGACCTCGCGGGCGACAACGCACCGATTATGGAGGATATCGGTTCCTCCATCGCGGAGTACAACGACGACTTCATCACCGTCACAACCTCGAACCCCGTCGACCTGCTCAACCGCCACCTCTACGAGGTCGGCGACCGCGCACGCGAGCAGGTGGTCGGCTTCGGCGGCCGACTCGACTCCGCTCGATTCCGCTACGTCATCTCCCAGCGCTACGACGCCCCCGTTCAGAACGTCGACGCGACCATCCTCGGCGAGCACGGCGACGCCCAAGTCCCCGTCTTCTCGAAAGTCCGCGTCGACGGACAGGACCGCGAGTTCGACGAGAACGAGAAAGAAGAACTGCTCGAGGAACTCCAGACCTCCGCGATGAACGTCATCGAGAAGAAAGGCGCGACGCAGTGGGGGCCAGCGACCGGCGTCGGACACACCGTCGAGGCCATCCTGCGCGACACCGGCGAAGTGCTTCCGTGCAGCGTCCCCCTCGAGGGCGAGTTCGGCCACGAGGACACCGCATTCGGCGTCCCGGCCAAACTCGGCTCCGACGGCGTCGAAGAGATCGTCGAGTGGGACCTCTCGGAGTTCGAGCGCGACCAACTCGGCGAAGCCGCCGAGAAGCTCTCGGATCAGTACGACAAAATCTCGTAACGCGACCGCGACCGCGACCGATACCGTCATTTTTTCACCGCATCCGCGAACAGTCAGCGAAGGTCGACGGATAAGAGCGCTGCGTTCACGGAATCAACTGCTCGCCATCGTCGTCGTAGATCGTGATTGCGTCGACGGGACAGGTTCGAGCCGCGAACTTCGCGTCGAGTTCCGCGCCTTCGGGGACATCGCGGACGAAGATGCCGTCTTCGACCTCCTCGCTGTCCTCGAGAACCGCTTTGCCTTTCGTCTTGTCCTCCTCGAAGGCGTCCCACTCGGCGACGCACTGATACATGCCGATACAGGTCTCCTCGTCGAATTCGACTTTCATGATCGATGGTTGGGCCGATTGTCGTAAATCGTTAGCGGTCCGCGAGAATCCTTCCTCGTGATCTCTCTGCACCTGGAAACGAGATATCGACTTATCGACGGACGTAGTAGACGGCGATTCCCGGAACCGTCATGATCGCGAACACGGAGAGTAGCGTGAGTTCGTACCCGAAAACCACGTGCGAATCGCCCAGCGAATCGGTCCACGCACCGGCCGCGAGCAGCGTCGTGCCGTAACACCCGGAGGCGAGTCCCCGCGGGCCGCCGACGACCGACAACAATCGTTGCCAGCGAGACGTTTCGACCCACGGCATCGCGCCGTAGACCGTCGATCCCACCCGCCGAAAGACGCCGCCGACTGCGGGAAGCGCCACCAGTGCCGGGAGTCCAATCCCAAACCCGAACGTTCCGAGGAGGCCGTATCCCGCCGCGCGTTTGAGTGTGCCGAGTAGGTACCGAGCGAAGGCCACTGCGACGGCTGCGCCGACCAACACGAGGCAGGCCTCGAGTACCGAAATCGACGTTTCCAGCGCCTCGAGTCGGCGGTCGAGCGTCCCGGTGAACATCCCGAGCGTGAGCACGACGAGCGCGGTCCCGACGAGGAGTTTACCGCTTCGACCCCGCGGCTTCTTCGTCCGCAGCGGCGACGACTCGAGCGCGCGGGCGAGTGTCGACATGCGTGAGTGTCAACCCGAGTGGAACAAAAACGCCGCGACTCGTCGACGTCACGGGTGGACCGACGGACGGGCCTCGAGACGACAGTTTAAACCACGGGACGCGCCAAAGACGGGTAATGAATCTCGAGGAGCTGTCGGGGCTCCCACCCGGTGCCACGGACCACTTTCGGCAAGAGGGCATCGAGGAGCTCTACCCGCCACAGGCCGAGGCGGTCGACGCCGGCGCGACCGACGGCGAGAACCTCGTCGCTGCCGTGCCAACTGCGAGTGGCAAGACCATGATCGCCGCGCTCGCGATGCTCTCGGCGGTCGAACGCGGCGGGAAAGCGCTGTACATCGTCCCGTTGCGAGCGCTCGCCAGCGAGAAACGAGACGAGTTCGAGGCGTACGAACAGTTTGGCATCACGACCGGCGTCACGACGGGCAACTACGAGAGCACCGACGACTGGCTCGCGACGAAGGATATCATCGTCGCGACGAGCGAAAAGGTCGACTCACTCGTCCGAAACGGGGCTGGCTGGCTCTCCGAACTCACCTGCGTCGTCAGCGACGAAGTGCACCTGATCGACGACCGAAATCGAGGGCCCACACTCGAGGTGACCCTCGCGAAACTCCAACAGCTCAATCCCGCGATGCAAACCGTCGCGCTCTCTGCAACCGTCGGGAACGCCGACGAAATCGCCGACTGGCTCGACGCCTCCCTCGTCGACAGCGACTGGCGACCGATCGACCTGGAGATGGGCGTCCACTACGGGAACGCGCTCAACTTCGACGACGGCTCGACGCGAGAGGTTCCCGTCGAGGGCAGCGAAAAACAGGAAGCTGCGCTCGTGCGAGACATCCTCCAAGAAGGTGGCTCCTCGCTCGTCTTCGTCAGCTCCCGGCGCAACGCCGAGGCCGCCGCGAGCAGATTGGGTGGCGTCTCGGGTCCGGAGCTATCGGGCGAGGAGCGCACCGAACTGGCCGAACTCGCCGCGGAGATTCGCGACGACAGCGACACCGAGACAAGCAAGGATCTGGCCGACTGCGTCGAGCGCGGTGCAGCATTTCACCACGCCGGACTCTCGAGCACCCAGCGCTCGCTCGTCGAGGACGCCTTTCGCGACCGGCTGTTGAAGGTCATCTCCGCGACGCCGACCCTCGCCGCCGGGGTGAACACGCCCGCCCGTCGCGTGATCGTCCGCGACTGGCGACGCTTCGATCCGAGTGCGGGCGGGATGGCTCCCCTGGACGTCCTCGAGGTCCACCAGATGATGGGACGAGCCGGACGTCCCGGTCTCGACCCCTACGGTGAAGCCGTCTTGCTCGCCAAGAGCCACGACGAGAGCCAAGAGCTGTTCGACCGCTACATCTGGGCCGATCCGGAGGCCGTCCGATCGAAACTCGCGGCTGAACCCGCACTCCGGACGCACGTCCTCGCCACCATCGCCTCCGGCTTCGCCCGCACACGGGGCGGACTCCTCGAGTTCCTCGAGGCCACCCTCTACGCGAGTCAGTCGAGCGAAGCCGGGCGACTCGAGAGCGTCACCGACGAAGTGCTGAGCTACCTCGAGCGAAACGACTTCATCGAGCGGGACGGCAAAACCGAACAAACGAACGACGACGCCGGGGCATTCACCTCGGCAGCCGACCTCGCGGACCAACAGCGCTCGAAGAACGAACAGACGCTCGAGGCAACCAGCCTCGGTCACACCGTCTCCCGACTCTACCTCGATCCGATGAGTGCAGCGGAGATCGTCCACGGTCTCGAGGGAGCCGAGGAGCGGCCAACGGCACTCGGCCTGTACCAACTCGTCTCGCGGACACCCGACATGTACGAACTCTACTTGCGCTCGGGCGAGGACGAGAAATTCGGCGAGTTGTTCTACGAGCGCGAGCGCGAACTGCTCGGTGACGCCCCAAGCGAGTTCGAAGAAGGACGCTTCGAAGACTGGTTGGCCGCCCTCAAAACAGGGACGCTGCTCGAGGACTGGGCCGAAGAGGCCGACGAGGAGACGATCACCGAACGCTACAAGATCGGACCCGGCGACCTCCGCGGGAAGGTCGATACCGCCGAGTGGCTGTTGGGTGCCGCCGAGTCCCTGGCCGCCGAAATCGACAGCGAGTGGACCGTCGCCGTCCGCGAAGCCCGCGCACGCGTCGAACACGGCGTCGGCGAGGAGTTGCTCGAACTCGTTTCGGTCGGCGGCGTCGGTCGGAAACGGGCGCGCCGACTCTACGAAGCCGGGGTCGAGGAGCCAGCCGACCTTCGCAGTGCCGAGAAAGAGGTCATCCTCGGAGCGCTAAAGGGTGAGAAAACGGCCGAGAACATCCTCGAGAACGCCGGTCGAGAGAATCCGTCGATGGACGGCGTCGAACCGGCTAGTGGTGTCGTAAGCGCGACGAGCGACGGGTCGAAAGCAGGCACAAGTGACGAGACGAACGAAGAAACGGCGGACGACAACCAATCCAGTCTGGGTGATTTCTAGTGGAACTCCTCGAGTGTACACTGACGGTCGACGACCTCGACGAATTCGTCGCCCAACTGGGTCGAATCGGTGACCGACACGACGTGACGATCCAAGCCTTCGATGCGCGCTACGTCGTCGACCGCTCACACCTCGAGCACGCGCAAAAATTGGCAGACCGCGCCATCGCTCGTGGGGACAACATCGCCAGAGATCGAGCAGTCGAAATCCTGCTCTACGCCGCCGGTCGACGACAGATCAACCGTGCACTCGAGATGGGAATCGACGTCGGCGAAACGGACGCCATCATCCTGATCGACGCCGATTGCAGTGGAAATGAAGGGGGTAACGAAGACGAGAGTGCTGGGGCACTCGAACGGGAGACGGCTGCCCGGCAGGAACTGCTGACGTTAGACGCCGTCGAACCCTCCGGATCGACGCTCGAGTCCGTCGACACCGAAACGGTCTGTTCGTTTTACGACATCACCGACACCGAGCGGGCGACAACCGACGCGTCGCTTTCGGACCTCGTCCGCGAACGCGTGGCCTTACTCGAGGTCGAAAAGTGAGACGTTAGTCCCTCGAATAGCGGATTATCGTTGGCATCTACGCGTCAGGATATGCGAAGGGCCCGGCATGCATCAATTGTCAGTGGCGTCCTCGAGGCGATCCGTCCTGGCCTCGCGAAGCCCATCGCAAATGCCGCCCTGACTCGACATATTGACTTTCGCGAGGCGACAGCGTCGGTGGACGAGCGGGAACGATTCGGAATCGATCGGGTCGCCCTCGGGGGTCCGAAAGAGACGCGCGTCCGGTTCGGAGAGCAGGCCGGTTTCGCGGGCCTTTTCGACGTAATGGTTGATCGGTGTCCCCGGGAGCGTGACGGCGAACGAGCGGTCGTGAGCGTAGACGGCGAGTCGTTCGGATGCGTCGCTGGCTCCGGGAGATCTATCGGTGTGTACAGCAGCCGTTTCGGCGTCTTCGATCTCGCCGAGACCGTGTTCGGCGGCGGAGTCTCCGGAAACGGTCTCGAAATCAGGCAGTCGGAGACCGACGATCGTCGCCGCGTCGAGGCCGGATTCGAGGAGCGCCTCGACGGCATCGTACTGACGGGCCACGCGTGCCTTTCTATCGAGCTCCGCACGGACGGCGCTGACGTCACCGTCGGCGTCCGGAAACGCCTCCGCAAACGAGCGACGATTGTTCACCCCGCGAGTGATCGCGTCCTCGTGGACGTGTTCACGAAGCGTGACGGTTGCCGTTTCGACCGACTGGAGCGTCTCTACTTCGTCTCGAGCGTCGCTCGCCATCATCCAGGCGAACGCCGGGGAACACCACGCCGTCGGCAGCGTGAATTCGACGGCGACGTGATTTCCCGCGATCTCGATCGCATCGACGTACTCGAGTCTGACTATCGATCGGTCGAGTTCCGGATCGGTGACTCGATCCAACCGTTCGCGGACGACCCGCCGCGTGACCTCATCGGATGTCTGTGCAGTCATTAGTCGTCCGCCGTTGCTGGTTCTTCGTTTGCATAGTGATCCTCGAGTCCGAACTGCGCGCTTATCTCGTCGTCTTGGAACGTCCGCCGTCTGTCGTCGATGTCGATATCGTAGAGTTCGGCGGCATTTTCTCCCATCACCTTCTTTTTCGTCTCGAGATCCCATTCGACGCCGTACTCGAGACGGTCTTCCTGGGTGAGTTCCGCTTCGATGACTTCCTCAACGAGCCAATCGGGGTTCCAGAGGGCGTAGTCCGAACCGAACAACACTCGATCCTCACCGAGCCACCAGAGAAGTTCGGACATGATCTCCGAGAACTTCCCGGGGCGATTTTGTGCGAACGGTGCCGCGACCGCGAGGCCACCGTAGACGTTCGGTTCCTGCCCGGCGATCCAGCAGAAGTCGTCGAGGCGAGGTAATCCGACGTGTTCGACGACGAAGTTGAGGTCGGAGAACGACGAGGCCGCGTCGTCGACGTCTTTCACGTCGAATGCGTCGCGATTCAACGGTCTGATCGTCGGCCCCTTGTGGACGTGAATATTGTCGATTCCGAGGTCGCTACACCGCTCGAGGAAGCCGAACGCGTCCTCGTCATCCAGTCGCCACCCCTTCGAGTCGCCACGCCACTCTGCGGTGTAGAGTTTGACGCCCGGAATATCGTATGTCTCGTGCAATTCCTCGAGGTACTCGAGGCCCGGATCCGCATCTCGCGGGTCGAACGACCCGTTCAGGACGAATCGCTCTGGATACTCCTCGGCCAGTTCGGCGTTTTGCTCGGTCGTGTTGAATCCATCTTCGTAAAAGTCGGTGAGGTACGTCGGCTGAAAGATTCCCATATCGACTGCTGCACTCGAGAACAGGTCGTCGAGCATTCGCTCGGCACCGTACTTTCGGTATTCGTCGATGTCCCACTGACGGTCCTCGGGTGTGAACGTCGTGTGATAATCGTAAAAACACTGGATGAACTCCTCCCCGCCGTCGTGAACGATGTTCGACTCGGTCGCATCCCATAGGTGAACGTGACCATCGATGACGAAGATGTCTTCTCCGTTGTGCCGGTACATGGCATTATGATAATTGTTACCAACAACCATTATACTTCTTCAGATATAACAGAATGAGTGTTTCTCACCAGTTATCAGCCCAGTAGCACCCAAACCTCGTTAATATGTCAAACAGTGTATTTGATAGTTTGCGACACGAGGGGGGAACATTATCTGCGAGGGTACCGAAGTGGCCCATGTTAACATGCAAGCAGCCCGTCTCCACGAGTATACCGACGACATGAGCCAGGGACTCGAGATCGACGACATCGACCGCCCAACGGTCGATCGGTCGGATGAAGTCGTCGTCGACGTCGAAGGCGCGGGATGGTGCCAGACTGACAACCACATTATCGAAGGAATGTGGACCGACTACGCCCCGCAGGACCTGCCGATGACGCTCGGTCACGAGAACGCAGGAATCGTCGCCGAAACCGGCGACGAAGTGACGCTCGTCGAGGAGGGTGACCCGGTCATCTGTCACCCCGTCCAAACGTGTGGCATCTGTCGCCCCTGTCGACTCGGCGAGGACATGTACTGTGAGAACAGCGCGTTCAACGGCCTCACAACCGACGGCGGATTCGCTGAGTCCCTGCTGACCAACGAGCGGGCAGTCATCCCACTACCGGAGGGCGTCGATCCGACCGAAATCGCCCCCCACGCGGACGCAGGGATTACGGCCTACCACGCCGCGAAGAAGGCAGTCCGAGAACTCAACCCCGGCGAGACGGCAGTCGTCATCGGCATCGGTGGACTCGGTCACATCGGACTCCAGTGTCTCGACACGATGAGCGCCGCGGATATCGTCGCCGTCGACCGCAAAGACGAGGCGCTCGAATTAGCCGCCAACCTCGGTGCGCACCACACCGTCAACTCGAGCGAGGAGGAACTCTCGAGCAGAGTGATGGACCTGACCGACGACGAAGGGGCCCAACAAGTGCTCGATTTCGTCGGCGCGGACGAAACCACTGCAACTGCACCTGAAATGGTCGCCGCGGGCGGCGATCACCACGTCGTCGGCTACGGCGGCAACATCCACGAACCGTGTCAGGCCCTCGTCAATGGCGAGTTCTCGTTCAAAGGGACGCTCGTCGGTCGCTACACCGAACTACAGGAACTCGTCTCGCTCGTCGATCGGGGAGACGTCGAATTGCACACCGAACGCCACGACCTCGAGGAGATCAACACCGTCGCGGAACGACTCGAGCACGGCGAGATCGAAGGTCGTGCGGTCATCCTCCCACCCTGATCCGAGTAGGGCGGAGAGATCGCGTCGTTCGGACCAAATCGTGCTCTCGAAGGGACAGTATTCTCTTGACCGTCCCCGCTGTATACACTGTATGACCACCCTCGAGGAACCACTCGAGATCGGCGGCGTGACGGTCCCAAACCGGCTCTATCGTGCCCCGTTGCTCGAGTGTGCGGGAAACGGTCCGAACGCAGTCGATACCCTGATCGACGACCTCGAGCCAGCAGCCGAGTCGGGTGTCGGCCTTATTTGCCAGGGTGCGACAATCGTACGCGGCGACGGTGGCTGTGCTGCACCCGGAATGACTCGCGTACACGACCCCGACTTCGTCTCGAAACTCACTCGTCTGACCGACCGGATCCACGATCACGGCAGCCGGATCTTCCTGCAACTCGAGCACGGCGGCCTGCGAAGTATGGAAACCTGGCACGCTGCGTATCGTCGAGAGAACCCGACTCTCGAGCAACTAGCGGTTTCGAACCCGCCCTGGCAGTTGCGAGCGCTCGATCGGCTCGGATTTTTGAACTACGACCCGCACGTGCTCTCGACCGACGAGGTGTACGAACTCGCCGCGGATTTTGGTCGCTGCGCAGCCTCGGCCGTCGACGCCGGCTACGACGGAATCCACCTCGCCGGAGCCAACATGGGGATCGTCCAGCAGTTCCTCTCGCCGTTTTACAACCGACGCGAGGACGAGTTCGGCGGTGATCCCGACTCGAGACTCGAGTTTCTCGCCGTCGTCCACGACGAGATTCGCGACCGGGCCGGAGACGTTCCGCTGATCACCAAGGTGCCGGCCGAAACGGCTACACCGCCGTCACCGATCGTGCGTCGAAAGCTCTCCCTCGGAGATGGGGTCGAAATTGCACGGAGACTCGAGCAAATCGGCTACGACGGCATCGTGCCGGTGCAAGCCTCCGTCGTCTGGGATATGAGCATCGTTCGCGGGGAGTATCCCGACCGAGCGTGGGCGAACGAACAGTTACACGAGGAGTACGACGAAGCCTTCGGCGGCGCACATCGGCGGCGTCTCGTCGCTGGCGCAAACTGGATTCAGTCGCGACAGTACGACTTCGAAGCTGCGTGGAACGAACCGTTCTGTCGGCGCGTTCGTGAACAGGTCTCGATTCCAGTACTGACGGAAGGTGGCGTTCGCGAACGTGCGGAAATGGATCGATTACTCGGTAGGACGGCGGACCCCGAGGTGCCGGCTTGTGACATGGTCGGCATGGCTCGTCCGTTTTACGCCGAGCCAAAACTCGGGGCACGATTGCTCGAGTCCGCGGCCGATGATACGGGAAAATTGCCACGAGTGCTCTGTGAAAGCTGTAACAACTGCACCGTTCCACAGGTGACCGGCGCACCGGGAATCTGTCGGACCCCCACTGTTCTGCGAAAACGCGGCGAACTCGAGCGAGACGGGGCCTACGAACGTGATGACGTGTAATCAGCTGTCGGGCCCGAATCAGTGTGCAGCGATTCTCGAGTGGAAGGTGCGTTATGGGCCGCCTATCGAACCCCTTCGTTTCAACTGGAGACGGACGGACGGCTGGGCGATGAACCTCGAGACGAACGAACGAGAAGAGTAGTCCATCCTGGATTCGAACCAGGGTCGAAGCCCCCAGAAGGCTTCAGGATTGGCCACTACCCCAATGGACTGCGATCACCCGTCAGGTATCGCTTCTAACGGTGTAGAGGATAGTAGTGGGCATCCGTATTAAGGTGTTACGAACTCGGGTGAGCCAGACAGGAGAGAGCCACCGACCGTCGCCGTCGTCGGGTCACCGCCCGAGCAACGCCGACATCGCCCGTCTTTCGAATGACGGCAAATTCGGCCACGCTGGGGAGAATCGACATTCCTTTTCCGTTCACCTGCGCAGGTTCGCGCATGTACATCGGACGATTCGTCGTCGTCGGTCCCGACGTCGGTGCCTACCGCGTCTCATCACGATCCTTCCCGAACCGAAAGATTTCGACTCGAGACGACGCACTCACCGTCGGTCCCACGGCGGATGCACCCGAAACGGACAACCCGTACGTCTCGTATAATTGTCTCCGACTCGTCGACACCCCGACGGGCGAAACGGCCGCCTTCGGAAACGGCTCACACGTCGACCCAATCGCAGAGAAGCTCGAACTGGGCTATCCCGCTCGAGACGCCCTCGCCGAGAGTCTCCTCGCACTCGACTACGAGAAAGACGACTACGATACGCCCCGAATCGGGGCGACGATCGGTGCCGACGGCGAGGCCCTGATCGGAACGGTCCGAAAAGACGCCCTGTTCGTCGAGACCGTCGAAGAGCCGACGCTCGTCGCGACCTACGAGAAGAACGCACCCGACTCGTTCGAGTTCGAGGCAACCACCGCGACAGAAGCAGCAACCGACGCTTACGACCTCGAGTTCGAACACGCAGTCTGTGCAGCGGGCGTCGCCCGAACCGACAACGGCTTCGAGACGGCACTCGAGAACGGCGACTGAGTACGTACAGCCCTTTTTGCGGCACTAAACGTTCGACCTCCATCGTACTGGCTCGAACTGCCGATTTCGGGGTCAAATTGCTGGAAGTGGGAGTCAGACACGGTGCGTTCAATGGGCGTTCGCCCGGCGAACGTACAAACTGCTCGAGACCCTACACTCGGGTATGAACGTCGGACTACTCTCCGACATCCACGGCAACCGGATCGCCCTCGAGGCAGTGCTCGAGGACATGCCGTCAGTCGACCGCCTGCTGTGTGCCGGTGACGTCGTCGGCTACAACCCGTGGCCGGCGGACTGTGTCGACGTACTTCGCTCGCGAGACGTGCCGACAGTGATGGGAAATCACGACGCCGCAGTCGTCGACGAGGCTCCGTTTCAGTTCAACGGAATGGCCCGTGCTGGCGTCGAACACGCGACGGACCAGCTCTCCGACGATCAGTTGGGGTGGCTCGAGTCGCTGCCGACCGAACGACTGGCGTGTGACGGACGAGTAAAACTCGTCCACGGCCATCCTGACGACCCGAAACGCTACACTCGCTACACCTACCCCAACGAGTTCTCACCGAGGCTCCTTGAGGACGAAGACGTCCTGGTTCTGGGCCACACGCACGTCCAGGGCGTCGAGCGCTTTCGCGAGGGAATCGTCGTCAATCCAGGCAGCGTTGGCCAACCTCGAGACGGCGATCCACGGGCGGCCTACGCGGTGGTCGACCTCGATCGCCTGACGGTCGACACGTACCGTGTGGAGTACGACATCGAATCGGTCCAGACGGCAGTTTCCGACGCCGATCTCCCGACACGAATCGGGTCTCGACTCGAGCGCGGGAAGTAGTTCGCTCGAGGCGCGGAAACGAACCCTTTTAGGTGATTTCGCCGGAACGGACGGGTATGAACACCACCGGCAAGAGTATTGAAATCGGCTGGAACGACCACACTCGCGTCGACAGCCGGTGGTGTCACTCGTGCGGTCGAACGAACGTTCCCAGTGCACATCACACTCCAGCGACCGCGACCTCTCGGGAGGAAAATGCTCAGCCGGCTTCGTGAAGACGTCCGCACAATGTGCGAGCGTGACCCGGCTGCAACCGGGTCCCTCGAGGTCGTCTGTTGTTATCCTGGGTTGCACGCCGTCTGGGCCCACCAGGTCGCCCACTGGCTCTGGACGCGCGACCTTCGAGTTCTCGCCAGGTTCCTCTCGCATCTCGTCCGCATAGTGACCGGCGTCGAGATTCATCCCGGTGCGACGCTCGGACGACGCGTGACGATCGACCACGGAATGGGCGTCGTCATCGGCGAAACGGCCGAAATTGGTGATGACGTACATCTCTACCACGGCGTTACGCTCGGGGGCGATCGGAACGAACCGGTCAAACGACACCCGACAGTCGAAGACGAGGTCCACATCGGGGCGAACGCGACGTTACTCGGCGACATCACGATCGGTGAAGGTGCAGCTGTCGGCGCAGGCTCGGTCGTCACGAAAGACGTCGACGCGAACACGACCGTTGCCGGCGTTCCAGCCGAACGCGTCGACGAAGAGTAACCAAACGGCTCAGAGAGAAAACAGCGCTCGAGGACGCTGCACCGAATGACAGACGACAGTCGCCTCACGCATTAACCGACGGTACAGCGGGTTATTCGTCGGTCTCGATCTCGAGTCGAAGCGCATCGCCATCTTGGATCTCGTAGGAGGTCGGATCGACTGATTCGTCGTCGGCGAGAAAGTCGATCGACATCGTAGACTCCGACCCGTCGTAGACAGTGTCATCTATCGTCACAACGTGGTCGTCGGCTTCGGTTTCGTACTCGAAGTGAGGAAGGAGATCGATTCCGGTTGCGAACGTTACCGGTTCCTCACCTTCCATGTACCACTGATCGTTGTGTTCGTGGAGGTGAAAGTCGATCGAGTGATCGTCGGCGTGTTCCGCCTGATATCGATCAGCGGAAAGGTCGTGTGGTTCGCCGTCGATGACGACATCGAGTTCTCCTCGTTTATCGATCGCATCGTCTTCGAAAAGTGTCGTACAGCCAGCCAGTGGTAGCAGACTCGAGCACGCGACGAGAACTGCTCGTCTGTTCATACGAGAGCGGAGGCAGTCGCAGCATATCGGTGCTTCGTTGTCCGCCGATAGCCCCCCTATTTCGACTGGACAGGGGAGACGCGCGGGCTCTCGACAGGAACGACGTTGCTGTTCTCGGTGTATCAATCGAGGGAGACTCGAGTACACGGTTCCCTCACGAGGAACGGAGTTAGTTTTCGAATCGTGCCTGGACGAACGGCTGAACTTCGTCGATATCGCTGAGGCGGGAATCCGAGAGCAACACGGCCTCCGTCTCACCGAGAGGAACGGAGAGACTGATCTCCTTCGTTCGACCGTATCGTCCCTTCGAGACGACGACTGCGTTCACGATACCGAGCATATCGAGTTCGCTGATGAGGTCTGTCACCCGGCGTTGGGTCAATACGTCTGCGTCGATCTCTTCACAGAGGCGCTTGTAGATGTTGAACACTTCGCCAGTGTTGATGCTATTGACGCCGTTTTTCTCGAGCAAAATGATCGCGAAGAGGACGAGTTTGCTCTGTGTCGGCAGCGTTCGAACGACTTCGACGACTCGGTCGAGTTCGATCTTGTCCTGTGCCTGGCGGACGTGTTCTTCGACGATCGTCTCCGTTTGAGATCGTTCCGCTAACTCGCCTGCCGTGCGAAGCAAATCGAGCGCTCGGCGTGCGTCACCGTGTTCCTGTGCGGCGAATGCAGCACAGAGGGGAATAACGTCGTCCGAAAGAGCACCTTCTTTAAACGCAACCTCCGAGCGGTGCTCGAGGATATCACGCAGTTGATTTGCGTCGTAGGGTGGGAAGACGATCTCTTCTTCGCCGAGTGAGGATTTGACGCGAGGATCGAGAAAGTCGGTGAACTTCAGATCGTTCGAGATACCGATAATCGACACGCGCGAATTCTCGAGTTCGGAGTTCATTCGCGAGAGGTTGTACAGCGTATCATCGCCGCTTTTCTCCACGAGTTTGTCGATCTCGTCGAGCATGATGACGACGACGCGTTCGTCGTAATCGACGGCGTCGAAAAAGACGCTGTAGACACGGTCTGTCGGCCATCCAGTCATCGGAACTTCCTCGAAGGATTCCTTGTCGTCTTCGAGTTCGGCGATTCGATCGTCGATATCCTCGCTCGTTTCGAACGGCGTCGACTCGAGTGGGTGTGGCGATGATTCCGCCGTGGCCGGTGTGTCGGAACCCGCCGCCGTCGACTCGGTAGGTTCCCCCTTCGTTTCAGCTGGAACCGCGGAAGGGTGTTCGGAGTCATCAGCCGACGATGCGTTCGGAGTAGCTCGATCATCGGTGTGGGTATCAGTTTCCGATGATTCGTCGGTAACAGCGTGCGTATCTACGTCATCTGGAGATCCCAACTCCGTGGATGTACCCCCGGATGTATCGTCGTGGTCCGCCGTCTCTGAGAACAACGTTTCCGACCCGGTGTCAGTTCCAGCGGAAACGTCGGGGTCCGACTGAGACGCTCGATCGTACTCCTCGAGTGCCTCTTTGAGCGTCTCGAGGTCGTCGATTCGGTCGTCGATGCGTTCTTTGTTCTTGTCGATAAACTTGTTCGCGAGTTGCGCGAGCACGCGATACTGCGTATCAGTGACTTCACAGTTGATGTATTCGACGTCACAGGGAACGCTATACTTCTGGGACGTACTCTCGAGTTCTTTGCTGACGAATTTTGCACTCGCAGTTTTCCCGGTACCAGTTTTCCCGTAGATGAGAATGTTCGAGGGTGTCTCCCCGCGCAACGCTGCGACGAGAATCGTCGCCATCTTGTTGATCTGGTCGCTTCTGTGTGGGAGCTCGTGTGGCGTGTAGGAAGGACGAAGCACTTCCTTGTTCTCGAAAATCGGTTCACCGCTGAGCAGATCGTCGAATAGCCCCTGGCTCGAGTCGTTGCCATCGAGATCGGATCGCTCGAGATTCGAGAATCCGTGTGCCTCGTCGGTATCGACGTGGTCTGCGCCTGTGGGTTCTGAATTATCGTCTGACATCCGTCGTACACATACCCCCTTACTTCGAGTGGAATACAAGACCCAAAATCAGGAATATTGTGGGGTAGATGGCCCAAATTCGGTGATCTACTACCAAACGTTCCTAACCAGGGTCCAGTTGATGCAAACGAAACAGAGGAAAACCAGGCTATTAAATTCTTCCCTTCGCTGCAGAGCGAGGAACGAGAGAGTCGACGATTGTCGTCCGTTGAGCGCTAATACGCAAAACCTGCGATCGACCGAAGACAGATTGACCCATCAGAACCTCTTAACACGTCCGTTTCAGGTCGATTGTACACGAACAGTGTTCGACGGTCGATGTACTCCGCTCGCAGTGTCTCGAGTAGTAGTAGAACGTTACTCGAGTTTTGTGTTTAATTGTGCTAACATCCAACGTAGTGGTGTGATTTACATAGCGAGATTGGAGAGACTAGCTTGTGGATCGAGCATCGTCCGTATCACACTGTACTAGTACCAATAAGGGTAATTAGATATTGCGATAAGAGTTCTAGGAATACCGACGGAGGCTGCTCGATCGGCGAAGTAATCGATTTGATTGGACGGTCGGAGACGGAAGCAAAATTCCGTTGGACGTCCGGAAACGGCCGTGAGATCCCCTCTAAACGAGATTGGTTCGTTTTCGAAGCCAGTTACGCGATTGGGTGAAGCCCCCCACCCCTTCGTTTCAGGTGGAACGCATCGAAGGAGGGTGGGGGTCTCGAGAGGTCTTCTAAACAGGAGGGATTTAAGTGGTTGGGTGAGAAACTCGGTCCGTAGCACTAGCAAAAACAGATTTTTACTAGGTGGATTGGTTTTAGTTACTAGATCCTGCTAGAACGCCGTCTCTAGACCGCATGGGTTACTAGACTAGCTCTCCTCCACCTAATCACTCCTCAGGAGGCTTCACGTCCGGAACATCAGCAGTATCATCGTTTTCTCCAGCCGGAAGCGACCAGATTCGACGAAAGATCCCCCACTGGGGGTCGGGCGTCTCCAGTCGAAACGAAGGGGTGGGGGTGATTCCCCTCGGCCATTCAGTGTCGAGTTCCAAACTAGTGTTCCGGTTCCCATGTTACAGGTTTTCAATGCCCCTGGTTGGCATGTTGTCCGTTCCTAGTACTCATGGGATATGTTCTTAGCATCCATGACCTGTCAGATCGAAATTCTTGATACTCGTGGGGATGCATCCAGCCTACACGACGACAACTCTCGAACACGGATCGGTTCTGAACGAAGGTTACTTCTGCTTTAGACCCAGGCGAGTTCCAATCGATCCGAGGTATTCCGTACTCGTTTCTATCATCGCGCACGGATCGTGACGGCGAACGGTGCGCACAAATTGTGACGATGGACGGTGCGCACGAATTGTGACGACGAACGATGAGGAGCGACTGCAGTGAGTGTGAAAGATCGGTGAGTAGCAACTAGAGTAATAGAATGTGAAGGTAGCTTCAACGCATCACTCAACTCTCGAGAATCACATCACGCTACACTGGTACGGTGAATTGTCTATCCGTCTGACGTAGGCTTAAGTAGATTCAGTTTGTAGTACGCGCAGATGCACCCCGCGGTCGCGCAACTGCCACCCGCGGTGCTGGAGGGCCCCAAGGATGGGACTGTTCACAGAACTCAAAACTAGTATCTCTCGGGTTACAGACCGCCTCTTTACGGATGAGGAACCCAAACGAATCGGTATCTACGGTCCACCAAACGCTGGAAAGACAACGCTCGCCAACCGAATCGCTCGAGACTGGACTGGTGACGCAATTGGTGCGGAGAGTCATATCCCACACGAAACGCGTCGCGCACGCCGGAAAGAAGATGTTCAGATCGAACGTGAGGGGAAGTCGGTAACGATCGATATCGTCGACACGCCTGGTGTGACGACGAAAGTCGACTACGAGGAGTTTACCGACGAGATGGAAGAAGACGACGCAATCCGTCGCTCCCGTGAGGCCACCGAAGGCGTCGCAGAGGCGATGCACTGGCTTCGTGAGGACGTCGATGGCGTCATTTACGTACTCGATAGCGCGGAGGATCCGATCACGCAGGTCAACACGATGTTGATCGGAATCATCGAATCTCGTGATCTCCCGGTGTTGATCTTCGCGAACAAGATCGACCTCGAGGACTCGAGTGTCAAACGGATCGAAGACGCATTCCCACAGCACAAGACCGTCCCGCTCTCGGCGAAAGAAGGCGAGAATATGGACGAAGTGTACGAAAAAATCGCGGAGTACTTCGGGTGAGCAACGATGCCACACGCAACTAACGCAGACGACCCAGACACACCCGACGGTGTCCAGATCGACTTGATCAGCGGCGAACGGATGGACAGTTTGGCCTCGATGGAGAAGATCCGAATGATCTTGGATGGCGTCCACGAGGGCAATATCGTCATCCTCGAGGAGGGACTGAGTCCCGACGAAGAGAGCAAACTGATCGAGGTGACGATGTCCGAGATCAGCCCCGACGAGTTCAACGGGATCGAAATCGAGACGTATCCAAAATCTTCGACACGCGATTCCTCGTTGCTCGGTCGAATTATGGGCAACAATGAGTCGACAGCAAAGCTGACCGTTATCGGCCCGGCAAATCAAATCGAAACGCTCCACAAGGATGAAACGCTGATCAGTGCCCTCGTGTCCCGAGACTAATGCCACACGAATGTACGAACTGCGGTCGCACATTTCCCGACGGTTCCAAAGAGATGTTGTCGGGGTGTCCAGACTGCGGTGGAAACAAGTTCCAGTTTGCACCGTCTGGACAAGCGACGAGCAACTCAGCTCACTCGAGTGAGGCGTCAGCGGGTGCCACCGAGAGTGCTGGTGACGCGTCCTCTTCGTCTTCATCTTCTACCACCGGAACCGTCGGGCGTGCTGCGAAAACAGTTCGTGGCTGGGTTTCCTCGGAGTCAGATACCGCAGACGATGTTCCATCGGTCTCGAACGAATCGCCGTCACCTACGAGCGAATCGCCGTCACCTACGAGCGAATCGCCGTCACCTACGAGCGAATCGCCAGCAGCTACGAGCGAAACGCCACAAGCCTCGAGTGATTCCTCACCAGAACGATCGCCGCAGTCGAGTACACCGAGCCAACGCGATACGTCACAGCCACAGCCCCAATCGTGGCCCGACGAGGCCAAACCGGACAACCCGTCCGAAGAGTCGACGACGGAGGAATTTACTGCGTGGCCCGAAACGGCTCGTCGACCCGAAAATCGGTCGAATGCCCCGTCGGATGGGAATCGAGGTGCACCGGAAACACGGGGGTCGGCGTCGGCCACCCCGACTTCGAGTCCAGCGTCGTCTGACCCCTCGAGTGACGGCAACGAGCGTGCACCCGAAACGAACGCCGAACCAACTCCAACTCGAGCAGACGGGACGATGGTTGCCGACGACGAGGATACAGCACAGGCCGATGCTCGGAGTGAAGTCGTCTCGAGTAACGATCTTCCGGAAACGGCTCACCCGTCTCCAGATACACGAGATGGCTCGTCTCATCCACCACAACAGGCAAACGCAGCCTCGAGCGATGAGCAGCCACCGAGTGACGGCCGTGTCGTCAGCGAACCGACGGGAGAGCAACCGTCGATCGAAGAACTCCGCGCGGAACTCAACGAACAATTCGAGAGTATCAAGATCGTGAGTCCGGGACAGTACGAACTCAATCTCATGGAACTCTACAATCGCGAAGAGTACATTATCTCGCTGCAAGAGGACGGCCGGTACGTTATCGACGTTCCCGATTCCTGGCGAAACGACGAAGACGAGGTGTAATTTCGTGGGTTGGGTCCCTCGGGTAGCCCGTTAGTCGAGTTCACCGGGTAGTCCAGTAGTAGCGTTCGTCCCCTTCGAGTGCCACCAGGGACGACCGAGACCAACGAGTCTCTCGAGGGAGTCGATTCCGAAACCAGAGCGTTTGGATTCGGTTCGCTCAGGCATCCCTTAACAGACCCCTCTGTTGCAACTCCAGAACCCTACTTCTGGCGGCATACGATGGGAGTATACAGAATACATACTCCAGTTGAAATGAAGGTGGTTCCACTATCCACACCCGTTTCGTTTTCCGAAGGGATCTAAGCGGACGCCACCCCTGCTCTGGGGATCGTCTCAGATCGGTGCTCGTGAGTCTCGTTCGCGATGGAACTCGTCGGGGATCGGTAGGCGAGACAGATGGATTTAAGCGACGCGGTCGAGTTCAGTAGCGTATGAGCACCCCAACCAAGGTCGTTCTCACCACGATCACCGTCGCAGCACTCCTGTCACTGTTGGTCGTCTTCCAGACTGTTCTCGTCTGATGTTCCAGACTCGCGACCTCTCGAGTTCGGTCGAGTCCGTTCGTGAGTCCTACGCGCCAACAGTTCACGTCCTCGAGTCAGATCGGGACTTCGAGACGATTCCTCCCACAGAGGCCGAAGATCTCGGTCTACTCGTCGACTCGCTCGAGCCGGCGAGTTATCCTGCCGAGTGGCTTCCGAACGACGCCCCGACGTTGCTCACTCGATACGCGGGTACGGACTTCACGATCGGGATGCCGGGTGATGGAAGCGTCGCGTGGACTCGCCAGAGTGATCCGCCGGTCGTGATTATCAAGCCTCGTGTCGGTGGGTCGCCGGAGGCGTTCGTCGACTTCTTACTCGCCGAGGCGGTCGTCGAGGTCTCACTCGGCGTTCCCGAACACTTCCTCGGGTTTTTCGAAGACAAGTATCGCGAACTCGACGACGCGGTCACACTCGATCCGAACGAGACGTATCAGGTAGCGTCGGCACTGTACGATGGATGGGTTGGCCTCCAGACCCGAGCAGAGTTCGCGACGTGGAACGAGAACCATCCTGCCCTCGCCGACGCGTGGCAGGATGCGGGAACACGACTCGAGGATCGAGTCTCGGAATTGCCACGGGCCGTTGCTCGGGGTGAGACGGACTTCGCAGATGCAACCGAACTCGCGTGTGCAGCGATCAAACACGCCATCGAACTTCCAGCCCCGTTTGCGGCACTCGACACGGACGCCTATCGTGATCACGGCGCCGAGTACGCGGTGACATGGGCCGAGAAGACGTTCGATTCTCTCGAGGAGTGACACGCTCGAAAAACGAACGCGAGCGACTAGTTATTCGAAGTCAGTGTCGATGTGGCCGTCCTCGTCGAGATCGATCGTTCCGTCGAATACGTCACGGAACTGCGCAACGAGTGCCTCGTCGTGGGGGTCTTCCGAGACGTGAAAGAGACCGATTGCGTCGTGTTCTTCGAGTAATTCGACGATTCGTTCGGCGGTTTCGAGGGCTTCCTCGTCGCCGGCGTAGTAGGCGAGTTCGGTGATGGAGTCGAAACTGAGGCGAAGTTTGCCGTCGTGTGCCTCGAGGAAGCCGTCGATGTGTTCGACGATTCCGTCGACATCGTCGGGTGCGGCGACGTAGTGGACGGTGTCGGCGGAGCGTCGAGAGTAGCCGCGTTCGATACTGAGGGTGTCGAGGATCTCGGCACAGTCTTCGTCGACGTCGTAGTACTCGAGTTTTTGTTTGACTTCGCGGGCGGTGGTTCGTGTGGAGATGACGAGGAAGTGGTCGGTATCGGTTTTGAGAAAATCAGTATCGATGCGGTCCGTTTCACCCGTACTCGGGTGAAGTAACAGTACACCCGTTCCACCCGATACCGTTGCTGGTGTCTCGTCGATTGCAAGCGAATACTCCATTACTGGCCTGAACAACTTTCGGAACCGACTTAATAGTGCGGATCTGTTTGGTGTCGACAACTGATACTCTGACGTTTCTTCTATCGGTTTGAGTGATTGCGAATGCTCAGTTGAGATCGCTCCCTTCCTGGCGAAGCAAGATGAGCATCGAGAATCCCGAGATGAGGATGAGCAACAGCGACGGGAACGCCGCGTATCGATAGGCGAGGTCGGCCTGAGCCCCCCAGATGATGGAAACCAATGTCTCCATGCCGACGGGACGAAGCATCAGCGTTACTGGGAGTTCCTTCATGGTCGTCAGAAAGACGAGAACACCGCCAGCGACCACGCCGGGCATGATCAGCGGGAGCGTAATTCGTCTGAACGCTTCGAGTCGACTGGCGTTTAGCGTTCGTGCGGCTTCGATCGTCTTCGCGTCTACCTGCAGGACCGACGAACGAACGGTTCCGACGGCCTGTGGCAGGAAGCGAACGACGTAGGCGAAGACGAGCAGCCAGATGCCCTGGCGGTAAAACGAAGGGAGCGTTCTGGTCCCGAGAAACACCAGTGCCAGTCCGATGACGACGCCGGGAACGGCGAATCCGATGTAGGTCGCTCGCTCTAAGATCCGTGATAGCAGTGAGTTCGTTCGGCCCGAGTAGTAGGCGACGGGAAGGGCGAACAGACAGGCGACGAATGCGGCGATCAGGGCGAGGTGGACCGAGTTGAACGCGTAGACCCACTCGAATTCGAGCGACGAGATCGGATCTCCCTGACTGCGAAACAGCCAGTTCGTAAAGATCGCAACCGGAATGACGAGCGTGAGCACTCCGAGCGAGGAGATGAAGCCTATTGCCAGCCACTTCCAGCGGCCAAGGTGGATCACGCTGCCACTGCTCGGGCCACCGGTTGCGTCTTCGTCACGACCGATTCCCGCTTCGATGACGAGAACGATCGCGACGATCGCGATCAACTGCAGCGCGAGCAAAGCGGCGTACTCGACGGCGAAGTTGTTGAACTCCCAGTAGATTCGACTCGTGAAGACGCTCGCACCCATAAACGCGGGCGTTCCGAAGTCCGAAATAGCGTAGAGGCCGGCGAGCAACGCCCCGGCGGCAATTCCCGGCCTAATCTGTGGAAAGGTGACGCGGCGAAACGCCTCGAGCGGGCCGGCGTTCAGGGTTCGTGCGGCGTCGATGATCGAACTATCCATCGACAGCAACGCGGCTCTCGTCGTCAAGAACACGTAGGGGTACGTGTACAGCGTGATGATGAATATGGCCCCCGGGAGCCCGTCGAGATTCGGAATCGTCGTCCCGAAGAGCGTATCGACCTGCCCACCGGAGCCAAACATTCCGGTAAACGCGATGGCACCGATATAGCTCGGGATAACGAGCGGGAGTGCAGCGACGATGGTCCAGAATCGTGGGTTTGGGAGGTCTGTTCTGGTCGTGAGGATCGCTAGCGGAACGCCGAGTCCAATCGAGAACACGGTCACGAGCCCCATCAAGGCGATACTGTTGATCGTCGTTCCGGCGGTCCGCGAAGAGAAGATGAGGTCGATCGCTCGCGACGGTTCGACCGTAATCGCACGCCAGAGCAACCAGAACATCGGGGAGATGACGAGAAACGCGACGACGGCACTAAGGAGTACCAAAACGGCCATCGAACGGTCGGTCACGCCGAGTCGCTTCGAGAGTTCCTCGAGTGACCGCAGGGAGTCGAGATGGTTCGTGAGTGATTTCATTATAGTCGGCTACTCGGTATGTCGAAACCGGCTGTCGCTACGTGCTTTGAGTTAGGTTCACCTAAATCCCCCGAACCGCTCTCGCCGTACTGGAAATCAAAGGCGGATAGTTACGACGCCCCTCGCGGTGTGTAACGACTCGTTCTCGCGTTTTAGACTTCCATCCCTTCGTCTTCGATGATATCTCTGGCACCCTGCATGTCCATGTCGAAGTCGCTGAGATCGAATTCAGGTGGGTTGATCTCGTCGAGGTCTGGGAGTTCGTCGACGTAGTCGATATCCTCGACGACGGGGTACTCGCCGTTTTGTTCCATCATGAGTTCTTGGCCTTCTTCGGCGATCAGGTGACGGATGAACTCCGCAACCATGTCGGGGTCGCTGACGGCGTTCGTGGCGGCGACGCCCGCGACGCTGAACAGACAACCGGCGTCGTTCTCGGTGAACGCGACGTCGACCGGTGAGTCGGGGTCCTCGCTGATGAGACGGGCGGCGTAGTAGCTGTTTCCGAGTGCGATGATCGGGTCGTCGTCACCGCCTTGCTCGACGGCCGCGGCCTGGTCTCCCCCGCTCGTGAAGAGTTGGGCGTCTTGATCTTCCATCATATCGCTGACCCACTCGCGGGTCGCTTCCTCGCCCTCGAGTTCGACCATCGCCTGGATGAACCCGCGGAAGGTTCCGGAGTTGGGTCGCGTCGAAATAATTCCCTGGAACCGCTCGTCAGTCGCAAATTCCATGATGTCGTCTGGAAAGTCCTCGGGGCCATCGAACTCCGTTTCGTCCAGTCGGTCGCTGTTGTACTGGATCGCACGGACGCGGCCGGTGACGCCGGTCCAGTAGCCGTCGGGATCTCGGTAGCTTTCGGGGACACCCTCGACGATGTCGTCGGGCAGCGCCTGAACGACGCCCTCGCGCTCGAGTTCCCCGAGGGCGCCGGGGTCCTGTGAGTACATGAGGTCCGCAGCGGTGGCGTCGCCTTCCTCGATGATCTGGTTCACGTGGACGTCGTTGTCGTCGTAACCGACCCTGACGGTGAGATCGTCGTACTCGTCCTCGAGCGCCTCGAACACGTCGTCGATCTGATCACGGTCGCGACCGCAGTAAATGCTGATCTCGCCCTCGAGATCGCCGAGATCGTCCCACCTGACGCCACCGGAATCGACCCCGGTCTCCCCCGGACCGGAGTCTGTCAGCGGTGGAGCGTCGTCGTCACCAAGACAGCCGGCGAGTCCGGCGAGTCCGGCTACCGAAGCGCTCGTGGCTGCGAGGAACGGTCGACGACTCATCGTAGATTGCTGCGTTTGATCGCTATCGCGCTGTTGCATATCTAGTTTTAGGCTGGCCTAAAACACATATAGATTCCGATTATCTTAGAACCTGTTGCCAAAAAAGTGTGTCAGCAGGAGCTATTGGTTCGGCCTTCGCCCGATGCCCACGGGATTTCGGCCGGCCTAAACCTCTCCGCCCTCATCTTTTTAGGCTGCCCTAAAGAACCTGTCGATCCCGTCGATCGACCGAGAACGGTGGGTTCTGGAAAGGACTCACTGAAGCACTATCGAACCAACTGAATCAACGTACGGACTTATCGCAACCACGGCTGCCGATCGAACGGACGAGGACTCGTCGTAGCTCTTCTCGTCCGCTGGCAGTTGCGACCCCCTTCACTTCGAGTCGAACGCGTTTTGATCGCCGAGCGTGAGCACTCGAGTATGAGCGTTCGTGAGGAGTTCAACGAGTGGGCGACGAGCGGCCGCGACCGAGGGATGGAAGACCGGCACTGGCACACCGCGAAACACGTCCTCGCGCGGATGCCGGTGGAGGTTGGCGACACGATTCTCGACCTCGGATGCGGCAGCGGCTACGCCGGTCGGGCACTGCGGGATACGAAGGACGCGGGCCGTGTATACGGGCTCGACGGCTCACCCGAGATGGCACGCAATGCGGCGGGGTACACCGACGACCCCGCCGTCGGCTTCCTCGTCGGTGATTTCGACGAGTTACCGTTCGCCGACGACTCGATCGACCACGTGTTCTCGATGGAGGCGTTTTACTACGCAGCGGATCCACACCACACGCTCGAGGAAGTTGCGCGCGTGCTTCGTCCGGGCGGAACGTTCTACTGTGCGGTCAACTATTACGAGGAAAACGTTCACTCTCACGAGTGGCAAGACAACATCTCGATCGAGATGACGCGCTGGGATCGCGACCAGTATCGCACCGCGTTCCGAGAGAGCGGACTCGCAGTCGCCGAGCAGGACCACGTTCCGGATCGCGAGATCACGATCCCAGCCGAGGCCGAGTTCCCACTCGAGGAGTGGGACACGCGCGAAGCGATGGTCGAACGGTATCGAGAGCTTGGAACGTTACTCACCGTCGGCGTTTCGCCGTAACGATCTGTCCGACCCGACCGATGACGCGACGAACCGACTCCTGCTCGAGACGTTCGGTGAGACGCCCCGCTATTTCGACTCGAGGCACCCCATCCGGCAACCCCCTCGTTTCTACTCGAACCCTGTCGCTTGTTGCGATTTTGCGTGTGCTCGGCGGACTCGAAACGGTCCCGACAGTCGAGGTCGAAGGTTCGAGCAGAAGCCGCCGTCAGCGAGGGTGACGGTCACGCTACTCGTTGCGTTCGCCGGCGGGAATCGTCACTTCGAGCCAGTTTTCTTCCGGCGGGAGGGGACAGTCGAACGTCTCGCTATAGGCACAAAACGGCGTGTACGCGATGTTGAAGTCGACGGTAAGCTCGTCGCCGTCTTCGAGCCCCCGATCGGGGGCTAACTCCATGTACCGTCCGCCCTCGTAGCTCTGTTGACCGGTCGTCTTGTCTCGGAAGGGCACGAACAGCGGTTCGTCGTTGGGACTCTCGAGTTGGTAGGCTCCGAGTTCGTACGTCCCGTCCTCGAGTTCCTCGTCGGCTCGAGTGAGGTCGAACTCGAGGGTCGCGACGCGAAGATAGCGCATCTCTCTGCCCGCCGTCGTCTCCATCAGAACGACCTCGGGGTCGTCGTGGACGGTCGCCGTCGCGGTGACGCGATAATCGAGGTCCGGTTCGAAGTACTCGAGTCCGTCGAACGTCTCGCGGTCTTCCGGCGGAACCGGTGATTGGGGATGTTCCGCGAAGAATTCGTCCTTTTCGGTGCGTTTCGACTCGAGTTCCTCGCGCCAGCGGTCGGCGTCGACGGCCGAATCAGAATCGTCAGGTTCGCTCATATCGGTACGAGGGTGGCAAAACGGGAATGGGTTGTGTTTCACCCGCGTCGGCGAGCCTGACGCGGCGGTTACTCTTTGATCGTGAGCACGCCGTTATTGACGGTGATGTCGCTGGCTTCGGGTGGCAGTTCGAACTCGAACTGCTCGTCGTCGGTCACGATGAGCGCGACGGAGTCGACAACGTCGATCGCGACGTTCTCACCGGTGTCGCCGAAGTCGACGGCGATGATGCTTCCGTCGTCGTACTCCTGGGTGCGAACGACTACACCGTCTCGATCGACTTCGCGGAGGGACTTGGGGACTTTCACGTTTGTACTATGGCGCCCAGCACTGGTAAGGACTACGCCGGCAACGTCCAGCCGAAACGCTGAAATACGCGTCAGTTTTCCCTTCTCGAGGCTTCTTTCGGTAATCGATGGGGGGCGAGTACACTCGCACTCGAGCGCCACACCTTTATCAGCGATAAGGGAGCCAGTCTGGTTCGTCACAGCTATGGACGACCGACGACGAGTACGGAACCCATGACGGACTGGCGTTCGATCTTCGGCCACCGCGAGCCCTACGACGAGCAAGTCGACGGCATCGAATCCGCTATCGACACCGCTCGAGAGGACGGCTATACCGTCATCGAAGGGGCCTGTGGTACCGGGAAGACGATGATCGCGCTCACCGCCGGGATCGACCTCGTTCGCGACCCCGACACCGACTACGAGCGCGTCTTCGTTCTCACGAGCGTCAAACAGCAACTGCGCCAGTTCGAAACCGACCTCGAGACGATCAACGAGAATTTGCCCGACGACTGGAACCCCGTTTCGGGGCTCACGCTCGTCGGAAAGGCCGACGTCTGTCCGTACAACCGCGAGGGGAAAGCTGGCATCGACGACGGCAACGTCTACGACCGCTGTGAGACGCTCCGTGATCGAACCCGCGACCTCACTGGCGAAGGCGGCGATACGACCGCACAGAACCTCGCCACACGCGCTCGCAGCCAACAGATCGGACTGGCGGATAGCGGCTCTCGTGGCGGCGGAACCAGCCAGTTCCTCGAGACCGCGGGCGAACCGACGCCGTATCCGCCAGCTCTCCCCGAGTACGGTGAGGGCGGCCCGGTAGGTGCCGAAATCGAGTACTGTCCGTTTTACGCGCAGTATCTCGAGGACCTCCCCGAGGATGGCAGCGATGGTGACGCAGTCGAAGCCGTCCCCTACGACTTCACCGAGGCGGGAATGCTCACGCCCGAAGACCTGGTCGCGCGCTCCGTCGCCCACGGAACCTGCCCGCACTCGGTGATGGGGGCCGTGTTGGGCCACGTCGAGGTCGTCATCGGAAACTACTACCACGCGTTCGATCCACAGACGACCGGGTCGTTCACCGGAGCGCTCCTCGACGACTCGACGTTCGTCGTCTGCGACGAGGCTCACATGTTAGAACCCCGCGTGCGCGATCTGGTCAGTGACGGCGTGGGAGACCGTACCCTCCGAGACGCCGAAGGCGAACTCTCTCGAGTCATCCAGCCGGTCAAGTTCGAACGTGAGGGCAGACAGGCACAGGGTGGCTCGAAGACGGCCGACGCGGACCTCGTCAGGGCGGAACTGAACGATAGCGACGTTACCTACGACGAACTCACCCGAACGCTCGAGTTCGTCCAGGACGTTCGGAGCGAACTCGACCGACGAGTGACCGCGTTTCTCGACCGGAAACACAGGGGGTGGCAGTCGAATCTCGCGGAGCTCGACGATGCCGAGATTCCCCTCCGCGATCCGGCCGAGCCCGCGGAAGACGAACTGACAGAGTGGGCCCAAACGGAAGGGTACAGTGACGTCGATTGGGTTCGTGTCGAATCCGTCGGTGCCGTCGTCGAGCGAATTTTGAACGAAGCCGAAGACGAAGACAGAACTCGCGCAGCCCCCACCGTCGGTCGCGTCCTGGGCGAGTGGTACCGTCGCGGTCACACCGACTACTTCCGAGAGATCGAACTCGAGCGCACGTGGGACGACACCGAGCCGGCCGATTCCTGGCGACGCGCGTACAACGCTCGTTTCTCCTTGCACAACTGCGTGCCGAGCGACGCCATCGGCGACCGACTCGCCTCCTTTGGCGGCGGCATCCTCATGAGCGCGACCCTCGAGCCGATGGACGCGTTTACCGACGTGACTGGCTTGCAGTACCTCGAGCGCGAAGAAGACCGGCCGGTCGTCGAACGACGCTACGGTCTCCACTTCCCGGCCGAAAACCGCGAGAGTTTCGCGGTCGCTGCGCCGAAGTTCACTTACGATAACCGCGGCCCTCCCGGGGACGAGAACCCGACTCGAACGCACTACGTGGACGCCATATCGAAAGTCGGCCGGCTTCCCGGCAACGTTCTGGTCGGCATGCCGAGTTACGCCGAGGCCGACTGGACCGCCAGCGCGCTCGAGGACCGCCTCGAGAAACCCGTCTTACTCGACGCGGCGAGCGACGCCGAGACGACCCAGTCGCTTAAACGCGAGTTCTTCGACGGCGATGGGAAGGTTCTCGTCACGAGCCTCCGGGGAACGCTCACCGAGGGCGTCGATTACAGTGGCGACCGCCTCTCGGCGGCCGTCATCTGTGGCGTGCCGATCGTCAACACCTCGAGTCCGCGGACGAAGGCGGTCCGACGGGCCTACGAGGACGAATTCGGCGACGGGTTCACCTACGCGCTCACGATTCCGGCGGTCAGAAAGGCTCGTCAGGCGATCGGACGCGTCATTCGCTCTCCACAGGATGTCGGCGTCCGCGTGCTCCTCGACGAACGGTACGCGCGCGATAGCTGGGATTCGGTTCGGCCGTTCCTCCCCGACGACGGCGAGTTCCAGGCCGTCAGCCCGGATATGCTCGAGATGGGTCTCGATCGGATTCGGTCGCGTCTCGAGTAAGCCGTCGGACCCACCGACGTCGGTCTCGTTTCGACCGTTCGAGTCGTTATTCGGACTGACGAATCGTGACGGTGGTCGTCATCGACGTCTCGGCGTACAGCGAGTACAGGACGATTCCGAACCCGCCAGCGGTGAACGAACTCTGAATCGTGACGCCGAGGGCGACGTTGTCACCGAGGAGGTGGACGAACGCGCCGAAGACCGACCCGGCGACGATGAAGCTAAACCCGATCGCGAGCGCTCGCAATGCGCCAGACCCAGTCCGACGAAAGGCGCGGTAGGCGAGTAACGCGACGGCCCCGCCTGTGAGGACCGTTGCGGTGTTCGCGACCGCGATGAGGAGAACGTACTCGTCCATACTGCTGGTGAGTACGCCGCCGTGCTCGAATGTACCGATTGCCGCGTGAGAAACGAGCAGTGACTACTCGTTCTCGAGGACGTCGTCGCCGACGCGGTCGTCCCACTCCTCGAGCCAGTCGGTGACAGTCCCCTCGAGGTCGTCGTAGCCCAGCGCGACGGGATCGGACGGTTCGCGAGCGATGCCGTCGAACGCCGAGTCGGTGTCGATGCCGTCGATGACGGGGAACTGGAGATTTCGGTGAGCGAGTTCGGATTGGGCTTCTTCTGTGAGGATCGTGCTGAGAAAGCCGTAGGCGAGATCGGGTTCGGTCGCCTCCTCGAAGATCCCCATTCCCTCGGGGAGCGCGTACCCTTCGTCGTCCAGAAATGCGACCTGGTGGCGAGTCGTGTCGTCTGCTTCTCTGGCGGCGAAGGCGGGATCGGTCGAGTACGAGACGACCATCGGGCGCTCCTCCTCGAGGTAGCCGTCGACGTAGGAATCGCTCCAGGATCGGCGGACGTCGACGCCGGCGTCGACGAGGTCTTCCCACCACTCGAAGGCCTCGGATTCACCCATCGCGTCGATCGTCCACAGGAAGAAAGCCTGTCCCGGGTTGGACGTTCGCGGATCCTGTGCGAGGAGGGTTTCCTCGTACTCGCCGTCCAACAGCTCGTCGAACGTCTCCGGCCCTTCGAGTTCGTTCCCGTCGTACACGAGGTTCACGAAGCCCGTGTCGAACGGCAGTGCCCGTCCGTGTGGATCACCGAACTCGTACTCGTCTTGGATTTCGTCGACGCCCTCGACTCGCTCGAGATTGAGTTCGCGAAGGAGTCTCCCTTCCTCGATTCGCTCGTCGATTCGTGTGAGGTCGCCGACGGTAAAGCCAAAGAGCACGTCGACGTCGATCTGGCCGCTGTACTCCGAGCGGCGAATGTAGTGGTCGACGCCGCCGTTTGGAACCACCCACTCGAGTTCGGCGTCGGGGAACTCCTCCGTAAACGCCTCCTCGAGCCACTCGCCGGCCGGGTTCGGGCCTTCGACCATCGACCGGTACGTCGCGACCCTGAGCGTGCTGTCGTATCGCGGTTCGTCGGGCTCTGGATCGCCGTCGTCGCCGTTCGGTGGCTCGTCGTCCCCGTTTCGCGTCAGACAGCCGGCGAGTCCAGCCGTGGCTCCCGTCCCGACGCCGCCGAGGGCACGAACGACCGTCCGGCGTTTCATCCTGCGAGACTACGTAGTGAAGACGTAAGTCTCGTTCCCAACCAATCGAATCTCAAATATATCTGCTTGAAGACAATAACGGGCTCGAGTGACGGCCCCGAACCCGTTCGCGACGTCGTCCTCGTCACTCGTATCGGAGCGCGTCGATCGGATCCGTTCGCGCCGCTCGCCAGGCCGGATACAGGCCCGAGAGGATTCCGACGAGGACGCCGACGGCAATCGCCAGCGCGACGTATTCGTAGGGGTAGACCAGCGGCAGATCGATGTACCAGACGCCGAGATAGCCCGCGGCGAGACCGAGTATCGTGCCGATGATCGCTCCGACGACGCCGAGGATCACTGCTTCGGCGAGGAATAACCCCAGAATCTCTCGGTTTTGGGCCCCGACAGCCTTCATGATCCCGATTTCGCGGGTTCGTTCGGTGACGGAGACGAGCATGATGTTCGCGATGCCGATGGAGCCGACGAGCAACGAGAGCGCGGCGATGCCGACGATGAAGTTCTGTAGGAGGCCCAACACGTCCTCGAGTTGCTGGAGCAACTCCGTACTCGTCTGTAACGTCATCTCGAGGTCCTCGTCGAGCAATTCACCGGCGTCGGAGTCCTCGCTCTCGAGGTAGGTAGTCGCACTCTCCTGGGCGCGATCGATCGCTTCCTCGTCAGCCGATTCGGCTTCGACGACGATGGCGAGGAAGCGGGCGTCTGCCATCGCCTGATCGTCCTCCTCGCCGTTCTCGCCAGCATTCTCGTCGGTAGCTTCGCCCCCTTCGGTGCCCTCCCCGCCGGCGGCGTCGCCGTCACCGCCGGCCTCGCCTCCGGGGAGGTCCCCGGCAGCGTCTTCGGTGTAGTAGGGGTCCGTCGGGACGTACACTCGCGGCGACGGCTCGAAGCCCTCGAAGGGACTCAGCCCCTCCGACGTTTCGGTGATGCCGACGACGGTGACGCTGGTCTGCTCGCCGCCCTGTAACGCGACGGTCAGTTCGTCGCCGATCTCGAGATCCTCCTCGAACTGGCCGGCGACGGCGGGATTGACGACCGCCTCGCGTTCGCCCTGTTCGAACTGTCGGCCCTCCTCGAGCGTGTCGTCTCTGATGTACGTCGGCCCGGCCGCGACCAGCGCGTCGCTCTGTGGAGAGAGTTCGTCCTCGTAGACGAGCGCCTGCGTCGAAATCGGCATGTAGCCGTAGGCGGCGTCGATATCCTCGTCGTCGGAGAGCGTCTCGAGGTCGTCCTCACTGAAGACGGGTTGGGCACCGGCCAGCGGGCCGCCCTCGGTGTCGGGGTCGCTCGCCCAGCCGTAGCTATTTCGCTGGTCGTCGGGGCTAATGTCGCCGATGACGCCCGCCTGCAGGCTCGCTCCAAGCGTGACGAACGCGATCACGGCTGCGATGCCGATGACGATGCCGAGCGTCGTCAGCGACGAGCGAAGTTTGTGCCCTCGAATCGACCGCCAGGCGAGCGCCAGACTCGCACCGGGACGCATCAGTGGCCTCCGTGTACGCCGCTTCGATCGTCCGTGCCGTCGGATTCCTCGAGCGACTCGACGTCCTCGAGCGTTCCATCGAGCAGGTGAACGATCCGTTCGGCGTGGGTGGCGACGTGGCGTTCGTGGGTCACGACGACCATCGTCGTCCCGGCCTCGTGGAACTCGGCGAACAGTTCGAGCACGTTCGCGCCGGTTTCGGTGTCCAGATTGCCCGTCGGCTCGTCGGCGAGGATGAGTTCGGGTTCGTTGACGAGCGCTCGAGCCAGCGCCACCCGCTGTCGCTGCCCGCCGGAGAGTTCATTCGGGAGGTGGTCCGCTCGATCCGCGAGGCCGACGCGCTCGAGCAACGCACTCGCTCGTTCACGGCGTTCCGCTCGGCCAATGTTTCGAAACAGCTGTGGCATCGCCACGTTCTCGAGGGCGGACAGGCGCGGCATGAGGTTGAACGTCTGGAAGACGAAGCCGACGGTCGTCCCGCGGAGGGTCGTTCGCTCGGCGTCGCTCAGACTGCCAACGTCGCGGCCGTCAACCACGACGGTGCCACTCGTCGGCGTGTCGAGACAGCCAACGAGGTTCATCAACGTCGACTTGCCGGAGCCACTCGGGCCCATGATCGCCGTGTACGACCCTCGCGGAATCTCGAGTGAGACGCCGTCGAGCGCGTGAACTGGCTCACCGAGGTGGTAGGTCTTGTGGACGTTCTGGAGGGAGACTGCCGACCCGGAGTCACCGGTAGTCGCTGGGTCCGATGTCGCCATGGGTGTCCGACCACAGCGGGGGCGAAAAAGGTTCAAGTGACTCTCAGCGTCGGATCGAGTTCACGAACTCGAGCCAGCGTTCGTGGCCGTCGAGCGAGGCCGTCCGTGTTTGCGCTGCGAACCGATCCCGTCGAAGGCTCCGCAGTGCGTTACGCGCCCGGTCGATACCGACGATCATCTCGAGGAGTTCCTCGCCTTCCGCGCGATCGATCGGTGCCGACTCGAGGCGTTCGACGAGTCGACTCCGCTCGTCGGTCAGTTCCAGTTCCGTCTCCCGGAGCACCGGCTTCACGTCGTCCGGAATGCCGTCGATCTTGCGCGTCTCGATGAGGAACTCCTCGAGTGGCAGTTGTGCCTCACCGACGGTGATGGTGTCTGGCAGTTCTTGTCCGATGGTCGCACTCTGGCTATTCGCACGCTCGAGGAGCTTTCGTCGTTCGGTCGTATCCATCATCGTGATCGTATCGACTGGCTGAGTGGCTCAGTCCACTGCTGGCCGAATGGTTCGGTCCATTGCCGGCTGGGTAACTCGATCCAGCGACCTTCTCGATAGTGAGTCATCCAGTGCAATAAGTTATGTCTTTTGAGAAACAACTACTAACTAATACAAACTATGGCGACGATCGATATTTCCAACGTGACGAAACGATACGGGTCGGAAACCGCGCTCGAGGATTTGTCTCTCACCGTCCGACGCGGCGACATATACGGCTTCCTCGGTCCGAACGGGGCTGGCAAGTCGACGACGATCAACTTGCTCCTCGACTTTATTCGACCGACGACGGGCGACGTCCGCGTCTTCGGTCTCGACGCTGCCGACGACACGCTCGAGATTCGGTCCCGGACCGGAATCTTACCGGAGGGCGTCGCGTGTTACGACCGACTGACCGGTCGCCAGCACGTCGCGTTCGCTATCGAATCGAACGAGGCGGCCGACGATCCGGACGACCTCCTCGAGCGAGTTGGGATCGCCGACGCGGCCGACCAGAAGGCCGGGGGCTACTCGAAGGGAATGGCCCAGCGACTCATGCTCGCGACGGCGCTCGTGGGCGAGCCGGATCTCCTCATCTTGGACGAGCCGTCGACGGGACTCGATCCCAACGGGGCCCGCGAGATGCGCGAGATCATCCGCGAGGAGAACGCTCGCGGCGCGACGGTCTTTTTCTCCTCGCACGTCCTCGGCCAGGTGGAAGCCATCTGCGACCGGGTGGGAATCCTCCGGGACGGCCAGTTGATCGCCGAAGATACCGTCGACGGCCTTCGGGACTCGATGCCGAATCAGACTCAGCTTCGTCTCCACCTCGATGAGATTCCCGAGGACGCCTCGGCCGCACGGGCGGCCCTCGAGTCGATTGAAGGGGTCTCGCGGGTGACGACGGACGGATCGACGGTCGTCGTCACCTGTGGGGATGGCACGAAGACGACCGTCATGCGGACCATCGAGGAGTACGGCGTCACCGTCGAGGACTTCGCAACCGACGAATCATCGCTCGAGGACCTGTTCGTCGCGTACACCGAGGGCGATGCTCGAGAGGTGACTCAATGAGTGCGATCACCGTCGGGAAGAAGGAGTTTCGAGACGCCGTTCGCTCGCGAAAGCTGGCGCTTTTGACGGCCGTCTTCGCCCTGTTCACGCTCGGCGGCGCGTATCTAGCGTCGTGGGCGGGCGACCTCTTCGCGGAGGTCGACGGCGAGGGTGCCCAGTCGACGACGGAACTCGTCCTCGCACTGCAGAGTCCCGCGGGGTTTCTCGTGCCGATCATCGCGCTGGTAATTAGCTACGCGGCGATCGCTCGCGAACGCGAGCGAGGGAGCCTGAAGTTCTTGCTGGGGCAGCCACACAGTCGCCGCGAGGTCGTCGCGGGAAAAATCCTCGGCCGATCTGCCGTCGTCGCCGTCTCGATTCTCGTCGGCTTCGGCGTGGGCTTCGTCGGACTCATCGTCTTCGTTGGGTCGGTATCGATCGTCGACTATCTGCTGTTTACGCTCGTGACGATGCTGTTCGGGGCCGTCTACGTCTGTATCGGCGTGGGGATCTCCGCGATGACGCGGTCGACGACGACGGCAGCCGTCGGAGTCGTCGGGCTGATCGTCGTATTTTGGATCGTCTGGGGCTCCCTCGCGCAGGGGCTCCTGTTCTGGCGAGAGGGGAGCATGATGGTCGATCCACTGCCCGAGTGGTTCGTGAGCTTTGTCTCTATCCCACCGGATTCGGCCTACAGCAGTGCACTCAGTGTCGTCCTCGGTGAAGGCGGGTTTGCGATGGCAGACGTCTATCAAACGGAGAGCGTTCCGTTGCTCGCCGAGCCTTGGTTCGGCTTCGTCCTGCTCGCACTCTGGGCGCTCGTCCCGGTGGCGATCGGTCTGTGGCGGTTCGATCGAGCGGACCTCTCGTAGCCCGACGTCTCGCTCGACGAACGGGGCCCGTCGTCGGACTCGATAGTACTCACGAGAGTGTGCAACGTTTTTCTCGGTGCCTACCCACCATAGGCGCATGAAAACGACGGGCGGTTCGGACGCAGCGAAGCGCCGAGCGGGTGAACGCGCCGCCGAACGGGCCGAAGACGGATTCGTCGTCGGATTGGGAACCGGATCGACGACCGCCTACGCGATCGACGCGCTCGGTCGGGCCATCGACGACGGACTCGAGATCCGCGGCATTCCGACCTCGTTCCAATCCCGGCAGGCTGCACTCGAGGCGGGCATTCCGCTCACGACGCTCGAGGAAGTCGACGACGTCGACCTCGCGATTGACGGGGCGGATCAGGTTGCAGACGACCCGACAGCCGACGCCTACGGTGCCCTGATCAAGGGCGGAGGCGGTGCGCACACTCGCGAGAAACTCGTCGACTCGGCGGCCGACGAGTTCGTCGTCGTCGCCGATCCCTCGAAACTCGCGTCGACGCTCGAGCGATCCGTGCCGGTTGAAGTGATCCCCGACGCCTACAGTGTCGTCTCCGAGCGCGTGCGGGAGCTGGGCGGCGACCCGACGCTTCGAACGGCGGAGTGCAAGGACGGTCCGGTCGTCACCGACAACGGAAATCTCCTGTTGGACTGTGCCTTCGGATCGATCGACGACCCCGAACGGCTGTCGTCTGCGCTCGCTCGAGTTCCGGGCGTTCTCGATCACGGCTTGTTCGTCGACCTGGCCGATCTCACGTATGTCGGGACCGACGACGGCGTCGAAACGCGCGAGTACTGAGCCTCGGACGTTCACTCGCCCGTCGAATCGACAGATTCGTTCTCACTGGTTCCCGCCCGTCTCGAGAACGCTGCGACGGCCACGTAGCTCGCTCCGAGAACGCGCGCGATGGGAAGCACCCACGGTTTCACCTCGAGGTCGTCCGGATTCTCGTAGGCGACGCGGAGTCCGACCTCGAGCGCCCGGCGTGGAAGCACTGCGAGGACGAATCCGAGCGCAGCGAGCGCGCCGGAGAGCGCACGAATGTTGGTGGGACTGCGGACGAGGAGCAAACAGAAAACCAGTCCTTTGAGTCGAGCCATCGGCACCGTCCACGGCCGCCGGTGTCCGACGTCGGCGTTTTCGAACGCGAGTCGCTCCACGGTTTCGACGAACGGCTTCGGAGCGACCGCGACGAACAGTCCCGCTGCGAGCACGAGTAATCGTCGCATACGAACTCTACGCGTTCCACCCGCATTAACTGATTCCGCGCGTCTCGCTCGCTCGAGGCTCGGTCATCGACCGGGATTTTGTCTACCCCACACATCTTCGAAGTAGCGGGTAGCGACCGCTCTCTGTCCCCCGCGTGTCCCGTCGTGCGAGGGTCGGGCAGATGGACACCTTTTCAACACCGTCACACCTTCGTTCGAGTGAGACGATTCGATGCCCGAAACATCCGACCGGAAAGACGACCACATCCGAATCATCGAGGAAGAAGACGTAGAGACGACTGGTGCCGGGTTCGCCGATATCGACCTCGTCCACGAGGCGTTACCGGAGATCCACCGCGACGAGATCGACACCGCCACGACGCTGTTCGGTCACGAGTTGTCGGCACCGATCGTCATCGAGAGTATGACCGGCGGCCACCCGAACACGACGAAACTCAACCGGGCGCTGGCCGAGGCGGCCCAGGAAATGAACGTCGCCATGGGCGTCGGCAGCCAGCGCGCCGGTCTCGAACTCGAGGACGAAGCGTTACTCGAGTCCTACACCGTCGTTCGGGACGTCGCCCCCGACGCCTTCCTCTATGGCAACGTCGGCGCGGCACAGTTACTCGAGTACGACGTCGACGACGTCGAACAGGCCGTCGAGATGATCGACGCCGACGCGATGGCGATCCACCTCAACTTCCTGCAGGAGGCCGTCCAACCTGAGGGTGACGTCGACGCACGCGGCTGTCTCGAAGCGATCGAACGCGTCACCGAGTCGCTCTCGGTCCCAGTCGTCGTCAAGGAGACTGGCAACGGAATCTCCCGTGAGACGGCACGGCGATTGGCTGACGCCGGCGTCGACGCGATCGACGTCGCCGGACAGGGCGGAACGACCTGGTCGGGAATCGAATCCTACCGGGCAGCGGCCGTCGGCGCGTCGCGACAGGAACACGTCGGCCAGTTGTTCCGCGCCTGGGGCGTCCCGACCGCGGTCAGCACGCAGGAAGCAGCGTCGGTCCACGACTGCGTCATCGCCAGCGGCGGTGTCCGCTCGGGACTCGACATCGCGAAAGCGATCGCCCTCGGCGCTCGCGCTGGCGGTCTCGCGAAGCCGTTTCTCGCGCCGGCCGCACAGGGAACCGACGCCGTCGTCGACCTGATCGAAACGCTCTCCCTCGAGTTACGAACGGCGATGTTCGTCACCGGTTCTGCGTCCGTTTCCGACCTCCAATCCGCCGAGTACGTGGTCACCGGTCGAACGAACGAGTATCTCGAGCAGCGACGATCGTAGCTCGAGAATTCACGCTCCGCGTCGTATCCGGTTAGGGTGTCTGTTCCTCCGAGTCCACCACGCTCACACTCCTTCGAGTGAGCCAGATCTGTCGAGTTGGAGCCCCCGAGGAACTCGGTGGTACGCACGGAGCGACCGGTTTCGTCGATCTGGTCGGTGCCCAGTCGATAGCAGTCGCTTACGGGGTGTAGCGTCGATAAAAGAATTCTTACTGGCGTCCCTTACAGGTCGCGTGGCTGGACCGTCTTCCGGTCGTTTGCTTCGGCACGTCGGGCTGCGTCTTCGAGAAGCTCGTCGACTTCCTCGTCGAGTGCTTCGTAGAAGTCCGAGGCGACGTTCTTGTCATCGAGCGCTTCCTTTACGGCGGCTTTGACGATAAGGTCTGCCATACGATGTACGGATTTCGTGTTACCCAATATAAAGATTTTGGTTGTGGGCCGGAATACGGGGGTTGCAGCGGTTGCGCTGCCCGTTTCGATGACCGATATCACCGGAAAGTATATGACTGATGAGTCGGGTGCAGTGACCGATTCCCCGTGAGACGGCTCTCGGTGGCTCGCGCGCGCTCAGTGGTGGCTGCAGCGCCCCTACCGGCGGTTGCATGTGTTTACCTCTCTCGGTTGGGCGTGTAGTTGCACTTCTCGTCTCACTACCGATCCCAGTAATATCCTCACGAGATGCGCCCTCTCAGGCTGGTTCTCGCCTTGAGCGACGGTGGCGTGTCGATCCGTCGTGCAACCCGACGGATTCGAGTATATCCGCTCCCTCACCCCCAATATGCGCGAACTCCTCGAGTCGGTCGCCGACGGCTCGCTCTCTCCGACGGAAGCGGAAGCAAAACTCAACGGCTACGTGACCGGTGACGCCGGCCGATTCGACGCGGCCCGGCGACAGCGACGTGGTATTCCGGAAGCGATCTACGCCGAAGGCAAGTCGGCCCCACAGGTGGTTGCACTCGCCGAAACGGCACTCGAGACCACCGATCGGGCACTGATCACACGAATCAGCGACGAACAATTTGAGGCCCTCGAATCGACGCTCGCTGACTCTGCACCCGACGCGACGCTCGAGCGGTCCGGGTCGACGGTTCGCGTCCTCGGAGCCGAGTTCGAACAGCCCTCGCTCGAGGCGACGGTCGGAATCGTCACGGCAGGAACTGTCGACGGACCGGTCGCCGACGAAGCACAGGTCGTCTGTACCGATGCCGGCGCGACGGTCGACCGCGTCGACGACATCGGCGTCGCCGCCCTCGACCGCACGCTCGACCAGGTCGACAGGCTCCGTGATGCCGACACGCTCATCGTCGCCGCTGGCCGCGAGGGGGCACTCCCAACCGTCATTGCCGGACTCGTCGATACGCCCGTAATCGCGGTTCCCGTCTCGAGTGGCTACGGTCACGGCGGCGCCGGCGAGGCCGCGCTGGCGGGACTGTTGCAGTCGTGTACGGTGCTCTCGGTCGTCAACATCGACGCCGGATTCGTCGCTGGGGCGCAGGCAACGCTCATCGCTCGCGCGATCGACGCTGCTCGAACCACCGACGTCCCTCGATGAGAATCAAAAATATTCTTCGGAAAACAAAACTCAACTCTGGGAACGGAGAAGCACTTTTGTCCGTTCGGCGAGTAATTGTTCGTACCGGCCCCGCCGGTGTGACCACCACCCAATGCCTACCTGTGATCACTGCGATGCGCACGTCTCCGAGCGCTTCGCACGCGTCTTCGCTGATGAGAACGGCGAAATTCACGCCTGTATCAGCTGTTCGGCCAATGCAGGGATCGCCGAAGCGTCACGAAACCGCGAACGAGGTGCGTAGGCTCGCACCCCTTGCCCGAGTCATCGTCATCGTCATCGTCGGTTCCCTCGGTACGAGCACTTTTTAGACTACTAGCACGAGCGAACGCACGATGAGTGAGCGTGAGCACGAGCACGAGCACGAAGCCGAACACGAACACGTCGTTTACGTCCTCGAATGCGCCGATGGGTCGCTGTACACCGGCTACACGACCGACCTCGAGCGGCGAGTCGCCGAACACGACAACGGTGAGGGCGCGAAGTACACGCGCGGCCGGACGCCAGTCGAACTGCGGTATCACGAACGCTACGCCTCTCGGTCGGCCGCGATGTCTCGTGAGTACGAGATCAAGCAACTCTCCCGAAGCCGAAAGGAACGACTCGTTGCCCTCGAGTGAATGGGCTTTGCTTCGACCCGATTGGAGTAGTATTCTCCCATCAAGTACCAAAAAATAGATATCATCTCCCTTCCTGTCTCGTAACACCATGGAGATCGATATCGCCGAGGAGCTCAAACAACCGGAGTACACCGGCGAAAACCGGTGTGAGCCGTGTACCATACTAAATCTCGCGATTGCGGTCGTCGTCAGCTCGCTCGTCGCCCGGAAGACGAAACTCGGCGGCGTTCTGGCAATCGGTCTCTCGATCACGCTCATTTACCTCCGGGGATACCTCGTCCCGGGGACGCCGACCCTGACGAAACGGTATCTGCCGCCGGAAGTCCTGCGCTGGTTCGGCAAGGAACCGGAACTCGAACTCGCGAGCGGCGTCGGTGGCGTCGATAGCGGTGACTCCCCATCCAACGACTCTACCGACACGCCTGCAGCGGCCGCTGGCTCACCGTCCGAATCCCACGGCGAGTCTAGCGAGGACGACGCACCCGAGGAACCGGTCGAACTCGACCTCGAGACGTTCTTTCTCTCACACGACGTCCTCGAGCCGTGTGCCGACCGGGACGATCTCTGTCTCACCGACGCGTTCGAGACTGACTGGCTCGACGCGATCGACGAACTCGACGACGACGGCGTCGAACCCGCCGACGCCGTCGCCGCGTTCTCCTTCGAGGAAGACCCCGACGACTTCGATATCGAGTCTCGCGACAAGGCACAGTTGCTCGTCGCCTCGCACGGTATCGCCGGTCGCTGGCCGTCTCGGCCCGCGCTGATCGCGGATATCGCTGCCAGTGGCGTTCTCGAGGAGTGGACACCCGAGTGGGACGATCAGGGACCAGAAACGAAAGGGCAAGTGCTCAACGGGCTTCGGATGTTCCTCGAAACCTGCCCGACGAGCGGCGGCGAGATCAGTATGGACGAGGAGGTCGTCGAATCTTGCTGTAGCTCACACGACGTGATCGCCGTCACCTGTGACGAAACCGGCGAACGACTGTTCGAACAGCGCCTCGATACCGTCGACGCCTGATTCGTTCGCGAACGGTACTCGCCGAATCGAGGGCTGGAACAGGGCGTCGCTTTTTTCGCACCCCACAATGAGACACGCGTATGGAGACGATTCGTTTCGGTACCGATGGCTGGCGGGCGACGTTAGAGGAGTTCACCACACCGCGCGTTCGGATGGTCGGACAGGCCGTCGGGGCGTATCTTCGCGACGAAGGTCTCGAGGGCTCGGTCGTAATCGGATACGACGCTCGAGAAACCTCGCGGGGCTTCGCCGAGGAACTGGCCCGCGTGCTGTGTGCGAACGGCTTCGACGTGATCATGCCGGAGCGAGACCGACCGACGCCACTCGTCGCCCACGCCATCGTCGAGCGGGAGCTGGCGGGAGGGCTCGCGATTACGGCTTCGCACAACCCACCAGAGTACAACGGAGTCAAATTCATCCCCGAAGACGGTGCCCCGGCGCTGCCCGAGGTGACGGACGCCATCGCCGACCGACTCGCCGAACCCGATCCGCTCCCCGCCGACGAGCACGGCACCGTCCGAGAAGTCGACCTCACGACGCCCCACGCCGACGCGACCGTCGACCGCCTCCAGCAACTCGTCGGTCCCATCGATCTCGACGGACGGACCGTCGCCTACGACGCCATGCACGGGAGCGGCCGCGGGACGACTGACGCACTCCTCGAGCGTGCCGGCGCCTCACTCGAGTGTTTGCGGTGTGAACGCGACCCCGACTTCGGCGGCGGGGCTCCCGAACCCGCGCCCGAGAACCTCGAGACGCTCGCCGACCTCGTCACCGACGACTCGACCGAGCCGACACTCGGTATCGCGAACGACGGCGACGCGGATCGGATCGCGCTCGTCACTCCCGAACGCGGTTATCTCGACGAGAACCTCTTCTTCGCCGCCCTCTACGACTACTTACTCGAGTCGGCTTCGGGTGCGGTGATCCGAACCGTCTCCACGACGTTCCTGATCGATCGGGTCGCCCGAGCGCACGATGAAGCCGTCCACGAGGTTCCGGTCGGGTTCAAGTGGGTCGCACAGGCGATGGCCGACCACGACGCGCTCGTCGGCGGCGAGGAATCCGGCGGCTTCACCGTTCGCGGCCACGTCCGCGAGAAAGACGGCGTGATGATGGCTCTGTTCGCGGCCGCGATGGACGCCGAAGAACCGCTGGACGAGCGCGTCGATCGGCTGCTCTCCGAACACGGGACAGTCGTCCAGAACAAACGAAGCGTCGCCTGCCCCGATCACGAGAAATCGCGGGTGCTCTCGGATCTCGAGGCCGAAATTCCCGACAGCGTCGCCGATACCGACGTCGAAGACGTCAACACGGCCGACGGGTTCAAACTGCAACTGACCGACGGCTCGTGGCTCCTGATCCGACCCAGCGGCACGGAGCCGGTGTTGCGGGTGTACGCCGAGGCGACGGACGAGTCGCGCGTCGACGAACTGCTCACGGCTGGCGAGGGCCTGCTCGAGCCACTCATCGAGTAACGCTGGCTTCCGAATTCTCCGCAGTCGTCCGAGCGAAGCGAGCACCGCCGTCGAAGGTTTGTGGGACCGTGTTCGAGGGGTCGACGTCGCGAACGCTCGAGGGCGACATGCACAATCCGGGTACTCGTTTACCCGTCTGGCTTCCGATAGGTTCCGTATGAACACACACGATCGCGAGGACGCCGCATACACGGAACTCACGCCCGACTCGTGGCATCAAAACGACGACGGCAACTACTACATCGACTGTCCGGAGTGTGGGTCCGCGGCGACGTTGATGAACGTCGTCTCCCACGGCCGCTGTAACGGCTACCTCGACCAGCGCGAAGGTGAAACCGAACTAGACGAGGAGTCGTTCGAGTGCACCGCGAAACTCTGGTTCGAACTCGGGTACGTCTCCGACGCCGACCCCGCTGCGACCGATTCCGAAGCCGAACAGTCGGAAGACAGCGTCACCACGGGTGAGGGCGTTCCTGCCGAAGGGTCGCCCGCCGGATCGGACGGCACTGTGGACGACGACCAGAAGTAACATTCGTCGATTCTGCGTTTTCACTCGTCACGACAGTGGCTTCGCTCTCGAGTGCAACACACATCGTACATCGAGAATCGTGCCGGCGGCAGGTGAGTTCCGCTGGGGGTTAGTCTCGGTACCGTTTCAGCGCGATTCCGACTCCACCAGCAGCGCCTGCTGCGCCGGTCGTCCCGGCGATACCGAGTTGGGTGGCGGCGACGGCGGAGTCACTCGCCGGCACGCTGTCGATGACTGGCCCCGGTGCGAGCATGCCGCCGAGGATCGAGTCGAAGGTCAGACGGATGTGGCCGAGCCACGGGATGCCAAATCGCGCTTTGCCGGTGACCCACTCGGACTTGACGACGTCACTTTGGCCCTCCTGTGCACCGTACTGTTGGTCGTAGCCCTCGTTCGCGTCACCTTTCGTGATGAACCCGTCGTGTTGGGCGGGACACGTGTCGATGTCGTCACAACTCGTGTCGCCGATGATGTCGTCGTCGGCTTTCGTGTCGACCCAGTTTTCACCCTCCTCGACCCAGAAGTGCGCCCGGTGTATGATCGGCGTCTGGTGTTCCTCGCCGTTCGGCTGGAAGACGATCACGTCACCCGGTTGATCAAACCGCTCGTGACCGTTCTCTTCAGCGTCCTCGAGTGGCACGATACCGGTGTCTCCGGCAGGATCATCGCCGACGAACCGATCCTGATCGATCACGAAGATGAGATCTCCTCTCTCCATGTTCGGTTCCATGCTGCCGCTCTCGACGGCGACCAGTGGTGGCCAGATCCCACTAAAGGCAAAGAGTAAGAGTCCGATGACGGCGACGATCGCAACGGAACTCAAAATGTCTCGAGCGAAGACGACGTTCCCCTCTTCGGCTTTCAGGAACCAGTGGACGATGCCGTCGTCTTCGATCGTGACTCGGTCGCCGCTGTTCGTCTGGTTGTCCATCCCCAACCCCTCGGCGGTGTCGTTCCCCGCGTCGTCGCGTCGGTGGGTCCAGTCACCGTCGTTATCGTCACTCGAGGGAGGATCGTCAGGAGAGTCGCCGGGGTTGGGGCCGCTCATCGTCACTGGTTTTGCTAGGGTCTGCAATCAACTTTCTGCTCTCTTGACCCGACCAAGTCGAACACTTCGAGTGTAGCCTGATTCGCCAGCAGCCGATTTCATTACGGTATCCTTTTTGCTCCGCTCGCGAATGCGATTCGTGTGCCACTCGAGGCGTCTGCACGGATCGTCAGCGAACTCACGAGTCGTGGGTACAACGCCGAACGAGAGGCGGTGACCAAACTCGCCGCTGCCGACGATCCGCAGGCGACCGTCGAGCGCGTCGTCGACGACCTCCCACCGGGAACGCTCGTCGTTCGAACCGATCACGTCGAAACGGTTCTTTCTTCGAGCGACTCGGGTGAAAAACCACGAGACGGCGGCGACGTTTCCGGTTCTGACGAGACGCCCTCCGACCCCTCCGTTTCAACTGGAGATCCTCGTCCTGATCCGACAGCCGTGGATGGGGCGGCTCCAGTCGAAACGAAGGGGTCTTCGGCTGGTAGCCGATCGAGCGACCCGGCGTTACGGTCGCTCGAGATCGACGGCGATATGACCGGCGACAGTACGGGAACGGGGGAATACGGCGACTTCGTCGCCGTGTTCCGAGACCGACTCGAGACGTTGGGAGCAAAACTTCGCGGTCGCGTCAATCACCGACCGGCGACGGCGATTCAGAACATGTCGGGCGGTGGCGACGTCGGAATGGTCGGGCTGGTCAACGACATTCGTTCGACTGCCAGTGGCCACTGGTTGATCGAACTCGAGGACGCGACGGGGACGTTTCCGTGGCTGGTGATGAAAGACCGAGAGTACGCCGATTTAGTCGAGGAGTTGCTCTGTGACGAAGTGTTGGCGATGGAAGGGACGCTGTCGGACGACGCGGGAATCGCGTTCGTCGACTCGATGTACTTTCCGGACGTACCGCGAACGCACGAGCCCTCGACCGCGGACCGTCACGTGCAGGCGGCGCTCATCAGTGACGTCCACGTCGGCAGTCAGGAGTTCATGCACGACGCCTGGAATCGATTCGCAGACTGGCTCCACACCCCCGAAGCCCAGCACGTCGAGTACCTGCTCATCGCCGGCGACATGGTCGAAGGCGTCGGTGTCTATCCCAATCAGGACGACGAACTCGACGTCGTCGACATCTACGAGCAGTACGAGGTGTTCAACGAGTACCTCAAGCAGGTCCCCGGCGACATCGAGATCGTCATGATTCCGGGCAATCACGACGCGGTTCGGCTGGCCGAACCCCAACCCGGTTTCGACGAGGACCTTCGGGAGATCATGTCGGCGCACGACTCACAGATCGTCAGCAATCCGTCGACGATTACGCTCGAGGGCGTCTCCGTTCTCATGTACCACGGCGTCAGTCTGGACGAGGTGATCGCCGAGTTGCCCGAGGAGAAGGCGAGTTACGACGATCCGCACAAGGCGATGTACCACCTCCTCAAGAAGCGCCACGTTGCACCACAGTTCGGGGGTCACACCCGACTCGCGCCCGAGGAGGAGGACTTCCTCATCATGGAGGAGGTACCGGACATCTTCCACACCGGCCACGTCCACAAACTCGGCTTCGGCAAGTACCACAACGTGCTCGCGATTAACTCCGGTTGCTGGCAGTCCCAGACGGACTTCCAGAAGAGCGTCAACATCGATCCCGACGCCGGCTACGCACCCATCGTCGACCTCGATACGCTAGACGTGACCGTCCAGAAATTCAGTTAGCGCTCGCTCGAGGCCGCCGACACTCGGTCGCACGCCGGTCGTATTTTTATGGCCGTTCTCGGCGAAGTCCCCGGCAATGGCCCCGACGATCGGCGTGCTCTTCCTCGCGGGAGCGTTGGCCGCGGTTCACCTCGGCGCCGGCAAACTCCAGTTCCTGCGGGCCGTCCCTCGGAGTCGGTGGCTCTCGCTGTGTGGCGGGATCTCCGTCGCCTACGTCTTCGTCCACTTACTTCCCGAGATCACCGAGCACCAGTCGCGGGTCGTCGAGACGACTGAACCGACGAACGTCGTCCTCGAGGCGACTCACGAACGCTCGTTGTTCATCGCCGCCCTCGTCGGCTTCGCGTTCTTTTACGGACTCGAGCAGGCCGCTCGCCGCTCGTCTCGGGGGGTGGCCCGGCGAGCGACCGCCGGTGTGGCGACTCGACCGGACGCGAGCGTGTTCTGGCTCCACATCGGTTCGTTCGCGGCGTACAACGCGCTCATCGGCTACTTCCTCTTGCACCGAGAGGAGACCGGGCTCGCGAACCTGGTGCTCTACGGGACGGCCATGGGACTGCACTTCGTCGTCAACGACTACGGGCTTCGAGACCACCACCGTGACGTCTACGACCGCCTCGGTCGATGGATTCTCGCCGGCGCGATCCTCGCTGGCACAGTGCTCGGCTTTTTGGTCGGCCTTCCTGAACTGGTCCTTAGCCTGTTGCTCGCGTTCTTGTCCGGCGGCGTCATTCTCAACGTGATCAAGGAGGAACTGCCCGAAGACCGCGAGAGTCGATTTTGGGCGTTCGGTGCCGGACTGGCGGGGTACACCGCCGTTCTCCTGGTGATCTGAAAACCCGGACGTTTCAGCGACCGTCGGTTCCTCGAGCGTCGCTGACAGCGAGCGCCGACGGCTGGAACACTGGGCCGACGAGTCCGCTATGGCTCGAGTCGAAATCGGACCGTCGGCGCGCCGTCGAATTGTGGGCCACTACCGCGGCGCTCGAAGCCGAGATCCTCGGCGGCGTTCGTCACGCAGTCGCTATCGGGCGACGTGAGGAGTTCGACGGCCATCGACTCAGATTCGGCGAACCGAACCGGTTCGGCGAGCAGCTGTTTACACGCGTCCGCCGTGCCGTCGACCTGGGTGACGTGGACGGTGTCTTCTTTCGCGTCGAAGCTGATGAACCCGAGTAAGTCCTCCGGGTCGGAGCCGTTGTACTGCGATCCCGAAACGTCCGCGTTCGGATCGTGCGTTCCGTCTTCGGCGACGCGCACCGTCCGATCGTGAACCAGATTCCGCATTACATCGGTCGGCGAGTCCGCGATCGACGCGAGCGCGTCTGCGTCGGCCTCGAGAGCGTCCCGTACGTTCATTGGCGTGTGGTAATGATACGCACAAATATAAATCCCGCCTGCGCCGGGATCGAATTGATGGTCTTCGAACCCGAGCGACCCGCTCGAACGCGTCGTTCTCGAGACACGAATAGTGGTAAAAACACGAGCGATGGGACACAGTTATCTGCTCGCTCTTGTAACGAACTGGCATATGAGCCACGTGATCCGCACGATGATTGATGGGGTGGAACCATGCGCGTTGTAGCCAAATTCGGCGGAACGAGCCTGGGAAGCGGGGATCGGATCAACCGAGCGGCGGATTCGATCGCGGCAGCCGTCGAGGACGGCCACGAAATCGCCGTCGTCGCCAGTGCGATGGGGTCGACGACCGACGACCTGCTCGAGGAGATTACCTTCGAAACCGACGAAGCCGACCGCGCACAGATCGTCAGTATGGGCGAACGGACGTCCGTTCGCATGCTCAAGGCCGCGCTGGCGGCGCGCGGGATCGATGCGACGTTCTTCGAACCGGGTGCGGACGGCTGGCCGGTCGTCACCGACGAGTACGGCGAGGTCGACGTCGAGGAGACCCAGAACCGCGCACTCGAGGTCGCAGACGATCTCGAGGAGACGGTACCGGTGCTCACCGGGTTCCTCGCGGAAGGCCCGGAGGGCTCGATCACGACACTCGGACGGGGTGGCAGCGACACGACGGCGGTCATGATGGGCAAGTACATGGACGCCGACGAGGTCGTCATCGTCACCGACGTCGAGGGCGTCATGACCGGCGACCCTCACGTCGTCGAGGGAGCCCGAAACGTCGGAGAAATTTCCGTCGACGAGCTCCGGAATCTCTCCTTCCGCGGGGCCGAAGTCGTCGCGCCGTCCGCTCTCTCCTACAAGGGTGGAAATCTCGACGTTCGCGTCGTCCACTATCAACACGGCGACTTGCTCTCGGGCGGGACGAGCATCGAAGGCGAGTTCAAGAACCTCGTCGACCTGCGAGAGCGCCCGCTCGCTTGCTTGACTGTCGCCGGTCGCGCGATCCGTAACGAACCCGGAATCTTCAACCACCTCTCGGAGGCACTCGCCGAGAGCGACGTCAACATCGACGCCGTCGCGAGCGGCATGGACACCGTCACGTTCTACATCGACGAAGAAGAGGCCGAACGCGCCGAGAACATCCTCCATCGCGAGGTCATCGCCCGGGACGAACTCTCGAGCGTCACCGTCGACTCGCCGACCGCCGTCGTTCGCGTGACTGGCGGCGAACTCCCCAACCAGCCGGGCATCATCAGCGAAATCGTCAACCCCATCGCCGAAGAACGCATCCACCTGCAGGATATCATCACGAGCGCGACCAGCGTCGCCCTCTTCGTCGAGTGGGACGACCGCGAGAAGACCCTCGAGTTGACCCAGGACCTCTTTTAATCTCTGTCCGTCGGCTGTTTCGCTGTGTGACTTCTGAGCACGGTACGACGTGCATAACGCTGCCGTCACCCGTCGGTAGCGAGTTCGTAACGAATACCGTGAGCCTCACAGTTATTGTCATGACCGACGACTCGCCAGGAACGCGCGTTTTCGAGACCATCGAACCGGACCCCGACGCCGTGCTCGAGGCGTTTGACGTCGACGCACCCGACGACCTCCTCGAGTCCGAAGGGTCGGACGACGCGGACGGGAACGACGACCCGACCGAGATGGACGATATCGAGATCGACGACACGACGGCCGCCGAGTTGTTCGACGAGTTAGCGGCGATCGAAACGGCCGACGAGGACCCCTCGACAGCGGTTTACGCGACGAGTGACGGCGATTCCGATTTCACGACGGACGGCACGAGCGAGTCCGACGGTGTCGATGACGCTCTCGAAGAACTCGCGTTCGAGTTCGTCGGCGATTCGGACAGTATCGTTCGAGAGGAGGGCGACGCGGTCGAGTCGACGGCGGCCGAACTCAGCGCGCTCACCGCGGGGAAATCGACCGCCGCCGAGGACGAATCCGATCACACCGAGAGCCGTTCTCTCGACGACGGTACCGACGCTATCGGCAGTACCGATGCGACCGTCTCGAGCGGGACGCGAGTCGTCGACTCGGCCGCCGTGGACGGGTTCGAACTCGTCGGCCCCGATCCGACGCCGACGAGAATTGCTACCGACGCTTTCGGCAGTGACGAGGTCGACGCTCGCTGAATTTTCGCGGTGACGAGTCGACTCCGCTCATCACGATTGCCGTCGACTTCGTCCATCGATGCACCGATTCGTCCGGGAGCGAACGGTTCGAGACGCCACCGGACACGAGATTCCAACTAGACTGAACACGCGCGGCGACGTCGAGTCGGTATGGTCGCGTACAAGTCCAAGGTGGTCGAGCGAATCCAACTCCCCTCCCGGCAGCGGCGCGAACGAGCGCTCGAGCAGGCCGGATACAACGTCTTCGATCTCGCTGCAGAGGACGTCTTCATCGACCTGCTGACCGACAGCGGGACCGGCGCGATGAGCGACGAGCAGTGGGCCGCGTTGCTCCGGGGCGACGAAGCCTACGCGGGGTCGCGAAGCTTCGACGAACTCGAGTCGGCGGTAGCGGAGGTGATGGGATTCTCCCGCGTCGTACCGACCCACCAGGGCCGCGGCGCGGAGAACGTTCTCTACGGCACGTTGCTCGAGGATGGCGACGTGGCGCTCAACAACACGCACTTCGATACGACGCGGGCCCACGTCGCGAACCAGGGGGCCGATCCCGTCGACTGTCCGGTCGCTCGAGCCCACGATCTGACAGTCGATGGCCCGTTCAAGGGCAACTTCTCACTCGACCGTGCGCGCTCGGTCGTCGACGACGTGGGGTCAGAGCGCGTGCCGCTGGTAATTTTGACGATCACGAACAACTCGGCGGCGGGCCAGCCAGTTAGCGTCGAAAACACCCGCCGGGTCCGTGAGTTCGCAGACGAGATCGACGCGACGTTCGTGATCGACGCCTGTCGGTTCGCCGAGAACGCCGCGTTCGTCGCGCGGCGGGAAGACGAGTTCGCCGACGCCGAAATCAGTGAAATCGCCCGCGAACAACTCGGCTACGCCGATGCGCTCGTAATGAGCGGGAAGAAAGACGGGTTGGTCAACGCTGGCGGCTTCGTCGCGACCGACGACGAAGCGCTCTTCGAGAAATGTAAGCAGCGAGCGATCCTCTACGAGGGGTTTCCGACTTACGGCGGGATGGCCGGTCGAGACGTCGCCGCGATGGCCGTCGGCCTCCGCGAGGCCGTCGAGGAGGCCTACGTCACGGACCGAATCGACCAGGTCCGTGCGTTCGCCGCGATGCTCGAGGACGTCGGCGTCCCGATCTACACTCCGCCCGGCGGTCACGCCGTCTACCTCGACGCGGGGTCCACACTCCCACACCTCTCGGCCGAGGAGTTCCCGGGGCAGGCGCTGGTCTGTGCGCTCTACCGAGAAGGTGGCGTTCGCGGCGTCGAACTCGGCAGTTTCGCCTTCCCCGGCACCGACCGGCCGGAACTGGTCCGACTCGCCGTGCCGCGTCGTACCTATCACGACGAGCACCTCGAGCACGTCGCCGAGACCGCCGCCGCCGTCCTCGAAACGCGCGAGTCGATCGACGGACTCGAGATCGCTTCCGAACCCGCGGTGCCCGAGTTACGTCATTTCACGGCGTCGCTCGAGCCGATTTCGTCCTGACTGGTGTTCGTCTTGCGGGTCGCAAAAAGCAGTCGCTGACCGTTCGACGATCAGCTCGAGAGCATCCCTCGAGCGCGATCACGAACGGTTGGCTCCGATTCGGACTCGCCCCCCAGTCGACGTTTCGCGACGCTCCGAACGCCCTGTTTCGCCGCCGGGGAGGTCGCGGCCGAGATCGCCCAGTCGGGAATCTGTGACTCGAGTTCCGCTCGTTTTTCGGCTTTGACCTGGCTGTACTTGCGTAACGCGAGTCCGACACCGATGAACATCGCGGCGTCGAGCAGCTCTCGCCGGAATCGATCCTGGTCCTTCCGAAGTGCGATCGCTTTGGCGAGGGAGACGGCGCCAATCGCGAGGTACAGTTTCGAGCGTTTCGATGGGTCGCCACTGAGTATCCGTCCGAAGGCCATGCACCCGACGTACCACGGTCTGGACGATAAAGCTCGGCCGGAACTCGCCGGCACCCTCGAGTGGGGGTCACTACGACTAGTTTCGTCAACTCCGCCGATACCGACGACGAGACGTGTTGGAAACGCCGTCGGTGCTTCCGATATTGCTGTTCACGATATCGGTGCTTTCGACGCTGACGCTCACGACTCCTCGGACGCGACCGCGACACCGCGGTACCGGTCAGATTCGGTTCGCTCGAGAGTGAAGCCGAGTCGGTCGTAAAACGGGCGGACGTCGCCGTCGAAGTGTGCCGTGAGTCGCTCTTCACGCTCGAGTCCTTCTTCGATCAGCGCGCTGCCGACGCCTCGAGCTCGCTGGCGGCGGCGTACGGCGACGGCTGTCACGTGCGCGCCGCGTTCGTGCTCGTGTGGCTCGAGGACGACGGTACCCAGTAGCCGTTCGCTGCCGTCGCTTCCGCCGCGATAATCGCCCGCGACGAGAACGTTTCCACCGTCGATCAGCGTCTCGACGTCGCCGTACTCGAGCATCGCCGCGTCGAGGATTCGGCGAGCTTCGAGTGCGTCTGCGGTCGTCGCGGGGCGAACGTGAACGGTCATGTTGGAACTCGAGTGCCTCGAAAAATCGCTATCCGCCCTTGATCAGGCGTAACACGGTTACCGATTCGCTCTCGACGGGTTGATCCTCGGGGACGGGCCGGCCGTCGACGAGGACGCTCACCTCGTGAGGGCTGAGATCGAGTTCGGCCAGCAGGTCCTGGTAGGTCGGGGTCACCTCCTCGGTGTCGGTGGCTCCTGTCGAACGCGGAGACACCGTCTCGAGGTCGATCTCGTGGGTATCCTCGCCCTTGACGTCGACGGTGACGTGCATGGTCACCGTTACGCGAGCCGAAACTTGAGCGCGTCGTTTGTGCAGTCGCGGTGACTGCTGACGTCTTACTCTGTGGCTGGTCTGTCGGTTCTGGCTCCGGTTCGACGCGAAGACTCTCGTTTCCGGCCTCGACGCCAGTGCCCAAACAGTGCTCGAGCGAACGCGCCGAGGCCCACCAACAGGACGAACAGGGAAATCACCTCACCGATGACGGGAACGGGGAGCTGTGAGAGGACGACACCGGCGACCAGCCCGACGACGAGTGCGAGCCAGCGATTCCCGAGTCCAACGAGCGAGAGGAGCCACGCGGCGACGGCGAACCAGCCGTAGACGAAGCCGATCCAGAGCACCAGTGCGAATAGCAACCCCCCGAACAGCGACAGTGGAATGCCGACGACGCTGATCGCGAGCGCGATCAGAACGATGGGAATCCCGAGGAGGACGCCGATGCCGACCAGACCCGAGCGAAGGGGTTCTCCCGCGACGTGGCCGGCGACGCCGCTCGAAAAGCGCGGGAAGAGGGCGAGCAACAGCGCACCCACCAGCAGATTCGCCGCGAGGACGTAGGCCGCGAACACCCACGAGGCGAGCGGGCCGATCATCGGCGCGCCGTCGACGCCGAGGGCGGGATCTTCCTCGAGTTCGCCCTCGACGACGTCCGTGTCTCCTTCGATCGTCGCGTCGTAGCGCAGGTCGCCGGCGACCTGCGCCTCGTCACCGAGTTGGATCGTATCGGCTCCGATTTCGGCGTCACCGTCGAGGGTGCCCGAAATCGTCACGACCCCCGCGCCGGCCACGAGCGTGCCGCCGACGGTCCCCGATTCGGTGATCGTGAGACTTCCCGCAGCGGCGTCGACGTCGCCGTCGACGGTTCCGGCGATCGTCACGCTTCCGCCAGCAGCCTCGAGGTCGCCGCCGACCTCACCCGTCTCTTCGACGCGGACGTCGCCACCGACGGCGCTGACGTCACCGGTAACGGTCCCGCTGACGACGACGGTTCCGCCGAACGCCTCGAGGCTGTCGACCGTTTCGCCCTCCTCGACGACGACGGTCCCACCAGTTTGCCCGTCAGTCTGGGCAGCAACCGGTATCGGGACCGTCCCACAGACGATGAGGACGACCAAGACCACGACGAGACCCCGTTTGGGTGACCACTGCTCGAGCATCGTTGTCCTCGTCACCGAGCAGCCGGTTAGAGCTGTTAGTCGAATCCCATGACCGTCCGAATTTGGCCTATTGGCGTTCCTGACTGTCCTGTTTGCAGGTTGGCTCCGCAGCCTCGACGGAGGACGACCTTCGGTCGTTTTATCTTCGGCCCACTCCTTTCCCCGGTATGAGCGAGGCCGACGCCGAGGCGGCGGAGCCGACACCCGGCAAGACCGAAGTCTGGATCGAGAAGTACCGGCCCGAACGCCTCGAGGAGATCAAGGGACACGAGAACATCGTCCCGCGACTCGAGCGCTACGTCGAACAGGACGACCTCCCCCACCTCATGTTTGCGGGGCCGGCCGGAACGGGCAAAACCACGGCTGCACAGGCCACCGCCCGCGAAATCTACGGCGACGACTGGCGCGAGAACTTCCTCGAACTCAACGCCTCCGACCAGCGCGGGATCGACGTCGTCCGCGACCGGATCAAGGACTTCGCGCGCTCTTCGTTCGGCGGCTACAACTACCGTATCATCTTTTTGGACGAGGCCGACGCGCTGACGAGCGACGCTCAGTCGGCCCTGCGCCGAACGATGGAGCAGTTCTCGAACAACACCCGTTTCATCCTCTCGTGTAACTACTCGAGTCAGATCATCGACCCGATCCAATCTCGCTGTGCGGTCTTCCGGTTCACCGAACTCTCCGAGACCGCGATCGAAGCCCAGGTTCGCGAAATCGCCGCGAACGAAGGGATCGACGTAACCGGCGACGGCGTCGACGCGCTCGTCTACGCGGCCGACGGCGACATGCGAAAGGCGATCAACGGCCTGCAGGCCGCGGCCGTGATGGGCGAGACCGTCGACGAGGAAACCGTCTTCGCGATCACCTCCACCGCTCGGCCCGAAGAAGTCGAAGCGATGGTCGAACACGCCATCGACGGCGACTTCACGGCCGCTCGAGCAGCTTTAGAGGATCTCCTGACGGAGCGTGGCCTCGCCGGCGGCGACGTCATCGACCAACTCCATCGCTCCGCATGGGAGTTCGATATTCCAGAGCAGGCGACCGTACAGTTGCTCGAGCGCCTTGGCGAAGTCGACTATCGAATCACGGAGGGTGCCAACGAGCGACTCCAACTCGAGGCGATGTTGGCGTCGCTGGCGCTCGAAAACGACGGATAGCGTCGTTCTGAGTGGGTTCATTCTGTCGCAGAAAGACGTCGTGAAGCTACGATTCGACTTGCTCGTCCATCGCTCGCGGCTCTCGCCACGTGCGAAGCGCCGCCTGCCAGTAGCACGCGAGAACGCAGACTGGCACGAGCCAGAGTACGCCGAAGGGTGCGTACCACTCGAGTGAACGCGGTGTCGTCGTCGCGACGAATCGAAGGACGCTAGCGGCGGCGACGACCGTTGCGACGGTGACGAAGATGAGTCGCGCGTTGTCGATTCCGACGCGTCGCCACGGTCGAAGCGACCCCGCTCGTCGAACGTCGGTTGCGAACAGCGCGAGCGCACAGGCCGCCGCGCCGACGGTTAGTCCGATTACGGCGTCGACGGTGAGGACGTACCGGCCCGCAGCGAGGTACCCGAACCCGACGGGAACCAACGGCATCCCCATCGCGAGCGCTGGCCCGCCGTTCCAGACGGCGTAGAGAAACGGCACGATCGTGATCGTCGCCGTCGCGAGCGCGATCAGCCCTGCCGTGATGGTATCGAAGCGCGTCGACATCGACTCGAGTGCCACGTCACCGATCGTGACCGTCGTCCCCGCGTAGCTGAGCGCGAAGAGTGCGCTCAGGGCGCCGAGATAGGCGAGTGCGAGTGCCGTCCGGCGTCGCTCGAGGCCGACGAGCGGGTGGTCGAGCAGTCGGTACCCCGCGTGCCTTCGGCCCAGCGTGTGGTGGTCGTCGGTGCTCATGACTCCTCCGTCAGCGTCGTCTCCTCGCCGTCGGCTCGTTCCGTGATGACCGACGCGATGCCGTCGTGATCGCCCTGTTCGTTGTCGAGGTCGATCGCGTCCGGGGAGACGCGCCAGCCAGCGGCGTCGAAGATGGCTTCGATCGCCGTCCGGGCGTCGCTGTACGATTCGATTTCGTGCTCGGGGCGCGCGCCGGTGTCTTCGTGGGCTTGCATCGAGACGACGCCCTCGAACGACCAACAACGGACGTGGAGGCGACCGCTGGTCCCGTAGTACGTCTCAGCAGCCGTTCCCTCCTGACGGACGAACGTCTCGTCCGATCGGTCCCAGCCGTATCGCGTGTACTCCTCGGGGCCACGCAGCCACCCCTCGTCGTCGAGGACGGCCATCACGCGCTCGAGTGGCGCACCGTCGCCTTCGGCGTCCTCGTCCGGAACCAGAACGACGTTTATCGGTGCCGTCGCGACGAAGGCGTCTCTGTCGCCGAAGTCGTCGACGCCGTCGTCGACCGATCGGTACTGGTAGCGCGCGATTGGGGTTGCCTCCTCGTCGCTGATCGTCTCGTCAGTCCAGTCGGCCACCGAGGTCGGCGGATCGGCTCCTTGGACGGTTCGGTCGGCCGGCGTCGTCGCGGGCGGCGAGGGGAGTGCGACGATTCCGGCGACCGTCCCGACCCCTGCCAACGCGCCCGTTCGGAGCAACGTTCGTCTCGTCGCCATCAGTGACACAGTCCCCGTCGCGGCAGACTCTCCCGCCACCGGCCCGTTCGCCCCACCATCGGGTACCCGAATTTCGGATCCCGATCGAATTTCGCACCACCTGTCATTTCGGTATTACGTATTTATTGTATTTTACTATCCACTATATGTTTTCTCCTTCACATAACTCGCTAGCACTGCGTTCATCACTCGAGTGTTAATTCGGCTGTCGTCGGTGGATCTCAGCAGATGGGCGTTGCGGAACTGTTTTAGGCGCTGGCTCGCCAACACAGGTACAATGAGCGAACTGGCGGACGCGTACCGCCTCGAGTACTTCGAGGAGGAAGGCTTCGAGCGCAAGGAGTGTCCCTCATGTGGCGCGCACTTCTGGACTCGCGACCACGGCCGGGAGACCTGCGGTGAGCCGCCGTGTGAAGAGTACGACTTCATCGACAACTCCGGGTTCGAGGAAGAATACACTCTCGAAGAGATGCGCGAGGTGTTCCTCTCGTACTTCGAGGATCACGACCACGAGCGCATCGATCCCTACCCCGTTGCGGCCAATCGCTGGCGAGACGACGTCTTGTTGACCCAGGCGTCGATCTACGACTTCCAGCCCCTCGTCACGAGCGGCGAGACGCCGCCGCCGGCGAACCCGCTGACGGTCTCTCAGCCGTGCATTCGGATGCAGGACATCGACAACGTCGGCAAGACGGGTCGGCACACGATGGCCTTCGAGATGATGGCCCACCACGCCTTCAACGCACGCGAGGACCTCGACGACCCCGACCAGTACGCCTATCAGGGCGAAGTCTACTGGAAGGACCGTACCGTCGAACTCTGTGACGGCTTCTTCGAGTCTCTCGGCATCGACCTCGAAGAAGTCATTTACATCGAAGATCCGTGGGTCGGCGGCGGCAACGCGGGCCCCGCCATCGAAGTCATCTACCGCGGCGTCGAACTCGCGACGCTCGTCTTCATGTCCATGGAACAGGATCCAGAGGGCGAGTACGAGATGAAAGACGGCAACCGCTACAGCCCGATGGACACCTACATCGTCGACACGGGCTACGGGCTCGAGCGCTGGGCCTGGGTGTCTCAGGGCACGCCGACGGTCTACGAGGCGATCTATCCGGACATGATCGAGTTTCTGAAGGACAACGCCGACATCGACCACACCGACGACCAGGCGGAACTCGTCTACCGCGCAGCGAAACTCGCCGGCCACATGGACATCGACGAGGCCGAGGACATGGAGACCGCTCGCGGCGAGATCGCCGCCGAACTCGACGTCGATGCCGCCGCCCTCGAGGAGCTAATGGAGCCCCTCGAGGACATTTATGCCATCGCCGATCACTGTCGCACCCTCGCGTACATGCTCGGGGACGGCATCGTCCCCTCGAACGTCGGGACGGGCTACCTCGCACGGATGGTCCTCCGACGGACGAAACGCCTCTGTGACAACGTCGGCGTCGACGCGCCACTGGACGAACTCGTCGACATGCAAGCCGAGCGCCTCGAGTACGAGAACCGAGACACCATCCGCGACATCGTCCGAACCGAGGTTGAGAAGTACCGCGAGACGCTCGAGCGCGGGGGCCGTCGCGTCGAGGCGCTCGCCGAGGAGTACGCGAAGAAAGGCGAAGCGATTCCGACCCAGGAACTCATCGAACTCTACGACTCCCACGGCATCCAGCCCGATATGGTCGCCGAGATCGCCGACGAAGCGGGAGCGGACGTCGACGTTCCCGACGACTTCTACAGTCTCGTCGCGAAGCGCCACGATACGCCCGAGGCCATCGACGCGGCCGAGGACGAGGAAGACGAACGCTTCGAGGACCTCCCCAAGACGGAGAAACTCTACTACGACGATCAACAGCGCACGCAGTTCGAAGCCGTCGTCCTCGACGTCTTCGAGCGCGAGGAGGGCTACGACGTCGTCCTCGACCAGACGATGTTCTACCCCGAAGGCGGGGGTCAGCCCGCCGATACGGGAACGCTCTCGACGGACGATACGACGGTCGAAGTCACGGACGTCCAGATCGAAGACGGTGTCATCCTACATCGAACCGACGAGCGCCCGGGCAAGGGCGAGTTCGCCAACGGCCAACTCGACGCCGGCCGACGCCGGCAGTTGATGCGCCACCACACGGCCACCCACATCGTCATCCACGCCGCACGCCAGATTCTGGGCGAGCACATCCGACAGGCTGGTGCCCAGAAGGGCGTCGACAGCTCCCGGATCGACATGCGCCACTACGACCGAATCAGCCGCGAGGACGTCAAGCGCATCGAGTCGCTGGCAAACGACATCGTGATGGACAACACCGCAGTCACCCAGGAGTGGCCCGACCGTCACGACGCCGAATCGGAACACGGCTTCGGCCTCTATCAGGGGGGCATTCCGCCGGGCGAGCAGATCCGCCTGATCCACGTCGACGACGACGTCCAGGCCTGCGGTGGCACTCACGTCGCCCGAACCGGCGAAATCGGCACGATCAAAGTGCTCTCCACCGAGCGCGTTCAAGACGGCGTCGAGCGAATCACGTTCGCCGCCGGCGAGGCCGCCCTCGAGGCGACCCAACGCAAAGAAGACGCACTCTACGAGGCCGCCGAGATTCTGGACGTCTCGCCAGAAGACGTCCCCGAGACCGCCGAACGGTTCTTCGAGGAGTGGAAGGACCGCGGCAAGGAAATCGACGATCTGACCGAACAACTCGCCGCGGCTCGAGCCGGTGGCGGTGGCGACGCCGAAGAGGTCGAGGTCGGCGAGACGACCGCGGTCGTCGACCGCATCGACGCCGACGTCGACGAACTCCGCGCGACGGCGAACGCCATCAGCGAGACGGGCAAGATCGCGGTGCTGGGAAGCGGCCAGAACAGCGCCCAGTTCGTCGTCTCGGTGCCCGACGGCGTCGGCGTCAACGCCGGCGAAGTCGTCGGCGAACTCGCCTCGAGAGTCGGCGGTGGCGGCGGCGGTCCGCCGGACTTCGCACAGGGCGGCGGCCCGAACGTCGAGGATCTGGACGGGACGCTCGAGGACGCACCGGATATCTTGCGACAGGTCCAGGACGCCTGAGCGACTCGAGGCTCTGTCGTTGATCGTGTGGTGTTCTTTTTGCGGAAGAACTGATCGGTATTGGTGCTCCGATCTGGGTGCTTGGGCTGTGGTTCTGGTTTCGGTTGCTATTCCGAGCCATCGGCGTATATGGACCTGACACGAAGCGGGCTCTCGAGGCTTGAGTGCCATTGATAGCGTTTTACGTCGTACTCGATTACCTGCTATCTCAAAGAACGGTAGCGCTCAGCATGATTCAGACCGTTGGCGTTCATTCTCCCTGCCCGTACGCTGAGATCCTCCGATTAGCTCTCCACACCGTTCGGTACGGGATCATATATCTGCGCTCTAGAAAAGATATATACTCTCATTCCTCGAAGGGGAACTATGACGGAACGATCAACCCCCTCAACCGATCCGTCGGGACAGTGGGATTCAGATCGAACGACGTTTCAACGCGTCTACGATATTCTCGTCGGCACGACCGATCCCGTTTCTGCACAGGAGTTCGCAGAGAGGGCACACTGCTCCGAGACCGGTGCCCGTCACTCACTCGAGCAACTCGTCGAGATGGGAATTGCAGAACAAACCGGGGCGCGACCGACGCTGTATCAGCGTAACCCATCGTACTTCCAGTGGAAACGTGTCGAGACGCTTGCACGCGAACACAGCGTCGGCGAACTTCGGTCGCGGTTGGCAGAACTCATCGACGCAGATCAGGACCTTCAGGAAACGTATGGGGTCCCGGATCCGGATGCAGTCGTCGTCTCTGACGATGCCCTCGAAGATCACGAAGCACTTCACGACCAGTGGGACGACCTCACAACGTGGCGGACCATTCGTCAGGACATCACCGTTCTGAAACGCGCCGTTCAGCGAGCCGAATCAGCAAACGACGGCCAAATCCAGTCGAAGACGTGACGGGGCGAGACGAAACTCCGAGCGGTCCTCTCGATGTTCCGACGCTCGAAGTACTCGCACAGCGTGCAGCGACGCATTCGCTCGTTTCGACGTGGAAGTTCCGGCCTGATACAATTTCTCCGCGCGTTCTCGAATTACAGTTAGACGGAACGCAGTATCCGTCCACAGTACGCGATGTTCGCGTCGATATTCGGTGGTTCGTCGGCGGCGACTACACAGTCCACTATTTCGAGAGCCGCGAAGACGAGCCCTGGCAGTGTCGCTGGGACCGACACCCAAAACCAGAGGCGCCTCGAGAACACTACCATCCGCCACCGGAGGCGTCCGCAACTGTAGAGCCGTCTTCGCTCGAGGCCGAACATCATTTAGGTGTCTGCTTCGCCGTGCTCGAGTGGATCGAAGATCGAGTTCGGGCACTACACGAGTAGCAGGCTATCTCGACAGCCAGCGTACGAATCCGAAACCGTCGCCTTCCTCCAGCCACACCGTTCTTCTATGCCCACCACAACGAATGGCTCCGTCTCGCTGCACTACGACCGCGAGGGCGAGGGCGAGGGCCAATCGGTCGTCTTCGTCTCCGAGGCCGGCCTCGGTGGCTGGCTCTGGGGCTGGCAACACGCTGCCCTCGCCGGCCCCTCCGAAACCGTCGTCTGGGACCTTCGCGGGACGGGTCGCTCCGACGCACCGCCCGGCCCGTACAGCCTCGAGGACCTCGTGTCGGACCTCGAAGCCGTCCTCGCCAAGTGTGAGATCACGAACGCCCACCTCGTCGGCTGCGGTCTCGGTGGTGCGATCTCGCTGCGGGCCGCTCGAGACTCGAGTCGCGTCGAGACGTTGACGCTCTTCGGAACCGCTCCGCGAGCCGACGCGTTCGACCTCGAGTCCCTCGCCGCGTCCCCCGAAGACGACGAGGCGCTGCGAACGTCGCTCGAGACGGCGTTTTCGGACGCCTTTCTGGAGGCTCAGACGGACGTCCGCGACGGCATCGTCGACTGGCGGGCCGACGGCGACGCCGACCGAGCGGGCTGGGATGCACAATTGGCCGCACTCGAGGAGTTCGACGCGACGGACTGGCTAATCGAGGTCACACAGCCGACGCAGGTGCTCCACGGCGGAGCGGACGAATTGGTCGCACCCGCCGCTGGCGAAAAACTGGCGAACGGACTCCCCCGCGGCGAGTACGTCGAACTCGAGGGAGCGGGCCACCTCTGCTTTATCGAGCGTTCGCGGACGGTCAACGATCGGCTGGCGGGTTTTCTCGAGGCGCACGTCGACGCCGAGTGAACAGTCTCCGCCGTCGAACCGATTTCGGTAATATGGGCTTGCGAGTGACTCCCCGGCTACTACGGGGGGAAGTGTGGTATGCGTATCCGTGACACTTTCGATGGCACGTCGGGCGGAGCGATTTCCCGATCGAACGGCAGTCGTCGATACCTCCGAGGAGCGATTGTATGCCCCCGCAGAAACGATACACGAAAACCGGGTCACGTACGGAGAACTCGCGGCGATCGTGGACCGAACTGCACAACACCTGACAGCACTCGGCATCGGTGCCGGTGACACCGTCTGTCTCCTCACGCGAAACCGGGTCGCCTCGCTGGCGATTTGCTTCGCCTGCCGTCGACTTGAGGCCGCCTTCGCACCGATTTCCCACTGGCTCACACCGGTGACCGTCGAGCGCCCGTTCGCGGTTCTCGATCCCGACCTCGTCGTATCGGAAGCCGCCCAGCGCGACCTCGTCCGGTCGATTCCGTTCGACCGATCGGTCACACTCGAGGAACTCGCGAACGCCGATCGAGCACCGATATCCGACGAAAACGGGGCCGACCACGACGGTCGTGACGAACCCGATGGCCACAGCGACGACACCCGGACGCCTCTGGCGATTTTCCACGGTACCGAGGGTCGACCGGTCGTGGGCTACACCGAACGCACACTCGAGTGGAACTGCATCTCGGCGCTTCTCACCTGGGACCTCTCGCGGACCGACGTCGCCCCGCTCGTGGCACCTCTCTCGAGCGTGGCTGGACTCGTTCGGGTCGCGTTGCCGTTGTTGTACGTCGGGGGGACCGTGTTGCTCGACAGGGCGTTCGACCCCGGTGACACCCTGACAGCGATCGCCGACGAACGCGCGACGGTTCTGGCCGGCAACTCACGTCCGTTGGAACAACTCGCAGCTGAACCCGGATTTGCGGAGGCCGCGGCGTCACTCGAGCGAACCGTCGTCGAGCACTCCATGTCCGACGACGCTCGAACTCGGTATCGAGACGCCGGCGTCTCGCTCGCCAACGCGTACGGACGACTCGAGTGCCCGACCGCGTTGAGCCAGTCGTTCGACGGGACCGACGACGACGCGACGGAGACTGCCTCTCGGGTCGTCGGCCGCCCGGTCGTGAACTGTCGCGCCCGAATCGTCGACGACGCGGGTAGCGTCCTCGCTGGCGACGGCGAGGGCGACCTCGAACTCTCGGGCTCGGTCGTCGCCGACGGTTACGTCGATCCTGCCGGTATCGCGGACGGAAACTGGACCGTGAATCTCGAGCGACAACGTGAGACAGTCGACGACAGCGGTTCTGGGGACGAATCCGACGAGGTCGACGGAGACGCACAGCTTTCAGACGGCTGGCTTCACACCGAACAGTCGGTTCGGCGAACCGAAGACGGAGACTACCAGCTTCGATGACAGTACCCGCCCCAACTCGTCGGCGAGGCCCTCGAGCAAAAACTCATCGCCGTCCGTGGTTGCGGCAACGCCGACGACGGACAGAAAGACTATCCCTTCAGAGTAGTCATTACGGAACGATGACTCAGCTTCGTATTGCCGTCCTGAACGCAGCCCAACAGGACGAGAACACGACACGAAACTTCCGGCGCGAACTGGACGCCTCTATCGCTGAATTCGATATCTCTTCGGGTGAGGTCCCGGCCAACTTCGAGTTCGATGCAGCCGTCGTTACCGGCTCGAGAACGTCAGTGTACTGGGACGAAGCGTGGATGCAGGCGACCAAGGAGTGGGTCGCCGACGCAATCGATCGCGACATTCCGTTCCTCGGCGTCTGTTGGGGCCACCAACTTCTCGCCGACGTCCTCGGGGGCACCGTCGAGGATATGGGTGCCTACGAGGTTGGCTACAGCGAGATAGACCGCCTCAAGTCCGACTCGCGGCTCTTCGATGGGATCAGTGAGGACTTTCTCGCGTTCACCAGCCACTCGGACGAAGTTTCGGAACTCCCACCCGGTGGAACGCCCCTCGCGGAGAATCACTACTCCAATCACGGGTTCCGCAAGGATCGCGTCTTCGGCGTCCAATTTCACCCCGAGTACGACACGAAGACCGCCCGCGAACTCGTCCACCGCAAGGACCTCTCCGACGAGCGCCGCCAGTCCGTCCTCGAAGAGATCACCGAGGAGAACTATCAACAGGCCTGTGAAGCCAAGCTCGTCTTCGAGAACTTCCTCGAGTTCGCCCGCGAAATGAACGAAGGTAGCGTCTCCGCCGAGGCCAGCAGCGACGCGTCGGCGTCGCTTGGCTGTTCTGATTGAATTTCTGTGCGGTTTCGGCGTCGCGTCAGTGTGTCAAACGCGTCGACCCTGCATCGCTTTGACTCACGTCTATCCGTCGTACTCAGAACGTAGTGTCGCCCTTGCAAAACCGATCGGAAAACAAGTGCACCCTCGAGTTCGTCGTTAGTCCGCCGCGACCTCGAGATCAGCCTTTTCTTCCGCACCGATGGCTTCGACGATGAGTTCAGCGACGTCGACGATTTCGATGTCGTCCTCGTAGCCGCCGGTCTTGCGGCCGTCCTCGTACATCGTCATGCACATCGGACAGGCGACGACGAACTTCTCGACGTCAGGACCGTTGTCGGTGTCCTCGAGCGCTTCGCGGATTCGTTCTTCACTCGGCTTTGGCTCTTCTTCGAAGTCCATCCAGAGCCCGCCACCGCCGCCACCACAACAGAACGAGTTGTCGCGGTTGCGTGGCATCTCGTCGAGTTCACAGCCCGTTGCGCGGATGAGTTCGCGCGGCGCTTCGTACTCGTCGTTATACCGCCCGAGGTGACACGGATCGTGGTAGGTAACGGTGTAGTCGAGTTCGGTGCCCGACAGCTCGAGTTTGTCCTCGGTCACGAGTTCTTCGACGGCTTGGGTCCAGTGAAGGACGTCGATTTCGCCGTCTGCGTTCCACTCGTCTTCGTACTCGAAGGGCATCATCGGATCGTCGGCGAACTCTTCGAAGTCGACCTCCGGATACTCGTTCTTGAACGTGTTGTAGGAGTGTGGGTCCGTACAGACGATCTTATCGAACTCGCAGTCTTCCCACGTTTCGACGTGGTGACCGGCGAGTTCGACGTAGAGGAACTCCTCGCCGACGCGGCGAATGTCGTTGCCGTCGTACTTCTCGTCGTCGAAGAGGATGCCGAAGCTGACGTCGGCTTCTTGCAGGATGGTCGCCAGCGAACGGGCGACCTGCTTGTTGCGCTCGTCGTAGCTTGGGAAGTCGCCGACGTACCAGAGGTAGTCGACCTCCTCTTCGCGGGCGTCGGGAACGTCGAACTCGAGGTCGTCGGCCCAGTCACCGCGGTTTCGTGGACTGTCGCCGAACGTGTTGCCGTTTTGCATGACGTTCTGGAAGACGTCCTGCATGGAACTCGAGATGTCTCCCTGGTCGGTCATCTGGCGGTTGAGCCGGGTGAACGACTGGAGGTGTTCGATTTCGACGGGACAGGCGTCCATACAGGCCATACAGGCCATGCAGGACTCCATCGTCTCGGTGTTGATGACGCTCGTGCCACCGTCGGCGACGATCGGTTTTTCCTCGCCGCCGGCGTCGAGTTCCTCGCGGTACTTCTTCAGGTCGAGGATGACGTTTCGCGGGTCGAGGGGTCGGTCGGAGGCCTTTGCGGGACAGACCGACGAACAGCGACCACACTTGGTACAGGCGTCTTGGTCGAGAATTTCCTTCCAGGTGAAGTCGTCGATGGATTCGGCGTTGGTCGCGTCGAGGTCCGACGGAACGTTTGGCAGCCGAGCGCCGGCTTTCTCGTCGCGCGTGACGACGTTCGCGAACGAGGAGATCATGTGGAACGGCTTGGCGTAGGGAATCCACGCGATGAAGAAGAATGCGAGCAGCGAGTGTTTCCACCAGACCAGCCAGTGGAGCGTCTCGGCGTTGTAGCCGAGGTTGCTCACTGCGCTGTAACTCGCACCACCGGTGGATGCCTCGAGTGCGGCGCCGGTCGTCGGCAGGTCGATCGCCTGAAAGAGTATGGCGATTCCGTAGCCGACGAAGCTCACAACCTCGTGATCTGGCATGCCGGTTGCGTAAATTCGCGCGCCCTCGAGGAGGAAGCCACCCACGCCGAGCCCGAACAGCGTCCAGATGAAGATATCGTCTTCGTTCGAGGTGTGACGGCCCCAGAGACGGTGGTTCTGGACCCAGTAGCGTCGGTACATCGCCATTCCGATCCCGACGACGAACAGCAGCCCCATCGCGTCGACGATGAACTGGTAGGAGAGATAGAAGTCACCTTCCCAGAAGACGAACCCGAAGATGAGTTCCGTCGTGTACTGCTCGAAGCCGATGATGAGCGTCGCGATGAGCAGCGTCAGGAAACCCCAGAGGATAAACGAGTGCATCAGCCCGCCGTAGAGATCCCTGTTGAACTGTTTCTCGTTCGAGAGGACGATCTTTGTCGCGCTGATGATGCGACTCGGTAGCTCGTTGACTCTGGCGAACGGGTCGTCGTCACCCTCGGCGTAGCGACTGAATCGCTGGTAGATGCCGTAGGCCAAGACGGAAAGCGTAATCACCACGAGAAGATAGAACAGCGCGTACCCCACGCTGCCAATTCCCAGGTAGGTTTCCCGTCCCACCTCCGACTGTGCTATGACGTTCATATACAATGACGTGGGGGGCTGTGACTTAATTCTTGTCACACACCCTCGAAGACAATTGCCCCGCCTTCTTGTGAAAATTTCCACCCTATTCAGAGTTTATAATTGTTTTCTATGCGTGATCGAGACGCCAACGTAAGCTGGCAACAGGCTTAAATAGCCACCCGTCGCGAATGACCATCCATGAACGACAAAACGGAGGAACTCCGCGATATCTTTACCGACGTCACCGACGGCGACGCGACGGTCACCGAATCCCAGGAAAACACGCGCGGATCACTCGAGCGCGACGAGCGAACGGTCGAAGAGCGCCTCGAGAGCGTCGTCCAGCAGATGCGTGAGCGTTACGAGTTCGATACCACCCTCTCGAACGACGAACTCGCCGACGTGGCGACGGCATTTTACGATGGCGAGACCGACGAAGAAATTGCCGACGACGTCGGTATCGATCCCGAGACGGCGTTCGACGCCCGCCTCTCGTTGCACCTCGTTCGAGACGACGACGCCGACGAAGTCGACCTCGTCGCTATCCGAGAGCGCGAGGAAGACGATGCGACGCTCGCCGAGGAGTACGACGTCAGCGAGGACCAGATCAGTCGCTACCGACGGGTCGCGACGGCGACCGACGAGTCTCGGGCCGCCAACGATCGCTACCGAGACGAGTTCGACAGCATCCTCGCGGATGCGGACCTCTCCGAACGAATGGCTAGCGACGTTCGCGAGGACGGCCTCGAGGACGCGACGGAAGGGATGGAAACGGACGTAGACTTCTAACGCTCCGTCTGCCACCGCTGGCACGTTGCAACGTTGTTCCACCGAACAGCCGCCACTGTTTTTTATACCAACGGGCGGCCAGAGCGTCCGTGACTCGAGCCCTCGTTTCGTTGAGCGATCTGCGGACGGCCGCGTACTGTCCGCGAAAGTGCTACTATCGTCAGACGAGCGACGACGACGGTGAACCGCCGCCCGTCGTCGACTCGATTCGAAACCTCGCGACGCGCTATCCCGAACTGCTGAGCGCTCCAGCGGGCGCACTCGAGGCCGAACCGATCGCCGCCACTCCGATCCAGTATCGCGAGCGACTCGGGGCGACGAGAGACAGACTCGAAGCGCGCGGCCACTGGAATCGACTCACGGCGGCGAGTGTGCAAAACACCTACGTCGCTGGCCGCGACTGCCACGGTATCGTCCACAAGGTTCTCGAGGACCCACTCGAGCCCGTCCTGATTTCGACCGGTTCCCCTCCAGAACAGGGGGTCTGGGACTCTCAGTCGGTCCACGCCGTCGGAGCCGCCAAGGCGCTGTCGTGGGAACACGACCAGCGAGTCGAGCACGCCTGGCTCGAGTATCCCGCTCACGGGGTAATTCGACGAATCAAACTCTCGACGCGTCGAAAAGCCCGGTATCGACGAGTCCTTCGCTCGGTTCGGGAACTCGACGGCCCGCCGGCTCGAACGACCAATCGATCGAAGTGTTCCGCCTGCGAGTTCGCGACGAAGTGTGGCGTCCGAACCCGGACGCTTCGCTCGTTACTCGGATTCTAAAATACAGGTTAGATGCCGTGATACTCCTCTCTCGGGACGATTCCGGAAGGCGACCGCTCCCGGACCGTCAGACTTTTACTCAAAACCGAGTAATGCGTTCTACGATGATGTGGCAAGACCTTGTGTTTCTCGCTGGAAGCGTTCTCTCGATCGTCTTCCTCGCACCGACGATCCGAGATACCTCCGCCCGAATCCCGCTCGGCTCGAGCGTTCCGTCGATGACGATCGGTGGCATCTACGCCTTCACGTACGCGACGATGGGGATGACCTTCTCTGCGCTCGGGTCCGCCGGCGTCGCGATCATGTGGTCGTTGATCGTTTGCTATCGCTCACCTGGCGTCCAGACAGGTCCCAGAAACGTCCTCCGATTTGTCGATTCACTGTTTCGCCAAAGCGCTCGCCTCGCAATCAGCGCTCTCGGCTGTGACCAGCACGCTCACGCCGACCACGAACAGGCGGCCGACTAACGCGCTTCGCGATCAGTTATTCTCGAGCCACGCGTCGATCGCTGCCGCGTTCGCTCCGCGGCGGTGGATCGTTCCCGTCGAAACGTCGACGACGGTGCTTTCGGTTCGTTCGTCCCCGTTGTTCGCTTCGTCCCTGTCGGCTTCGTCGTCACCGTCGGTCGTTTCGTTCACTTCGTCCGTTTCGCGACCAGACGCGTACAGCTGGTCGGCCCCGACTACGAACGCCGCGTTTCGAACCTGCGAGCCGATATCGGCGACGCGGCGGGCGCTTGGCTCACCGCTGACGTTTGCACTCGTCGCCGTGATTGGTCGTGCCGCCCGCTCGAGTAGTGCGAGTGCGGGTTCGCAGTCGGGAACGCGCACGCCGACGCGGTCCGCGCCGGCGGTGAGCACGTCCGGAATCGCCTCGCCGCGTTCACAGAGCACCGTCACCGGTCCCGGGAGGAACTCCGCCGCGAAGGCGCGTTCGCGCTCGTTCGCGTGAACGTACTCGGCCTCGACGGCCGTCTCGAACGATGGGACAGCAAACGAGACCGGCTTCGACCGATCCCTCCCTTTCACCTCGAAGACGCGCTCGACGGCGTCAGCGTCGAGCGCGTCGGCTCCCAGTCCGTAGACCGTCTCGGTGGGATACACGACCAACTCCCCCGCACGGATCGCCGCTGCGCCTCGCTCGAGCGTCTCCGCGTCCACCGTGTCCATACAGTAGCGTCGCCGCGTCTGGGCCAAAAACGTAGCGTCCTTGGGTGGCCAGCCTCCGTCGCTGGAGCCGTATCCGTTCTACCGCGACTCGAGGCCGAGTTCCGACTCGAGGGCGTCGTAGTCGGGGAACTCGGGCCACTCGGTCGCGACCCAGGCGGCGTCGACGGTCAGATCCGGTTCGACGGCGAAAAACGCTACTCGCGGCTCGCTGACGCCGGCCATCCCGTCGAGATCGTGGTCGATGCCGTAGGCGGCCGCGACATCGTTGCTCGGGTCGGCAAAGAGCGTGAACGGGAGCTCGTTTTCCTCGAGAAACTGTGAAATTCCGTAGGGCGTCGAGGCGGTGACGCCGACGACCGAATTCGCCCGCTCGGCCCACGCTCGCTCCTCGAGTTCGCTCCAGATGTAGGTGCCGACGAACGAGCCGATCATCGGGGTGAACACGACGATTGTGCGTCCTTCCTCGCTGAGCAGTTCGGATAGCTGGCGATCCTCCCAGAACTCGTCGGTAACCAGCGGCCGCGTGAAGTCCTCGATGGCCTCCCCTGGCGTCGGATGGTTGGCGGAGCCGAGTTCGACGACTTCGAAGTCGGGCACTAGTGCCCCCCTCCGTTTCTGTTCGCGTTCGCGTTCTCACCGTCGGGGTCGTAGGTCGACTCGAGATAGTCGACGATGTTCGCACTCTCGGCCATCGTGACGCCGGTGTTCTCGTCGACGATGACGGGAACCGTACGGACGCCGGCGACGCGTTTGACGACGTCGCGTTTGGAGTGTAGCGGTTCGACGAATCGTGAGTGATACTCGAGACCGGCGTCTTCGAGCACTCGAGTGACGCGTTCGCAGTACGGACACGCCTGCAGACGATAGAACGTGATCGGCGCGTCGGTGTCTGTACCGTGCGTATCTCCCATACCCGGTTGTACGGGAACCGATCTGGTAAACGTGTCGTCGGCGGCGTTCGTATCGCTTCCTCCTCCCCTGTAGAGATGTCTGGCTCGCGGCGACCCGTAAATGGTAAACGGTTAACCGGTTCGGCTATTAAGTCCCACATCAATGGCGACGTCTCTGCTGTCTGGGATCGTGTTTGCGGCGTATGAAGTTCCCGTCGCGGGACTCGAGATCGATCAGACGACGGTGACCGTTCTCGGGGTGCTCGCAGTAACGATCCTCATCGCACTCTCCGGATTCTTCTCTTCCTCGGAAATTGCGATGTTCAATCTCCCAAAACACCGTCTCGAGGGGATGGTCGAGGATGAGGTCCCCGGAGCGAGTCTGGTCAAGGCGCTCAAGGACGACCCACACCGACTGCTGGTGACGATCCTCGTCGGCAACAACATCGTCAACATCGCGATGTCGTCGATCGCGACTGCCCTATTGGGACTGTACTTCGGCGGATTGTCGGCCGTTTTGCTGGCGACGTTCGGCATCACTGCGATCGTCCTCTTGTTCGGTGAGAGCGTCCCCAAATCCTACGCGGTCGAAAACACGGAATCGTGGGCCATCCGCATCTCGAAGCCCCTGAAAGCGACCGAGTACCTCCTCTACCCGCTCATCGTCCTCTTCGATTACCTCACTCGCCAGGTGAACAAACTGACCGGTTCGACGGGGGCGATCGAGTCGCCGTACGTCACCCGCGACGAAATTCAGGAGATGATCGAGTCGGGCGAACGCGAGGGTGTGCTCGCCGAAGAAGAACACGAGATGCTCCAGCGAATCTTCCGTTTCAACAACACTATCGTCAAGGAGGTGATGACGCCCCGACTCGACATGACCGCCGTCCCGAAAGACGCGAGCATCGACGAGGCCATCGAAACCTGCATCCAGAGCGGTCACGCCCGCGTTCCGGTCTACGAAGGTAGTCTCGACAACGTTCAGGGCGTCGTTCACATCCGCGACCTCGTTCGCGACCTGAACTACGGCGAGACGGACGCCGATGATCTGGAACTCGAGGACCTGATCCAACCGACCTTACACGTCCCCGAGTCGAAGAACGTCGACGAACTCCTCACGGAGATGCGCGAAAACCGGATGCACATGGCCATCGTCATCGACGAGTTCGGGACCACGGAGGGACTCGTGACCGTCGAGGACATGATCGAGGAGATCGTCGGCGAGATCCTCAAATCCGGCGAGGACGAACCGATCGAGGAGGTCGACGACCGGGCCGTCATCGTCCGCGGCGAGGTCAACATCGAGGACGTCAACGAAGCCCTCGATATCGAACTTCCCGAGGGCGAGGAGTTCGAGACCATCGCCGGCTTTATCTTCAATCGCGCGGGTCGTCTCGTCGAGGAAGGCGAGGAGATCACCTTCGACGGCGTCCGGATCACCGTCGAGGGCGTCGAAAACACCCGCATCATGAAAGCTCGCCTGCGAAAACTCGAGCAGCCATCCGAACCCGACGAAGAGACAACGGGCGAAGAGAACGAAGAATCGGTTGCTCGAGACTGATTCTTTCGAGCATCCAATGCAAGATCGGTGAAAGGGGCGCTCTCGAAACCGTCAATCTTGACAGGAACTGCGTGTTGAATACACGTCGCGAATCTTGCACACCAGTTCCTGTAGATTCAGTCAGATCGAATCGTTTGGTCCAGTTCGCTGATCTCTGAACGTCGTCGAATGACAAACCTATATCTGCCACTTGCGTAGATTCGTTTACAATGCAATTCTGCGACGGGTGTGGGTCGATGATGCATACGGAGGGCGACACGTGGGTGTGTCGCTCATGTGAGAACGAGGACCCGCGGGACTCCCAAGCAGAAGCGGCAATGTCGATCCAGGAGGACCAACAGGACGACGAGGCACCCGTCGTGGCCGACGCGACCCAAGGCTCCACTGAGACGATGCAAGAACCCTGTCCAGCGGACGACTGTGACAGCGACTGGGCCTACTACGAGATGATGCCGAAGCCGGGCGGTTCCTATGAGGTTCGACTGTTCACCTGCGTCGAGTGTAGCCACAAGTGGCGCGAGTCTTGAGGGCGCATCTCGCGAACCTTGCCTTTACGTACGCACAGACGCCCCTCCTCGTTCCTTCCAGTAACGAACGCAGAGACGCACCTGCTGTCTGCTGGTTTTGCTCTCAAACGAATCTCTCTCACTATACCTAGTTTGACCAAACTATCGCTAGCGTCGGCACTGAGATGTTGACTTACGAACGCCAGCGTGAAACTAACGTTTCGACTGCTAAAACCAACGCACCGACTGCTAAATACAGGACATGTCTTCACCACCGGGATTCAGACTCATCGCTCACAGCGCATTTCAACAGAGCCGTGGAAGACTGTTCTGCTGGCCGGTTGGGATGGCGCGGGCTGATTACGACTCGGCTTCGGTCTCGAGCATTCGTTCTCGGAGTTTTCGTCCTCGCTCTGAGTCGACCGTGAGTTCCGGAACGGCGACTGGAGAGCCGTCCTCGTCGATCGCGACGAACGTGAACGACGACTCCGTCGTTCGCTCCATCTCACCGGTCGTTGGGGTTTCACGCCACGCTCGGAGACCGACGTGCACGCTCGTCCGACCGGTATCGTAGACGAACGCCTCGACGACGGCCGTGTCACCGATTCCGATCGGCCGCTCGAACTCGAGTTCGTTGACGCGGGCGGTGACGCAGGTCTCGCCGGAAAAGCGCATCGCGGACATCGCGCCGATCTCGTCGAGCCACTTCATCAGGTTGCCGCCATGGAGCGTCTCGTTGTTGTTCGCGTGATTTGGCTGAACGCGAAAGCGATTCTCGATACGTGTCTCGAGTACCGTAGGCATAGGAGCGTATTTCCGGCTAGTACGGGCAGTGATATGAGCGTATCCCGATCGCTACGCGAGCGTCGACGGTGAAGCGCACGTTCCGAGACGGCCACTGCTGTCAGCTCACTCGACGAGGCGTTCCTCCCACTCAAGGTACGCACGCTTGTTATCTCGAAAGCCCTCTCCGGTCAGGTCGTAGACGTCGTCTCGAGGCTCGACGGTCAGCCCCGTCTCGCCGTCGGCGAGGGGCTGTTCGGCGTCCGCCCACGCCTCGACGCCGCCCCGGAGTACCCGCACGTCAGAGCGGTCGCACTCGGCGACGAGCATCGCTCCAGCGGCCCTGGAAATCGAGCCGTCGTCGCAGGTGAGGACCAACGTTTCGCTCGTCTCGTTCGATCGGATGTGCGCCTCGAGTTCGTAGCGGGGAACCCACTTCGATCCGGGAATGTGACGGTCGCGAAACGCGCCGCTCGCGTCGACGTTCCGGATCGCTACGCGTCCGTTTGTTCGGAGCCGCTCGAGTTGCTCCGGCGCGATGGTCCCGACATCGTCGAGGAGCGCCGGAGCGACGACCGAGCTCTCGGGCGAATCAGTCGTGAGATCCCGTCCGGCTTCCATCCAGGCTGATACCCCGCCCTCGAGGGCGGTGACGTTCTCGAACCCCATCTCGTCGAACCAGTAGGCGGTGATCGCCGACCGGACGTGGTCGTCCGAGACGAAGACTATCTCGGCGTCGCGGACGGCAATGTGTCGCTCGGCCGTCTGAATCGCCTGTCCGCCGGGAACCGAGACGGCGTTGGGAAGGTGGCCGTCAGCGTACTCCGCTTCGGTTCGCACGTCGATCCGATACACCGTCTGTCGCTCGTCAACCGCGGCCTCGAGGCGTTCTATCTCGAGAGGATCGAGCAGTTCCACGTCGGTGTCCGCGAGCAGTTTCTCGACCGAACGGCGGAGTCGCTCGCGTCGTTCCCCGTCGACGTCGAGGTCCGGTGACCGTCGGTCCGGATTCTCCTCGAGGGATTGGTCGGCCAGCTCCCACCCCATCGTCCCGTTCTCGAGTGCGTAGACGTTCTCGAGGCCGAGCTTCTCGAGCGTCGCGACTCCGATGATACTTCGCGTCCGACCGGCGCAGTGAACGACGAGGGGTCGCTCCTCGTCGCGGCGGAGCGTCTCCGCGTAGAGGGCGGCGTCGACTCCCTCGAGGTTGACCGACCTGGGGATCGTGCGGTCCGCGTACTCCTCCGGCGTCCGTACGTCAACGGTCAGCGGCTCTGCCGACGACAGGTCGTCGAACTCCTCGGGCGTCAGCTTCGACAGGCGCTCCTCGGCTTCGACTCGCTCCCCGAACTCCTTGCTGGTGAAGTCGAACCCCGTGTGGGGGACCCCGTCGATCGCCTCGATCACCTCGTTGCCGGCGGCCTCCCACGCCGCCATTCCGCCCTCGAGGAACGAAACGTTCTTGTACCCGTTTCGAACGAGCCACGCGGTGTCGAGGGGCGCGCGGTCGCCCGAGCGATCACAGAGGACGATCGGGGTCGATCGGTTCGGGACTAGCGTCGCGAGGCGCTCCTCAAGGACCGGTCGGTGGACCGGCGTGCACTCTCGAACGTGGCCGTTCGCGTAATCCAGTGGCTCGCGGATGTCGAGGACGGCGAGCGGATCCGTCGATTCGATCGCCGACGCGAGGCGATCCGGACTGAGTGAGCTTGGCATACGTATTCGACCGTGATTCGACTCTCTTCGAGAAAAGTGTATGCGAAGGGGTAGCGCATACCACTCAGGCATCCCGTCCCAGTTCTGCCAGCAAGTGAGAGACGTGGATCCGGTCGCTCGAGCCCTCGTGCATCTCGAACTCGATATCAGCGGCGAGTCGGTGAATTCGGGCCAGATGCTCGCCCTGGTATCGTTTGCGAGCGACGCCGAGGATCGAATCGATGACTTCCTCGCCGTCGAGCCCTTCGTCGACGAGCAGGTCGTCCAGCGCGCTGCGGGCGTCCGTGAACTCACCGGCTTCGGCGTCGTCTAACATCTCCTCGATTTCGTCCTCGAGGCCGACCTCGCCGATGGTCTCGTAGGCCGCTTGCATCGTGAGTTCGCCCTCGTCCTCGACGGTGGTCTGGGCGGCCAGGATAGCCTGCCGGAGATTGCCGTTGGCGTAGCCGGCGACGAACTCGAGGCCGTCGGCTTCGTACGCGACGTCCTCGCGCTCGACGATTCGCTCGAGGACGGCGACGGTCTCTTCACTCGAGGGGGAACGAACGGAGACTGGGAAACACCGCGAGCGGATCGGCGGGATGAGCTTCGTCGGCTGGCGCGTGGCGACGATGAATTGGGTCGTTCGGTGGTGTTGTTCCATGATCCGGCGAAGCGCCTGCTGGAAGTCCTCGCGGACGTCCTCGGCGTTGTCGAGCAGGATCGTCTTGTACTCGCCGGAGACGGAGGCGTAGCTCGCCGATTCTTTGAGGACGCGGTTGATCATGTCCCGTTTGGACATCGAGGATCGCCCGACGAGGAACTGCTCGAAGCGCGGATCGTTCTTGATCTCCGTCTTCGTCCGACCGAAGAAGTCGGCAACGTTGATCTCGATCAGGTCGTTGTCCGGGTCTTCGTGTGCCTCACGGGCAAGTGCGCGCGCCGCTGCGGTCTTCCCGCTGCCGGGTGGACCCTGCAACAGGAGGTTGATTGGCTCGTCGACGGCTCGCTCTAAGTACTCGCGAGCGTCGTCCTGTGGCAACTCGGCCAGCTCCGGGGCGTGGGTGTCGGTCCACAGCGGCGCGTCCATCGCCGGATAGTAGGGGCGGCCCGAAAGTTAGTCTTTGGAAGTCGATTGTCACGGTCCAATTCAGCGTCGGCCGTCGTGATTCGACCTCGCGTCAGTCGTCTCGAGTCGATGTTGCGTTACTCGTCGCTGTCGTCCCCATCGTCTTCGTCGTCCGCGTCGTCCGCTTGGGCTTCCACCTCGGCGATCGTGAACGTCTCTTCGATTGGCTCGCCGGTGTCTTCGTCCTCGAGTGGCACGCCCGTCTCGTCCGGATCGCCGTCATAGAGGACGGCGGTGAGTTCTGCCTCCTCGTCGACGTCGGCGTCGTCCTCGAAGTCCGCGGTCACGTCCTCGTGTTCGCCGGGATCGAGTTGCTCGCTCGAGGCGACGACCGTGCCGTCTTCGTCTTCGATCACGAGCGCTCCCTCGGTGGGGATCGCGACATCGGCCGTCACGCGCTCGTCGCTCGCGTCGACGACGTCGACGCTTGGGTCGGTGTGGAACTCGAGGTCGATCATTTCGATCTCCCCGTCGCCCTCGGTGTAGACGCCGATCGGTTGCTCGCCGGGCGGGGAACTGCTCGTTTCGACGTCGAACGTTACGTCGCTGGATTCGCCGCCGCCGAGTTCGAGCGGCCGTTGCTCGAGGACGGTCCCGCCGAGACGAATTTCGACGTTCTGTTGGGTCTCGATCTCCGTCGGATTCCTGATTTCGGCGGTGATTTCGATCTCCTCGTCGGTCGTCGCCGACGTCGGTGCGTCGATGGATTCGACGACGAAGGAGTCCGAGAACGACTCGTCGTCGTCGGTCGTCATCACCGTCGCTGTCTCTTCGACGGGGAATCCGCCCTCGAGGTAGGGCTGGTCGTCTTCGCCCTCGCTTTCCTCGTGGACGAACTCCTCGTCGTTCGTCGTGTCCTGGTGGACCGTCGCGGTGAGTTGGCCGACGAGTTCGTCGTCGGCGTCTTCGTCGCGATCGATGGTCACATCCTCGTGCGTCCCGGAGCCGAGGTATTCGGAGACGGCGAGTGATTCGCCACTGCCGTCGGTAACGACGATAAAGCCGCCATCAGAGAGAGATACTTCCTCGATCGTCACGTTCTCGCCGTCGCTTTGTTGATCGTCGAACTCGATCGACGCTTCGGGATCGTCCTCGACGCCGAAGAGGGTGGGTGCCTGCCCGACGATGATCCCGGCGGCGAGCACGACCGCGATCGCGATCAGAATCGCGACCACGCGCTTGATCGTGCCAAACGTCAGTCCTGAACTCATAGAGACTGGTATCGTTCTCGGATACACACTCGAGGGACGTAAAACGCTGAGTCTGTTCACAGGACTCGAGCATTGGTGCCACGCGACAGTACATCCTCACCGACACTGACCGGTTGTACCCCGTCTCAGTCGGGTCCTCGTGACGGTAATGTCACGTTACTCGTGGATTTCACTATCGACCATCGTCCATCGCCGACTTTCGAGAGTCGACAAAATAGACAGCTTCGCTCGAGCGGACTGTTTTCAACCACAACGAATCGAGTCGGTCAGCACCATCCGAAGGGGGTTTAGTGACGGCACTCCCAGTAGGGAGCGATGCCACTGCGTGTGACGTTTCTGGGGACGGCTGGGGCGATTCCGACGACCGACCGCAACCCGAGCAGTATCTTCGTCGCTCGAGAAGGCGAGCAGTTGCTCTTCGACGTCGGAGAGGGAACCCAGCGTCAGTTGATGCGCTTTGGAACTGGCTTCTCGATCTCACAGATATTTATCACGCACCTCCACGGGGACCACGTCTTTGGCATTCCGGGACTGCTCCAGACGATGGCCTTCAACGACCGCGAGGAGTCGCTCACGATCCACGCGCCCCACGGAACCCGTCGCAAAATTTCGGGACTGGTGAACGCGCTCGGAAACCGCCCGTCGTTTCCGGTCCACATCAACGAGGTCGGCGACGGCGACGTTGCCTACGGCAGTGAGGACTACGAGGTGCGAGCGTTCGCCACCGATCACGACGCTCGCTCCGTTGGCTACGCGCTCGTCGAGGACGACCGAAAGGGGCGATTCGACCGCGAGCGTGCCGAAGAACTCGGCGTCCCCGTCGGCTCGAAGTTCTCCACGCTTCACGAGGGCGACTCCGTCGAACTCGAGGACGGGACCGTCGTCGAGCCCGAGCAGGTCGTCGGCGACCCTCGCCCCGGTCGATCGATCGTCTACACGGGCGACACGCGACCGACCACGGAGACGATCGAGGTCGCGGACGAACCAGACCTGTTGATCCACGACGCGACGTTCGCTGACGACTGGGCCGATCGAGCCGCGAAGACGGCTCACTCGACGGCCAGACAGGCGGCCGAAATCGCGAACCGGGCTGGTGCGGACCGCCTCGCACTACTGCACCTCTCCTCGCGTTACGCGGGTCACACCGGTGACCACCTCGAGCAAGCCCGCGAGGTGTTCGACGGTGAGGTGTTTCTTCCAGACGACGGCGACGAACTCGAGATTTTCTATCCGGACGCCTGAATCGAGGTGTGACAGCGTCCTGCTCACGTTCTCGTGGCCGTTGGCGACACAGCCCGACGACTCCTCACGAGCAACCGATGTCGATTAGTCCTCGTACTCTCGATTATCCATCTCTCTGTCACGACAGCTCGTTCCGTCGCAGTTGGGCCGACGGCCGGCACGAACCCGCGCCGGATTTATCACCGACTCGTCCCTAGACGCTCTTGTGAGTACGCGAACGAGTGCCCTCGACGCGGTCGTCTTCGGTGTCGATATTCAGAGTGGGGACGTCCGTGGCGACGCCCCATCGTACGCACTCGTCGTCTACGACGGCGAGGGCGTCACTCGAGACGTCGTCACCCATCGCAAACTCCGCAGACTGATCGACGACGAGGAGCCAGCCATCGTTGCGACGGACAACATGTACGAGCTGGCGGCGGACAAGGATCAGCTCATCCACCTCCTCGGCTCGCTGCCTGCCGAAACGAAACTCGTGCAAGTGACGGGGGCCAATCAGCCCGAGCCGCTCTCTCGAGTCGCGAAACGCCACGGCATCCCCTACGGCAAGGACCCCATGGAGGAAGCCGAGGCCTCGGCTCGACTGGCCGCCCACAACGTCGGCCACGAAGTCTCCGCGTTTACGGACACCACTGAGGTCAAGGTCGCTCGCGGTCGCTCGACGGGCAGCGGCGGCTGGAGCGAGGACCGCTTCACCCGCCGCATTCACGGCTCCGTGAAGAAACGAGCCCGCGAGGTCGAATCCGAACTCGAGGAGGCGAACCTCGAGTACGACCGAGACGTCAGAGAGGCCTACGGCGGCTTCGCGAACGCCGTGTTCACCGTCGAGAGCCGTCCCCAGGATATCCCCGTCTCACGAAACAGATCGGGCGACGTTCGCGTCGAAATCGAACGCGAGCGCCGCGACGGGATCGAATTTCGCCCGCTCGTCAAACGTCGGGATCACGTCCTCGTCGGCATCGACCCCGGGACGACGACTGCCGCCGCCATCGTGAGCCTCGAGGGCGAGGTGCTCGACGTCTGGAGTTCGCGAACCAGCGACACGGCCGACGTGATCGAGTGGATCGTCGAACGCGGCCGCCCGATCGTCGTGGCTGCGGACGTGACGCCGATGCCCGAAACGGTCGAGAAATTTCGTCGGAGCTTCGACGCCGCGGGTTGGACGCCGACGAGCGACTTGCCGATCGACGAGAAACAACATCGGACGCGGGAGGAGCCCTACGACGACGATCACCAGCGCGACGCCATGGCCGCCGCGCTCTACGCGTTCGACGCCCACGAGGATCAGTTCGAACGCATCGCCAGAAAGCTCCCGCCGGGAATCGACCGCGGCGAGGTGATCGCCCGCGTCGTCGCCGGCGAGGAGAGCGTCGAAGCCGTCCTCACGGACCTGTCTGACGACGACTCGAGCGACGAGGATGCCACCGAGCACGAGCCGCGAGAACTGACCGAGGAGGAAAAGCGAATCAACTCCCTCGAGCGCCAGGTCGAACGCCTCGACTCACACGTCGACACGCTCGAGGGACGGATTTCCGAGCGCGACGAGCGAATCGAGGAACTCGAGTCGAAGCTGACGCTCGCCCGTCGTGAAGAACGGACGCAGGTTCGAACGGACCGAGAGGTCAGCCGCCTCGAGCGAAAAGCGAACCGGCTGGAACGCGAGCGCGACGACGCCCGCGAGGATGTCTCTGAACTCGAGGACAAAGTCGAGCGAATGAAGGCGCTCTGGAAACTCGATCACTCGAATTTCAGTGACGTCTCGGCGAAAAAGGAGGGACTCGTTCCCGTCAAAGTCGTCGAGAAGTTCACGAAGGGGGCGATTCGCGAGGCTGACGAACAGTACGGCATCATCTCGGGCGACGTCGTCTACGTGCGAGACGCGAGTGGCGCCGGGAAATCGACGGCCACGCTCCTCGCGGAGTTCGAGCCTCGAGTCGTCTTGAAAGACGGCGGCCTCTCGGAGATCGCAGACGAGATTCTCTTCGACAACGAGATTCCGGTCGGTCCGGCGGACGACGTCGCGATGCAGGAAGTCGACGAACTGGCCGTCGCTCGCGAAGACGACGTCGAGGCGGTCATCGACGACTGGCACGAACGAGCGACGGAGCGAGAACTCGATCGTAAGGCGGCGATGGTCGATCAACTCATCAGCGAACACCGAGCCGGCGACAACGAGGTCTGAAGGGCCGCATGTGCGGCTTCGCGATTATTCTACTCTGGCGATTCGATCGGTGAGAGCACCTTCGGCACCGCTTCGGGTTCGACTTCCTCGGTCAGATCCGCCACTTCGTCGACTGGGCCGTTGACGAACAACGCGTGAACGATAAATCCGATCGACACGAGTCCGAGTGCAACGATCGAAAGCTCGAGGGCGACCGGCGTGGCGTAGCCGATAACTGCTCCAAGACCGAGACTCGCGGCGATACAGACCAGGACGAGGTCGTAGTACTGGAGCGTGTAGTCCATACGCACCGTACGGGTGTGTGCGACAAAATGGTTCGGAGCGCGATGGCAACGTCGGTTTGATTAGAACATGCCGAAACTCTGGAGCAGCCCCGAGACCAGCGCCTTGACGACGAGTCCGAGCCCCCCGAGAACGAGCGCGATCCCGATGGCGATTAGCGGACTCACGTACGCGATGAGCCCAATTCCGGCGAGTACGAGCACCAACCCAGCGATTCCCAACGGGCCGAGATTCTGCAGCATACGAGTTTTGTCCTGTCGAAGGAAATAAACGACGTGGTTTCCCGCCTCGGGCCCGTCCTCGGCTGGTCTGCGATGCAATCAGTAAAGGGTTAAACGGATCGCCTCCGAAAGGCGAACTATGAGCGACGACGGTGAGGGCGGCCGGAAGAACCTCCGGATGCCGGACGACGACGAGGTCTTCGCGACCGTCACCAACATGCTCGGAGCGAATCGCGTTAAAGTACGCTGTGCAGACGGCCAAGAACGCACTGCACGCATCCCCGGCAAGATGCAAAAACGTATCTGGATTCGCGAGGACGACGTCGTTCTCGTCGAGCCCTGGGATTGGCAAGACGAGAAGGGCGACATCACCTGGCGCTACGAGAAGAGCGAGGCCGACCAGCTCCGACGAGAAGGCCACATTCAATAGCGACGACACGACCGTTTCTTCCGATAGCTTCCGGCGAGAGCGCCAGCGACGCTCTTTTCGGGCGCGCTCTCGAGTCTCTCCTGTTGGCTCTCGGGACTCGAGGCACTATCTTCACGAGCGTGGCTCGTTCGGGGCACTAGGTCTCAGATCACCCCGTGGCTCCGTACCGCGCTTTGTTCGCGTACCACTACATACCATTTCGAATGACTGTCACGATTACACGGAAGACTTATTCCGAACTTGGTCGTGTGACCGTGCATGCAACTCAGTCGGCGGCGGGTGCTCCAGGGTGTCGGTGCCGGGGCCGCGGTCGGCGTACTCGGGACGCCCGGATCGGCCACTGAACCCGATACCGATACTGACTCCGACGACGACGATGGGAGCGACACCGAGCGACTGTTCGTCCACCCCGAGACTGGACTGCTCGAGGGAATCGGTGACCTCCTCGACGTCATCGAGGCCGTCGGCGGCACAACGCTCCTCGAGTACGACAACTTCGAGTTCGTCGTCGCGGAGGTGCCGGCCGAGAGCCGTTCGACCCTGCTCGAGGATCGGCTCGTCTCGGACGTCGAGGAGGACGACGAGACGGGGATTCCCGACGAGTGGTCGCCGTCTATTCCGGATCTTCTGGACCCCGGCGGTGGGAGCGACTGTTCGAGACACCCGAGCCAACAGCCGTCGTGGGGCATCGAACGAATCGGTGCCGACGACGTCGAGCCGGACGGGTCTGGCGTCGACGTCGGGATCCTCGACACGGGAATCCAGACGGACCACTGCAGCGTTTCGGTCGCCGGCGGAGAGAACGTCACTACCTCGGGGACCTCGAGTGACTACGAGGACCGTCACGGCCACGGAACTCACGTTGCGGGGGTCGCCGGGGCGTCCGACAACGACGTCGGCGTCGTGGGCGTGGCACCGGAAACCGACCTCTACGCGGTGAAAGTTCTGAACGACGACGGCGAAGGCCGATACAGCGAACTCGTGGCCGGAATCGACTGGTGTCTCTCCAACGATATCGAACTCATCACGATGAGTCTAGGGGGCGACTCCTCGAGTTCGACGGTCGATCAAGCGATCGAAGAGGCGCACGCGGCGGGGCACCTCCTCGTCTCTGCCGCCGGCAACGAGGGCAACAATGGTGACGGCTCCTGTGACGAGGCGACGCTCACCTATCCCGCGACCCACGACGATGTCGTCGCCGTCACCGCGATGAACGAGGACGACACGCTCGCGTCGTACAGTAGCGTCGGCTCGGCAATCGACTTGCTCGCGCCAGGAACTGACGTTACGTCGACCACCGTCGACAACGAGTACGCCGAAGCCAGCGGCACGAGCGTCGCCGCTCCATTCGTCGCCGGCGTCGCCGCGCTCTGCTGGGAGACCCGCGAAGAGGATGGTCCGGGGCCAAACGACTCCATTCGAGAGATTCTCGGCGAGACCGCGGAGCCGGTCCTCGAGTCCTGTGAGGAAGGAGACGGACTGATCGACGCGCGTGGTGCAGTCGGCGACGACCGCGCGACCGACGGCGGTGAGTACCCGGTCGTCTCTTCCTCGCCAATCGATCGCGTCGTCTCGACGTTCGAACGAGTCGTGGACCTGTTTACCGGCTTTCTCGAGTGGCTCGGTGGATTGTTCCGGTAGCAACACGGAGCGGTATACCGTCAGTTCCTGAATGCTCTCGAGGTCGTGTTCGCCCACGTAGACCCCCTTTTGCGCTGCGCGTTTGCCGAGCGTGCGCGACAAGCCGCATCCGCTGCGCACGCTCGGCGACGCTCGGCAAAAGCTGGACCAAACGCACTCCTCGCACCCTCTGTGCGGCGCTTCGCGCCGCGCCCCGGTCGCTCGTCGGCCCGCTCACTCACTTCGTTCGCTCGCGGTCGAAGTACGTCGTAGACGGCTACAATCCAGCAACGTCCTCGATGGCATCGGTCAGTTCCTGAATGCTCTCGAGGTCGTGTTCGCCCATGTGGCCGATGCGGAACGTCTCTTCGCCGAGTTGGGAACCATAGCCGTTCGAGAAGACCATGCCGTACTCCTCGTCGACGGCGTCGATGGTCGCCGCGACGTCGATCCCTTGCGTGTTCTCGATGCAGGCGACCGTCTGCGATTCGTAGCCGTCCTCTGGGAACATCGCGAAGTGTTCGTTGGCCCACTCGCGGGTGTACTCGGCCATCTCGCGGTGGCGCTCGTCGCGGGCAGCGTGGCCCTCGGAGAGCATGTACTTCATCTGCTTGCGGTAGGCGAGCATGATCGGAATCGCGGGCGTCGAGTGGGTCTGGCCCTTTCGGTCGTAGTAGTCGAGGGTTCGCTGGAAGCCGCCGTACCACGAGGCCGAGTCGGACTCGAGTTCGCGTTCGTAGGCGTCGTCGCTGACGACGCAGACCGCTAATCCGGGTGGCATCGCGAAGGCCTTCTGGACCGAGGTGAAGATGACGTCGATGTTGTGCTCGTCGATGTCGACGAAGTCTCCGCCGAGCGAGGAAACGGCGTCGACGATGAAGTACGTATCCGGATAGTCGGCGAGGACGTCACCGATTTCCTCGATTGGATTTCGGACGCCTGTCGAAGACTCGTTCATCACGCAGGTGACGGCGTCGTAGTCGGTGTCGCGTTCCTCGAGCGTTTCGCGGACGTCTTCGGGTTTGACGGCCTGTCCCCACTCGTACTCGAGGGTGTCGACCGATTTGCCGAGGCGTTCGGCGACGTTGGCTTGGCGTTCGCTGAAACTGCCACAGGTCGTGACGAGGACGTTTTCGTCGACGAGGTTGAGGATCGAACTCTCCATGAACTCGGTGCCCGACCCCGTGAGGATGACGACCTCGTTGTCGGTGCCGAGGAACTCCTTCGTGTCCTCGACGATGGTCGTGTAGAGGTCGGTCATCTGATCCATGCGGTGGCCGAACATCGGCTCGCACATGGCGTCGATCACGTCTTCGCGTACCTCCGTTGGGCCCGGGATATACAGCGTCTTGTCGGGATAGTCGCCCGTGTACTCGGATTTCTTGGTCACGCAAACCACCTGATAATATCCACTGCGGAGCGAGACGGTATGGTACTTTTGATGCCGAATCGAGACGGGACCCTCTCGTCAGTTTCGCGAGGCCACTGCTCGCGGCGTCTGTGCGAATATTTCGGTGAGTAGGACGTGGTGCTGTGGGATCCTTTCGGTCCCGTATTCACACTCAGATTCATTCGCTGAGGTGGGTTCGATCTTGGCTGTCTCACCACGTTGGTGAAACCCGGTATGGAGCAGCCGCTGGCTCTCGAGTCCCTCGTTGAAAACGAAAATTCGGCAAATCTCGACTGAGTCGAGAAGGCCGACAGCACATCTCCAATAGCCGGAGTCGTGAAAACTCGGCGATGAGTCGTCGGCGCGACGACAGTGGCCGCCTGCGATTGGTGAATTGTCGCGTTATTCGACTTCGATGGTACCGATCATGGCGTTGTCGTGAGGTGCACAGACGTACTCGACCATGTCTTCGGTGGCTTCGAATTCGAGCATCTGGTCGTCACCGTCTGGCTCGTCGACCTCGTCAGTCTGGTGGCCGTCCACGACGCTGCCGCCGTCGTCGCGAATCTCGATGTTGTGGCTGGAGCCGTCGCCTTCTTCCCAGCCGATGGTGTACGATTCGCCTTCCTCGAGGATGAGCGTCGGGTTGACTTCGCCATCGATGTCGTCTGGGGACTCGCCTTCCCAGCCGTCACTCTCGGCGAAGAAGATGATCTCGTCGTCAGGCTCTGCTTCGTACTCTGCGGTGTCATCGTCGCCGTTGTCGTCGTCGCCGTTGTCGTCATCGTCGGAACAACCGGCGACGAGTGCGGTTGCCGCTGCCGCACCCGTGACCTTCAGTGCTGTCCGCCGTGAAATTGCGTTATCTCGTGCCATCACCTTCTCGTTAGAGTTGAGCACATAAAAATTCATACGCTCTACCGCGACGCTGTCATGCGGTTACATACCAGTGTAAATCCTGGTAGTTCTCGGGTCTAAACTCGTTGGAAATTACGTGATGACGGTCAGATACGATCGTAATCGAGACGGTCACTCTTAGTGAGAGACCAGTGTAAAAATGCCGGCACGGCGATCACGGCGATCGCGATCTCGAGCCCGCCGACGGTGAGGAACGCGAGGTCGTAGCCGTAGGTGCTCGCGACCGTGCCGCCGATGAGAAACCCGCCGAGGAAGCCGAGGCTGCCGGCGACGTTGAAGCCGGCCATCGCGAGGCCGCGCTCGTCTTCGGCGGCGATGTCGGTGACCAGCGCCATCGTCGCGGGCGAGACAAGCGCGCCGAGGACGCCGACGGTGATCATCGCGAGCGCGACGGTCGTGACCGAGGGCGCGGCACCGACGGCGAGGATACCGAGTCCGTAACACAGCGAGCCGACGACGATCGGAATCGTGCGCCCGATTCGGTCCGAAAGTGCGCCCATGGGGTACTGCAACAGCGCGAACGGGGCGAAAAAGCACGCGAGTAACAGCCCCGTCGTCGCGGGACCGACGCCGAACGTCTCCTGAAAGTACAGCGTGCCGACGAGGGCGAAAAAGCCGGCCGTCAACCGGTCGACGAATCCGAACGCGTACGGAATCGAGAGCGACGGCCGACAGCGGATGCCCTCGAGCAAGTCGCGCGCGCTCCGACTGTGCGCCTGCGTTCGATCACGGGACGCGCGTGACGAGCGCGCCGACACAGACGAGGAGGATGGCGGCGCCGGCGAGTGGTGCGACTGGATCGACTTCGGTGAGTTGCCCGCCGATCGGTGCGCCGAGTGCGGCACCGAGGCCGATAGCGATTCCTGCGGCACCCATGTTTCGGCCGTGGCCCCCCTCGAGATCCATCAGCATCGTCATCGTGAGCGAGAACGCGCCGATGGTCATCGCTCCCTGAACGACGCGAATGAGGAGGACGCCTTCGAACGGAATCGAGCCGACCGCGGGAACGGCGGCGAGCGCGGCGTAACTGACGGCTCCGGCGAGCGCGCCGGCGACGATGAACGGCGTTCGCCGACCGGTTACGTCGCTCGCGGCACCCCAGACCCCGACGAAGGCGACGTACGCGGCGAACTCAGCGACGAGAAACCACATGCTCGCATCGAGTTCGCTCGTCGCGAAGGACGTCGTCTCGTCGGCACCCAGCGTCTCGACGAGCGTCCCGACGCCCGGATAGAGCAACAGCTGGGAGAACAACACGGCGAAGACGACGGCTGCGAGGACGATCCGGTCGCGGTCACTCGAGTGCACGCTCGTCGCTTGACACTATGGAACCATCAAGTCGTTCGTTTTCCCTCGCTCGTGGGGGGACGCCAACAGGTAGTACGGCCCGAAAACGGGGCTCGAAGATGGAGGCCGTTCAGGGGCGGATGTAGGCGTATCCCATCGGGTCCGTTCAGGGACGGATGTAGGCGTACCCCTCGTGTTGCAAGCGCGTGAGTTCGCCGCCGCCGGAGGGAACCGTCTCGACGCCCTCGAGCAAATCCTCTTCTGACAGCTCTTTCAACTCGAGCGTGTTGTGACAGGCTTTGAACGAGATGCCGGACTCGAGCATCGATTCGACGGTGTCGCTGCCTTCACCGTCGGCGGTCAGCGGTTCGATGCCGTGGGACTGGGCGACGACTGCGACGTCGTCCATCTCGACGGAGTCGTCTTTCGTGAGGTTCTCCGCGATAGCTAGCGTCGTTTGTTGCTCATCGTGATCGTCGGTCGTGAGGTGAAACACCGTCTGCATGGGCGTCGCTGCGTTTCCCGAGACGGTAGTCATACGGCCTGCGAGAGACGTGACTGCTCTCACCGCCTTGTGTGTGAATCACATCGAGTCGACTGCGGTTTTTGCCGTTACTGACGCGCATATGTGGCTCCAGTAGTATGCATACTAAACATGAGCGACGACGCGAGCGACGGGACCGTCGACGAATCGGACTGTCCCGAGCGCGGTCTCGGGACGCGGAGCGTACACGCCGGACAGACCCCCGACTCCGAGACGGGTGCGATGGCACCACCGATCTACCAGACGACCTCTTACGTCTTCGACGACGCCGATACCGCGGCCGATCTCTACGCCCTCGAGGCCGAGGGCTACATCTACTCGCGGATCGCCAACCCGACCGTGACCACGCTCGAGGACCGACTCGCTTCCCTCGAGGGTGGCGCGGGCGCGGTCGCGACGGCGAGTGGGATGGCCGCGCTCGATTCGGCGACGCTCGTCCTCGCCGAGGCGGGTGACAACGTGGTCTGTTCGACCGACACGTACGGTGGAACGACGGCGTACTTCTCGAAGACGGCCTCTCGCCGGGACATCGGGACGAAATTCGTTCCGACGCTCGAGTACGACGCCTACGCCGAGGCTATCGACGAGAACACCGCGTTCGTCCACGTCGAGACCATCGGCAACCCCTCCCTCGTCACGCCCGACTTCGAGCGCGTCGCCGATATCGCCCACGACCACGGCGTTCCACTCGTCGTGGACAACACGTTCGCGACGCCGGCGCTCTGTCGCCCGCTCGAGCACGGCGCGGATATCGTCTGGGAGTCGACCACGAAGTGGCTCCACGGCTCGGGCACGACCGTCGGCGGCGTGCTCGTCGACGGCGGCACGTTCCCGTGGGGCGAACACGGATACGACGAAATCGCGGGCGAGAATCACGCCTACCACGACGTGGACTTTTCGCGAGACTTTCCTGACGCCCCCTTCGCCGAGACGGTTCGCTTTCGCTCGCTGCGAAGTCTGGGCAACCAGCAGTCACCCTTCGACGCCTGGCAGACCCTGCAGGGACTCGAGTCGATGCCCCTTCGCGTCGAGAAACACTGCGAGAACGCCGCCATCGTCGCGGAGTACCTCGCGGAACACGAGGACGTCGCCTGGGTGACCCACCCCGGACTCGAGGACCATCCGACGCACGACAACGCTCGGACGTATCTGAACGACTTCGGCGGCATGGTCGCATTCGGACTCGAGAGCGGTTTCGAGGGCGGGAAGACCTTCTGCGAGGAAGTCGAGGTCGCGCAGTTCCTCGCGAACATCGGCGACGCGAAGACGCTCGTGATCCACCCCGCGAGCACGACACACGGTCAACTGACGCCCGAAGAACGCGCGGATGCGGGTGTGACGGAGGACCTCGTCCGGATGTCCGTCGGAATCGAGAATCCCGAGGACATCTTAGACGACCTCGAGCAGGCAATCGACGCAGCGACACGTGCCCAATCCACCCAGACGGACGCGACGGGAGGTGACTGACCGCTCATGACGACCAAGAACACGATCGATCTCGGCGAGTTTCAGTTCCTGTCGGGAGAGTCGATTCCGTCGCTCGAGGTGGCCTACGAGACCTACGGCGAGTTCGACGGTGACAACGCCGTCTTGGTTTGTCACGCGCTCACGGGGAGTTCACACGTCGCCAGACGGCCCGATGCGGGCGACGAGACGGCCGGACAGGCTCGCGCCTGGTGGGGCGACGTCGTCGGGCCCGGAAAAGCCATCGACACCACCGAGTACTACGTCGTCTGTGCGAACGCGCCGGGGTCGTGCTACGGAACGACGGGACCCTCGAGTGAGAATCCCGAGACGGGCGAACCGTATGGCACCGACTTCCCGCCGGTGACGGTCGGGGACTGGACGCGCGCACAGCGGACCCTCCTCGACGAACTCGGCGTTGGCCGCCTCCACGCCGTCGTCGGCGGCAGCGTCGGCGGCATGAACGTCCTCGACTGGCTGCGACGGTTCCCCGACGATGTCGACCGAGCGGGTGCCGTCGCCACCGCCGCCCGCCTCGATCCGCAGTGTCTCGCGCTCGACACCGTCGCGCGGCGGGCGATCACTGCGGACCCGAACTGGAACGGCGGGCACTATTACGACGGCCCGGACCCCGAAGAGGGACTGGCTCGAGCGCGCCAGATCGGTCACATCATGTACCTCTCGAAGGCCTCGATGGCTCGCAAGTTCGGGAGGCGGTCGGCAGGCCGGGAAACGGTCCGCGAGGAGCCGCCGGATCCCGCGGCTGCCTTCTTCCCGTACCGGGAGGTCGAGTCCTACCTCGACTATCAAGCCGAGAAGTTCACCGATCGATTCGACGCGAACAGCTACCTCTACATGACGCGCGCGATGGACGACTTCGACCTCTCGGCGGGCTACGAGTCCGACGCGGACGCCCTTGCGGCGTTCGAGGGCGAACTGCTGGCGCTCTCGTTCACCGGCGATTGGCACTTCACCGTCGAGCAATCCGAGGCGCTCGCGGACGCCTGTCGCGAGGCCGGCGTCGACGTGGCCCACCACGTCGTCGAATCCGACCACGGCCACGACGCCTTCCTCGTCGAACCCGAAAAAGTCGGGCCGCCGCTCTCGGAACTGCTCGAGGAGGGAATTTCGGGACGGACGATCACCGATACCGACTCCTCGCCCGATGAGACCGACTCGTTCGCGCCGGTGCACACGAGTTTGTTTTCAGAGTGACACTCCACGCTGTCTGTTAGCAGTAGCCGTCTCTGATTCCTCTCCCCAACTCGAAATATTGCTTCGTAGTACAATATCGAAATACATAATATCAAGATATCTTACCTATCATGCGTGGTGGAAGATAGCGAACTCGAATACGAAGACGAACAGCACGATGATCAGCGGACACAACAACCGCAAACTCATCAAAATACAAACAATGGCCTGCCGTTCAAACAAGGGGCAGTAATCGGTGCAATTGCGGTCATCGCGACGTACCTTTCACACCTTCTGGTGACGGTCATCGCGACGGCACAGGCGAGTCCGGTCGGAAGTGGAGAGGACGTTACCGAATTGGTCGCCTCGTGGGAGGCTGCCGGTTGGAGTTACCTCAGCGTGTTCGGTGCCGGATTCGAGGCCGAGGGTGAACGTGCCGTTCTCGCTGACGTTCCGAATCAGGCCGCCGCATTCGTCTCGACTCCCTTCTTGCTCTCGTCGTCGCTGTTGTTCGTAGTGGCAATCGGCGGTGCAGTTGGTGCGGGATACGCAATCGCTCGCTACACAGAAGCCGAAGACGCGACTGAGGCGGTCAAAGCCAGTTTGACCGTGGTTCCGCCGTACCTCGTGTTCGCGCTCATCGCCGCCGTCGTGATGACCCACACGTTCACCGAGGATGCTACGGTCACCGCGTTCTTCGGGGACCTCGGTGTGAACGCAGCACCGGGCCTCGAGGAAGGAGAGTACATCGACGGTGACGGCGTCTCGGACATCGAGTTCGGCCCAGCAACGAGTAGCGCCGTTCTCTACGCTGGACTCCTCGTCCCTGCTGTGCTCGCCGCAATCGGCGGTCTCATCACGCAGTGGCGTGACGCACTCGAGACCGTGATGGCGAAAGTCGACCAGCAGTAAGAGCATCTCGACGTGACACTGCCGACTCAGTGTGGTGGGGGAACCCACAGGAATCGGCCGGTGTTTTCGCGACTACTGCTTCTCTTCGGGAGCGCCAGCATTCGACGGAGAAGAGCTACCGAGTTGAAGCCCGTTCGAATTCTAGGCTCGCGCGTCAATCTGCAGCGTGATCGCTCGAGGTGTGGGTGTGGGTATGCGTTTGGTCACCCGTCGTGTACTGGTCGACGTCGACCGACGAGCGAACCGCCTCGAGCCACCGTCGGAGGTCGGTTGCGAGGAGCGTCGGGCTCTCGAGTCGGAGGAGTCGCCCGGTCAGGTGCTTGCCAGTCGGTGAACGAATCGCGGCGATCAGTGCCCACATCGTGCCCGATGCGAGTGCGCCGAGCGCGGAGAGCGTCATACCGAGGGTCATGAACGTTATCCCGTAGACGACACCGATCGCCATCGACGGCAGACTCGTTCCGAGTGGCACTCGAGAACTGGCATCCCGAAGCGTCGGTGCCAGAAAGGCGATCGAGAGGCTGCTACCGATCATGAAGACGAAGTCTTGCCACATCACAAGGGGCTTACTCGATTACGAGTTAAAACTCTCTCGGTGGCGAAATAGGCTATTACAACGGATTTTCAGCACTACGAACGCGTGCTGTGAGAACGGTCGGCCGAGTGCTCCACAAACCGATTTTCGTCTGCAACTCGCTGGTAATCGCCGCTTGTCAGCCGATTCTACGGTCTCTACTCGAGTCAACATCCTGACGTGAGTGACTCGATCGGCCAGTCCGTCCTCAGTACGCCGTCAGCACGTTCTCGTCGACGAGGACCTCTCGCGCCTCCGCCATCGTCGAAACGACGACGTCACAGTGTGGTTCGACGGCTGGCTTTGGCTCGAAGCCGATGGCGAGACCGGCGACCTCGAGCATCGGCAGATCGTTCGCGCCGTCGCCGACCGCGACGGTCTCCGCGAGGTCGACACCGACATCGGCGGCAAGGTCCTCGAGCGCGTCGTCTTTCGTGCCCTCGATGAGCGGCCCTTCGACGTCTCCTGTGAGTGCTCCCGGCTGTTCGCCGTCGTCGGCCATCGGCAGCCGATTCGAGACGATGTGATCGACGGTGACGTCCTCGGCCTCGAGTGCAGCCGCGACGCCGCGTTCGAAGCCACCGGTGAGGATTGCGGTCGTCACGCCCGCGTCGTTGAGTTCCTCGATGAGGTCCGCTGCGCCGGGGCGGAGTTCGACCTCGTCGAAGGCGGCGGTAACGTCGGCTTTCGCCAGCCCCTCGAGTAAGGCGGCTCGTTTCCGGAGGCTTTCGGCGTAGCCAATCTCGTCGTTCATCGCCCGTTCGGTGATCTCGGCCATATCGTCGGCGACCCCACAGCGATCGCCGAGCAGTACGGTCATTTCCGAATCGGAGAGCGTTCCGTCGAAGTCGAAGGCGACGACTGTCATCGGCCGGTGGTTGTGCGCCCCCGAATAAACCAGTTCAGGTTTGGCGTCGCTCGCGGTCAGTAGTCGTAATCGGTACGAGGGCTGTCGACGGCCAGCGCCGACTCGCCCCGTCGGCGCTGGCGGGTCGGCCCGTTGGTATCGGCGAGTGACGCAGTAGCCTCCGGTGAGTCGGCCAGTACCCACCGGCGAGTCGGACGTGACCGGGTCGCCGCTCAGTCCGAATCCACGCGCCGTGCCCGCGATTCGAGCAGTCGCAATTGCGTACTGAACACCTGCGCGTCCGGCTCGAGCGCGTACTCGGCGTCCGTCTCGAGGCTGTCGCGCGTGAACAGGAACGTCGTCGCGTAGACCGAGTCGGTGTTCTCGTCGCGAGCGACGTAACCGGCGTACTCGTCGGGACGCTCGAGGACGGCGATCGTCTCCCCGTCCGGCGGCCGAAGGAGCTGGACGGTAAGCGGTGCCGGCAGTCGGTCGACGACGCGGAAGGAACTGCCCGGCTGATAGTCGTCCATTGACACCAACAGCGGTCGGTCGAGGAGATCCGGTTCGGGTTCGTTTGCTTCTTCGGTCTCGTCGTCGCTCGTCGACGCTACCTCCCCGTCTTCGGGTCCGTCGTTCGAGGCGCGGCCGCCGTCGATCGAACCCGAGGACCCGACTACGAGAATCCCTGCAGCGCTCGTCTTTCGTTCCGCTTCGCGACAGCGGTTCTCTCCGTCGGTGTTCGTCGAGTCGGTCGAACTGTTCGTCGGTCGTCTGGGTGGGTCGGATCGATGTGCCATTGTCTCGAGAGTCGTCGGGTCGCCCCCTGTGGTGGTTGGCCCGGTTGTAGTCACAGGTCGCCTGTGATCACGGGTTACTTCGGTCTGCCAGTCCGTTCGTCCGCGGGTGGAACGCGGGTCCGCCGTATCGGTTCGGAACGGATTCCGTCGTGGTGGTTCGGAGTGGATCGCGAGTCGGGGACCGTGTAAACGAATCAACGCGCGAAAAAGTGGTGAGTGGGTGTTAGTCTAGCGTCGTTTCGAGGAGGTTCAGCCGGGAACTGAACATCGTCGCGTCCTCGCCGAGTGTGCCGCTATCGTCTGCACTCAGGCTCTCGTCGCTGAGGAAGAGCAACGTCGTCGGTGCAGTCGCCCCATCACCGTCGTTGTACCGGATAACGTGTCCAGTGTAGTCGTCCGGCTGGGATATCTCTGGAACTGTCTCTCCGTCTCCGGTCTGAAGAATATCGACCGTCGTACTCGTCTCGAGTTGCGCAACGACGTCGAAACTCTCGCCGGATTCGTAGTCGTAGGTGAACACCAGTGCGCGGTCTTCTTGATCTTGAACCATGGTTAGTTCCCTCCGTTTCCGATTACGTCGTCGTCGTTTTCGTCGTCGACGTCGTTATCGAAGTCGTCGTCATCGTCGACGTCATCCTCGAAGTCGTCGTCATCATCCAGATCGTCATCGTCCAGGTCATCGTCCTCGAGGTCGTCATCATCGTCGACATCGTCGTCTGGCTCCGCAGCGTCGTCCAGGGACGTGCTGAGGAGGTTGAGATCCGGACTCAACATCGAAGCGTCTTCGCTGATCGTCCCGGTGTCACCGGCGCTCAGCTGCTGACCGTCGGCGAACAGGAACGTCGTAATTCCCGCTTCTTCTCCGATATCGTAACGGATGATGTGGCCGCCCCACTCGTCGGGCTGGCTGATCTCGTCGACGGTCTCGTCGTCGTCTTGGAGGATGTTGACCGTCGTACTCGTTTCGAGTACCGCGATGACGCTGAAGTCCGCGCCGGGATAGTAGTTGTTCGCGAAGACGGCTACTCGATCCGACTCCTGTGCGCCCACGGTGGCGGTGCCAAATCCGGCCGTTCCGAGCGCAAGCGCACCCGTTGCGAGGGCACTCTTGGCCATGAACGACCGTCTCGAGTCGCCAGTTTGATCTTGGTTGCTCATTTGTCTCTCACGCCCCTTACGGGACAGACAAGAGTACCCCCAGTTTCCAGATTAACACCGACGACTGTTCCTTCTCATATCAATGAATTTCCTTCGGGGCAATCAGGCGTGCAGAATACCCCTCGATTGCTCTGTAATTCGGTGTTCACGTCAAATCACACCGATAACTCATCGATTGAAACTGTCTCGGATCCATCAAACTATATTCCGACGACGGTGATGCCAACCACTCGACATAGCCACAACCGCCGCTAAAACACGTGATTGCGTCGTTCTAACGAGGTGAGGATCACCGGCTCACGGAGGTCGCTCACCGATGGCATTTTGTACAGTTTCTCGCCGGTCAATTCCCATCTAACCGCTAGTTAGCTCTCGGACACCCCTCACTAGTGAGTCGTTCCATGGACGTGACGTGAAACGGCGTTTCACTCGAGATAGCGGGCGTACATTACCGTCATTGGCCACACAGAGGCGAGCGTCGGCTGGAAACGAACTCCTTCTGATTTAACGGTTCGAAACGACCGTGTTACACGTCGCCAACTGTTTATTCTGCCGACAATCGAAGAACGTGCCACGTCAGTTGTTCATACTGAATTACGAACTGGTAACTACGATCTCATCCTCGAGCGAAAAACACGCCCTCACGGCTCGAGGTGCGCCTCTCCGGCTGTTTCGTCTTCGCGTCCGACGGTGTGCGTTCCCCTCCGTTCCGATGAAACGAAACGAGCGGTTGACTCAGCGTCTCATCGCACGATCTCGCCTCACAACCGTCTGCCGACACCAGAATACCGACAGTACGTGCCAGTGGTAGCGGTGGTGGTCGTACCGGTTGGTGGTAGTCGTGGTGGTGAACACGTCTCGAGCAGTCCGTACTCGCTTGGCTCGCGCCGATGAGGTAGTTTTTGCCAGCGCTGGCGACAACGGAAGGGTTTACACGCTCCGCACGATTGTCTCGCGCATGAAGGTACTCGTCACGGATCCGATCGCTGATGCGGGTCTGGACGTTCTCAGAGATGCCGGCCACGAGGTCGAGACTGGCTACGAACTCGAGGGTGGGGAACTGCTCGAGGCCGTATCTGACGCCCACGGACTGATCGTCCGCTCGGGAACCGAAGTCACCGAAGAAGTCCTCGAGGCGGCCGAAGAACTCGCGATCGTCGGCCGAGCAGGGATCGGCGTCGACAACATCGACATCGAGGCTGCGACCGACGAGGGGATCATCGTCGCGAACGCGCCCGAAGGAAACGTTCGCGCGGCCGCCGAACACACCGTCGCGATGACGTTCGCCGCCGCTCGTTCGATCCCGCAGGCACACATTCGCCTGAAAAACGGCGAGTGGGCGAAAAGCGACTATCTCGGTGCCGAACTCGACAGCAAGACGCTCGGCGTCGTCGGCCTCGGACGCGTCGGCCAGGAAGTCGCCAAGAAACTCGACTCGCTGGGCATGGACATCGTCGCGTTCGACCCCTACATCTCCGAGGAGCGCGCCGACCGACTCGGTGCCGAACTCGTCGAGTTCGAGGAGTGTCTCGAGCGCGGCGACTTCGTCACCATCCACACGCCGCTGACGCCCGAGACGGAGGGCATGATCGGCGAAGACGAACTCGACCTGCTCGAGGACGGCTACATCGTCAACGTCGGCCGGGGCGGCATCATCCAGGAAGACGCTCTCGCCGCGAAGGTCGAAGACGGCACGCTCGCCGGCGCTGCACTCGACGTCTTCGCCGAAGAGCCACTGCCGGTCGACTCGTCGCTGCTCGAGCACGAAGACGTCATCGTCACGCCCCACCTCGGTGCCTCGACGGAGGCGGCCCAGGAGAACGTCGCAACCTCGACGGCCGAACAGGTCGTCGCTGCGATCGCGGGCGAACCGGTCATGAACGCCCTCAACGCACCCTCGATCGACGAGAGCGCGTTCCCGCGCCTCGAGCCCTACATCGAAATTGCCGACACCGCGGGCAAGGTCGCCGCACAGTTACTCGACGGTCGAATCGAGCGCGTCGAAATCACGTACGAAGGCGACATCGCCGACGAGGACGTCGAGTTCGTTACCGCGAGTGCACTCAAGGGCGTCTTCGAACCCCTCGAGTGGCAGGTCAACGCGGTCAACGCCCCCCAGATCGCGGAGGACCGCGGCGTCGACGTCACCGAGTCCAAGACGCGACAGGCAGCCGACTTCCAGAGTCTGATCTCGGTCACCGTCGGCAACGATGACGACGAAGTCGCGGTCGACGGCACCCTCTTCGCTGGCGACGATCCACGGATCGTTCGCGTCGACGGCTACCGCGTCGACGCCATCCCGCACGGAAAGATGGTCGTCACGCGAAACACCGACGAACCCGGCGTCATCGGCCTTATCGGGAGCGTCATGGGCGAACACGGCGTCAACATCGCCGGCATGTTCAACGCTCGCGAAACCCACGGCGGCGAGGCCCTGACCGTCTACAACGTCGACAGTCAGGTTCCCGACGCCGCGAAGGAGGACCTCGAGTCCGACGATCGGATCATCGGCATCGACTACATTACGCTGAACGGACAGGTCTGAGGTCTCAATCGGCGAAGGTTTTTTTCGCGACTCTTCGTTCGTCGCCCGTCCCGTTTCGGCTCAGATTCGATGCCCGTCAGGGCGTGCGGGAAGCGTTCGGAGGCAGTTTCGACAGTACGTATAGCAGTGGTCGTTCGTCGTCTCACAAACCCGGCAGGTAACCGGCTTCTCGAATGTCCTGCGAGAACTCATCGTCGATGGCTCCACCCGCGATTGCAATAGCGTCCGCGCTCACGCTTGCAAGGCTGCGCGGAAACCGCCGCGGGGACGCGCTCTCTGCGTGTGATAGGTCGGTTTGCCAGCACACAGCGTTATCTACGTCGGCGGTCGAGACCCAACTCGAGGGACGACCCATGTCATGTGCACACCATCCAGACGAACCCGACTCGACGCCAAGTTCCGAATCGGACGCGGCGGAGATGCAGTGGATGCTCCGCAAGGGAATCGCCCTCGCACTCATCTCCATCGTTGCCTTGCTCGTCTTGATCGTCGGGCTCGACGTGATGACGGGCTTGATCGACCTCTCGCTCGGAACCGGGCAACTCGCCCTCGGTGGCGTCCTCGTCATCCTCTCGCTGGTCGTCATCGGCTTCGCGTGGCCGTCCGACGACCGAGAGGAGTGATCGCCGCCGTCCTGAACGGCCGCTGAATACGACGTTCGGATTTTGCTTCTCGAGTGTCCCGAGTACACGCTAGCACCCCGCCATCCCCGGGCGAGCGCCGTGGCAAAAGACCTATCGCCCTTCCAGACAACCATCGCATATGGACGACGCCGTTGCGGTCGACTTCGGCGAGGACGGACTCGTCCCTGCCGTCGCACAGGACGCGACGTCGGGCGAGGTGCTCATGCTCGCGTACGTCTCGCCCGAGGCGCTCGAGCGCACGCGCGAGACGGGTGTCGCACACTATTATTCCCGAAGCCGCGAGGAACTGTGGCAAAAGGGCAAGACGAGCGGCCACGAACAACACGTCCAGGAGGTTCGCGTCGACTGTGACGCCGATACGTTGCTCTACGTCGTCGAGCAAGACGGCGGGGCCTGTCACACCGGTTATCGCTCGTGTTTCTATCGCACTATCGAGGGTGAGACGGTCGGCGAACGGGTGTTCGATCCCGACGCAGTCTACGACGAGTGATCACCAATGAGCGAGCGCGTTCACTCCCCCGGTGACGACGCGAGTCGCGACGATCACACGGCACGTGAGACACTCGAGGCCGCGCGCGAGCGCTTCGAGCAGGCAGAAGCACGGATCGACGACGCCGGCGGTGACGCCGTCGCGGAGGCGGCTGAAGCCTACCGCGACGCGACCGACTTACTCGAGTCGTACGTCGACCGGGCGACCGGAACCGGCCGAGAAAATTTTCAGGCGTACCTCGAACTCGAGGGGAAGTTCGACTCGCTCGTTTCGGAGCTCTCCGACGAACTGAGGGGGAGAGAGGCGTTCGAGGATGCGCTAGACGCGATCGACAAGCGCCGGCTCAGCGAGTCGGATTTCGAGCGAGCGCACGAGGCGCTCGAGCCGGCCGAACAGTACGCGCAGTTGCTCGAGGAGCGCGAGGCGGCCCGGGAGGCGATCGACGAGGCGCGGACGAACGCTGCGAAACGCTATCGGGCGTTGGGCGAGGAAATCGACGCCCACGAGCGACTACTCGAACTCGGGAACGCGGATATCGACGCGCCGGTCGAGGAGCTTCGAGCACCGCTCGAGGCGTACAACGAGGCGATCGACGAGGCGTTTACGGCGTATCGGCTGGAAGCGTCGGCCCGCGAGGTGTTCGCCCTGCTCGAACGCAGTCGCTGGTACCCCTTCGTCGAGTATGAACAGCCACCGGACGATCTGGCTGCGTACGTTCGAGACGATCCGGCCGGCGAGTACACGATTCCAGAACTCCTCGAGTACGCCGACTACTCGCGGTCGAAACTCGACCACTACGTCGACAGTGCGGACGAACTCAAGCGGCAAGTGGCGACCCAGCGGACGTTTCTCGACGGCATCGACGCCGGCCCGCTCAGACTCGAGTGGCCGCCGACGGAGGCACCCGTCTTGCGGCGAAAAACCCGGGAAATTCGGCCGTTCGTCGAGCGAGTCGCGGACGAGGAGACCGTCGCCCGAGTGCGTGAACTCCGTCGGTTGACGACCGACTCCGAGTTCGACTTTGACCGCTTACAGACGGCGGCTCAGGCCGTCGACCAGCTCACACCGACGGAGCGCGACCGACTGGCTGACGGTCGCGTCGCGGCCGAACTCGAGGAGCTGCGGTCGGAGCGAGCGCGACTCGAAGCGGCACTCGACGTCGAGGACCCGATCTGAGACTGGAGTGCTCGCGACAGCGGTAGTAGCCGCTCGGACTGACTGTCTTCCGAGTCTTAACAATTCACATCGCACTATTATTATGTCGGTGCGCCGTACCCGGTGGCAATGAGTAACTGGAACCGCCTCTTGAGTGCACTGGGTGTCGTTTTGCTGGTTATTGCGGGGGGTTCGATCACGTACACGCTGCTCATCAAGGGAAACCACCTCAGTGCGGCGTTGCTCGAGGCTGCCATCGACTCGATTCTGATCGGGGTCCCGGGGATCGCGATGGTGTACGCCGGGACATGGTTACCGTCGACGACAATTCTCCCCGAGTTGTACTCGCGTATTGTGGCATGGACTGGCGGGGGAATCGCCGTCATGGGACTCATCGTCGGCCTCCGCGAACTTCACCCCGGCGTCGAACTCACGCTCACGGGCGGCACGCAGGTAATTTTACTCTCGATCAGTTCGGTGACCGGACTCCTCGTCGGCGTCCTGAACGCCCGTACCCACACGCAGGCGAAGGCGCTCGAGCGAAAGAACCGTGAACTGAAACGAAAGTACGAACTCGAGAAGCAAAACGAACGGCTGAGACGAACCGAACGCCGCCTCGAAAACGCGATTACGGAACTCGAGGCGTCGAACGAACGCTTAGAGGAGTTCGCCTACGCCGTCTCGCACGACCTCCAGGAGCCGCTTCGAATGGTGACGAGTTACCTCCAGTTGCTCGAGCGACGGTACGGCGACGAACTGGAGGAAGACGGCGAGGAGTTCGTCGACTACGCCGTCGACGGCGCCGAGCGAATGCGAGCGATGATCGACGGCCTGCTCGAGTATTCACGCGTCGAAACGCGGGGAGATCCTTTTGAGTCGGTCGATCTCGAGGCCGTCCTCGACGACGTGTACACCGATCTCCAGTTCAAAATCGAGGAGACCGACGCGGACCTCGAGCGTGCGCCGATGCCGACCGTTCACGGCGACGAGGCGCAATTGCGACAACTGTTCCAGAACCTGCTCACGAACGCGATGGTGTACAGCGGCGAGGGGACGCCCCGGATTCGAATTTCGGCCGAACGGGACGGGCCGCTGTGGACCGTTTTCGTCAGCGACGATGGAATCGGGATGGACCCGGATAACACCGACCGAATCTTCGACATTTTCCAGCGACTGCACACGGCCGACGAACAGTCCGGATCGGGGATCGGATTGGCCGTCTGTAAACGCGTCGTCGAACGCCACGGCGGCGACATCTGGGTCGATACCGAACCCGGCGTCGGATCGACGTTTTTCTTCCAACTGTACGATTCGGATCGAGCGGATCTCGCCCCTGCCGGCGACAGCACGCTCTCACAACCGGAATCGAATCCCGGCGAGTGACTGTGCGTCCCGTCGCCCGGCTGCTGGGAGGCGATAACTGAAGGCAATCGCTGCCGTACGCTCCGATATGACGCGCCACCTGCTCGTACCGATGGACGACTCCGAGCCGGCTCGCGGGGCGCTCGAGCACGCGCTCACGGTCTTTCCCAACGACGAGATCACGGTCGTCCACGCCATCGACGACCTCGAGTCGGCTTACGGCGGCGGCTCGCCGGTCGACGCTGACACCGACGCTGGAACGCCTGAACCCGACTTCTTCGCGGACGTGCGCACGATCGGCGAGGAGTACGACAACGAGGTTGCGACCGCCGTCGTCGAGGGAACGTCTGCGACCGCGATCCTCGAGTTCGGTCGTGAGCACGGCGTCGACCAGATAATTATGGGCAGTGAGGGTCGCTCGGGCGTCTCTCGAGTGCTCCTCGGCAGCGTCGCCGAAGCCGTCACGCGACAGTCTGAGATTCCAGTGACGATCGTACCCTGAGACGAACCCTGTGGCACCTCGGGTTCGACAATCGGTGAACCAGCGGGGTTTTTCTGCTGACGAACGAAGCACGGCCATGGACGACCGGGTTGGGACGACGTTGCACACCGGCCTCTTGCTGTCGACGACGGCAGCGCTCTCGTGGCTGCTTGGCGTGCCGATGTTGTTTCCGAGTCTCGGTCCCTCCGCGTTCGTGCTGGCGCTCTTTCAGCGAAGCGACGCGACGCGACCGCGACGCGTCATCGGCGGACACCTCATCGGCGTCGTCGCCGGGCTACTCGCCTATCACCTGCTCGCCAGCGGCGTCACGATGACGAGCGCGGCCGACCCCGGCTCGATCGAGGGACTCCGACTCGCAGTCAGCGGCGTCCTCGCGACGATGGTGACGGCCGGCGGCATGCTCGCGACGGACACTCGTCACCCGCCCGCCTGTGCGACGACGCTCATCGTCTCGCTCGGGCTGTTGACGACGCTGCTCGAGGGCGCGTTGATCGTCGGGGCGGTCGTCATCCTCGTCGCGGTCCACCTGCTGGTGCTTCGAACACTCGAGACACTCTATCGCTAATTGCTCCCTTCGAGACACTCCATCGCTGACCAAACATCGGCTGGGACAGTCACGCGGGTGTTCGTCGAGGCGTCCGGTCGTCGATCACTCGAGCCGACGTCCACAGTGAGCGCTCAGTTCGTGGCTTGGGTGTCCTCGAGTGTAGCGGCGATTCGAGCGACGACTGCCTCGTCGTCGGTCCAGAAGCCGTCGTACCCCTCCGATTGTTCTTGAGCGAGGAGCCCGCAGGCGTGCTCGCGGTCCGTTCCACCGTCGTAGGCAAGGACCCAGTATCGCTCGAGCGCGTCGGTCGGGTAGGGTCGATACGTGAGACCCTCGATCTCCGGTGGGTCCCAGTCCGGAACCGCGTAAATATCGATCTCCACGGCGGTCTCCGTCGCGAGGTGCCGGTACACCTCGATCTGGGGACGGAAGGCTGAGAGCGTCTGGAAGCCGACGTGGAGGCTGCCGCTGCTGACTCGCTCGGCTCGGTCCTCGATCTCCCGGCTGACCGCGAGGAGTTGCCGGCGATCGAGCGCGCTGAACACTGTCTCGTCCAGCGCGTCGAAGAGCATCTGATAGCCCGCTGAGATACGCTCGTCGTCACCCGGACGGTGGATCGGTGGCTCGAACAGCGTCTCGAGGCTCTCCAGACTGAGTGCGCCGACGAACTCGCCGTCCGTTTCGATCACCACGAACGGTTCGGGAACGGCCGGTGAGAGGGGTTCGTGATCGACGCTGACGTTGTGCGTCGCGAACATCCGTTCGACGTCCGTCCGTTCCCCATCGCGATAGACGGTGAGCGTGAGTGCTGAGTTCCGCCGCTCGTCGAGTAACGTGTCGAACACGATTACCCACGCTGGCGGCGCTCAGTTTCGATACTCGCTTCGATGAGATCACGAACAACGGGGTCGAGCGACTCGAGATGGACGGTTCCTCGTGTCACGTCGTAGCGTATCAGGTCGGCCTCGACGAGGAAGGGGAGATCGGCGTGAACGAGTCGAATTCTCCGCTGTTCGTAGTCGGCCGGCGTTCTCATCGTCTCCGAGTCGGTCGCATCCCAGCCGGTGAGGGCGGTGGCGAGTCGCTCGATCGTGTATTGCTCTTTGTCGAGTAACAGATACAACACTCGCCGTCGCTCACTCGAAGCGAGCGCACGATAGAACGAATCGTCGGCCAATCGCTCCGTCCGTTCGAATACGGGCCGTCGTTCGCGCCGATTCGTTTCCTCGAGATCGTCCCCCATAATGGGCACTCTACGCCTGACGATCAAATAAGAATTTTTACAATATCGAAAAAATGTCCACACGGGATACCAATCCGATCGAACTGATTGTACTAGCTCGACGTCTCGTCGTGGACACTCGAGTGCTCCTCTCGAAACGTATCGACGAAAATTCGTTCGAGGCGACGTCGACCGACGCGAGTCGAGACCGAAGATTAGGCGTCGGCTTTCGCGTCGGCGACCGTCTCGTAGAGTTCTTCCGCGAGTTCCTGTGCGCGCGCGCCGTCTCGAGCCTCGGCGTAGATGCGGACGAGCGGTTCGGTACCCGAGGGGCGTGCGAGCACCCATGCGTCGCCGTGGTCGAGTCGGTAGCCGTCGCGGGTGTTGAGTTCGGCGTCGGATTCCTGGGCGTGATTGGCCGCGGCGTCGATCATCGCGTCGCGTTCAGCCGTCGACTCGTACTCGATGTTGAAGCGAACGTTCGCGTAGTCGTCGTAGGGTGCGACGATCTCGCTCGCCGGTCGGTCGGCGACCAGTTCGAGGAACCGTGCCGCGGTGAACGCCCCGTCGCGCGAGAGTCGGAACGAGGGGAAGAAGATGCCGCCATTGCCCTCGCCGGCGATCGGCACGCGTTCGCCGTTAGCCTCGAGTTCCTCGATTCGCGTGATGATGTTCGTCGAACCGATAGGCGTCAACTCGAGGTCGGCACCGATCTCGGTGACCACGTCCACCAGTCGCTGGGAGACGTTGACCGCGGAGACGGTCGTCTCGCCGGCCTCGAGTTCCGCGGCGGCGAGCGCGGCGAGGGCCGCATCGCCGACGATGTACTCGCCGTTTTCGTCGTAAAAGATAGCCCGGTCAGCGTCGCCGTCGTGGGCGATTCCGACGTCGGCGTCCGTCGCGCGGACGAGTTGGCCCAGATCCTCGAGATTGTCGGGGACTGGCTCGGGGTCGCGTCCGGGGAAGTGGCCGTCTGGTTGGCTGTTGACGGTGACGACGCGACAGCCGAGTTCGCGGAAGAACTCCGGGCTCGTGAGCGATCCCGCCCCGTGGCCGGGGTCGAGGGCGACGGTGAGGTTTGCGTCAGCGATGGTCTCCCCGTCTGCGGCCTCGAGTAACTCGTCGACGTAGGCGCGTCGAACGCCCTCGACTTCCTGGACGCGGCCGGTTTCGTCCCACGGCGCGACGGTGGCCGACTCGGCGAGTAACACGTCTTCGATGCCCTCTAAGTCCGAGACGGCGAGTTCGATCCCATCGCGGCCGACGAGCTTGATGCCGTTGTACTGGGGTGGGTTGTGCGAGGCCGTGATCACTATCACGGGGATCCCCTCACGTTCTGCGTAGAACTGTGCGCCCGGCGTGGGAATGATGCCGATTCGGTCGACGTCCGTCCCGGTACTCGCGAGCCCGCTCGACGCTGCGTCGGCCAACATTCGCCCCGTGTAGCGCGTATCTCGCGCGATAGCGACCCGGTCGGCTCCCCAGGCCGTCCCCGCCGCTTTTGCGACCCGCAGGACGAACGCGGGCGTCAACTCCTCGTTGGCGACGCCGCGCGTCCCGCTCGATCCGAACACTTGCATGGATACTACTCAGACCGGACTCCTCAAAGGGATTCCGAAGCAGACAGAACGTTTTCGGCGCGCGGGCACGAGCGTCCACGTATGGACTCGATCGAAGAGAAACGCGTCTACGGCGACCGCGAGGGGGCCATTGAGGGATACGTCGCGAGTTCGATCGGCGTCGTCCGCGTCCGCGTCGCCGGCGACACCGTCGGCGAATTCGGGCTCTGTGACCGTTGTGACGCCCGCGACGTTGCAGCGACTGACGATACCGTCGCGATCGCGACCGACGACGACGTTCGCGTTTTCCACCTCGAGCGCGGCGCTGGCGAACGCGATCAGTCTGCCGAGGACGCCGAAGGCAGCGACGAGACGTTTGTTTCCACCGATTTCGGCCCCGCCGTCGCCGTCGGGTTCCACGGGGGAGACCTGATTGCGGCCACTCCCGACGGCGAGCTCGCCACGCGTTCGCTCGAGAGCGTGGGCGACTCACTCGACGCCGAGACGGACGCCTGGACCACCGTCGACCGCGGCGATCTGGGACACGTTCGCGCGATCGACGGCGGGCTCGTCGGCACCGAAAACGGTGTCTACCGACTTCACGACGGCCACCTCGACCACGCCGGACTCTCTGACGTTCGAGACGTCTCCACGGCTGGCGTCCCGCTGGCTGCGACCGCCGACGGCCTCTACAAACTCGGCAACGGCTGGATGGAAGTCCTCGAGGGCGAGTTCGACGTCGTCGCGGCCGATCCCCGAACCGAACCCGGGCAACTCACTCGCGCACACGCCGTCTCGGGCGAGACGGTCTACGCGTACGGTGGGGCCGATGCGTACGGTAGGGTCGACGCGTCCGAAGGCGACGGTGCGTCCGAAGGGAACGACTCGTGGTACGCGTACGACCGCTCGAGCGAACCGATCGTCGGCCTCGGCTACGGCGAGACGGTCTACGCCGTGACGAAACGCGGGACGTTCCTCGCTGGCACGCCGGAGGGGGGAACCGATTCGTGGCGCTCACAGACGCTCGGCGTCGGTGATGTCACTGGACTTGCTATTCTTCCGACGAGCGGATAACTGCTAGTGACGGCTCGAACGCGGTTGTAGAGTCGCTATTCGGACTCTCAAACACCATAATTATCAAAACCGAGAACATCATCGTCTGACGATACTTTAACTATCTTCGCTCCCATCGCTCTCACGTATGCGTGGGATAACACGACGGCAACTCCTCACGGGAACCGGTGTCGGACTCACCGGTGTCGTCGCTGGGTGCACGAGCAGCGATGGTGACGACGAGGGCGAAGACGACGAATCGAACGAAGAGAGCGAAACGGAGAGCGAAACCGACGACGAGGGATCGATCCTCGGTGACATCGTCGTCGACAACTCGAGTGACTCGAGTCACACGGTCGACGTCATCGTCGAGTTCGACCGCGAAACCGAGTCGTGGGTGACCGAATCGCTCGAGGGCAACGACTCCGTGACACTCGAGCGAGAGTGGCCGAACGATCCCGGGTCGATTCGCGTCACGGCCCGTCTCGACGAGGGCGAGCCGATGGAGACGACGCCCGAGCAGTGGAACGAACCCGACTGTCTCGACCTGTTCGTTCGGATCGACGACGACGAGGTGACGTTCCTGAGCGACACGAACAACGACACCTGCGGCGAGGATCCGGCCGATATCGACGACGCCGAAGCAGAGTAGCACACTCGACAGACTGGCGGGTCACTCGAGCGCCCGTCTCGAGCAAGCGTTTCAGGCCAACAGAACGAAAACTGGTTTATTCTCCGTGCGCTGGACTCGAGTATGACGACCATCGTCAGCGGATCCACGTCCCAGTCGTTGGCCGCTGCACTCGCACGCGACCTCGAGGAACCGCTCGCCGCCGTCGAGTACAACCGATTTCCGGACGGCGAAGTACTCGCCTCCGTTCCGAACTTCGACGACGACCGCGCCATCGTCGTCGCCTCGACGGTCTCGAGCGACGCACACCTCGAAGTGCTCCAGTTACAGGACGCCGTCCGCGAAGCCGGCGCGTCCGAGGTCGTGACGGTCTTGCCGTACATGGGCTACGGCCGACAGGACACCGCGTTCGAGGCGGGCCACCCCATCTCCGCACGGGCCGTCGCTCGCGCGATTTCGACCGGCGCGGATCGCGTCCTGACCGTCAACCCCCACGAGGAGGCGGTGTGTGACTTTTTCGAGCCGACGGCGACGGCCGTCGACGCGGCGGGACGACTGGCCGATCCGCTCCCTGAGGACCTCGCGAACCCGGTCTTTCTCTCGCCCGACGCGGGTGCGATCGATCTCGCCAAAACCGTTCGTGACACCTACGGTGACGGCGACACCGACTACTTCGAAAAGACGCGACACTCGGGCACCGAGGTCGAAATCACGCCGAGCGACGTGGACGTCGCGGGCCGCGACGTGGTCGTCACCGACGACATCATCGCCACCGGCTCGACTATGAGCGAAGCCGTCGCCGTCTTACAGGAACGAGACGTGGGCAACGTCTTCGTCACCTGCGTCCACCCGTTGCTCGCTCGAGACGCCGTTACCAAGCTCTCTCGAGCAGGCGTTTCGGCAATCTACGGAACCGACACGATCGAACGCCAGACGAGTACCGTCTCGGTTGCGCCGGCGATTGCAGCGAAACTCTAAGGAGACACGACGGTTCAGCTCGCTCTGACTCCGGGATATCACTCAAAACTTTGGACAGTCTGTAACTATTATATAGGTGCTACACTGATTCGGTGGTATCCAGATCGGGTTCGTTCACACGGCACAAACGAACACTTCCCAATCAACACGCCATTCCAACCGATTATGCACGGAATCGTCCACAAGACGCTCAAGGAGTACGCCATCGACCGCACCGACGAAGAGACCTGGGAGACGATTCTCGAGCGCGCGGATCTCGAGCCGACGCTGTATCTTCCGGTCTCCTCGTACGAGGATCACGAAATACAGGCTATTCTCTCGGCCATCACGTCGATGGCGAGCCAGGACCGCCGCCAGATCGAACGCGACTTCGGCCGAGCGCTTGCCCCCGAACTGCTCTCGACGTTCAACGCGCACGTTCGCACCGACGACTTCATCGCGTTCCTCGCCGCCCTCGAGTCGATTCGAGGGGACGTCGACGAGGCGACGACCGACGCCTCGCTCCCGTCGCTCACCACGACTCGCGAGTCCACAGACGACGTTCACCTCGCCTATCGAACGCACCGCGAGCCGGCGTACTGCGGACTGGCTCAGGGTGTACTCGAGGGACTCGCCGATGAGTTCGACGCCGAGGTGACGATCGTGAAAACGGCGTGCGTCCACGACGACGAGTCGGCCTGTCGCTACCAGCTCACGCGGTGACAATTTTTCTCGAGAAAGCGAGCGGGTCGCGAACTCAGGTCAGCGTCGTCGACCGAGCAGCCCGATTCGGAGTGCGACGCTGATCGCGAGAAGACCGGCGACGACGCCGAACCCGGGTATCGACTCGAGTTGCGCCACTGTGCCGCCGACGGTCACTGTCGCGGTTTGCTCGCCCGCGGCGACCTCGTAGCGAGTCTCCTCGTCGAACGTCAACTCCACCTCCGTGGTCGCCGTCTCGCCGGGTGCGAGCGCGACCGGAGCGCCGTCGACGATACCGTCCGCGGTTCGAAACGAAAGCGTCCCGGCGGCGGGCAGGTCGCCGGCGGCCTCGACCGTGGCGACCGCCGTCGCCGACTCTCCGGCGTCGACGCTACTCGGCTCGACCTCGAGGTCCTCGACGCTCAGACTCGGACTCGAGCGAACGAACACCGTCAGGCGCTCATCGCCGACGCGAACGTCGGTGACGCCGGGTTCGCCTGGCTCCCACGAGAGCGTCTCGGTCGCCGTTTCGCCGTCCTTGAGCGCTCGCTGCTCGCCGTCAACGAGTTCCGTTCCGACCTCGAGCGTCACGCCGGCCGTGCCAGCCTGCTCGTCGGTGTTCTCGACGTCGACCGGCACGGTGACGGTCTCGCCCTCGGGAACCGCCAGTACGCCGTCGCCGTCGGTCTCGAGACCGTCGATTTCGTCGCTCTCCCAGTACTCCCACTCCTCGCCCGCGACGTCGATCGACGGCGCGTCGAGGGTGGTCTCGACGCTCGAGCGCGGCTGCTCGAATGCGTCAGTGTGTGCCCCCTCGCTCCACATCTTGGGCGTTTCCGCTGTCTGCGTGTACGCTTCGGCGACAGCCCGGACGTCCTCGCCGCCCGCGTCCTCGAGTGCGGAGCGGAACGCTTCCTGACTGATCTCCGCGTGCTGGGCGTTGGTCTGCCTGAACACGTCCTCGAGCGTTCGATCGCCGTCGGTGGCCACTCGCAACTGGCGGTCGATTTCGCCGTAGACGAGCGGCCCCTTCACGTAGTCCGTCTCGCTTTCGTCCCACGTCGTCGGCTCCGCAAGCGTTTCGTCGGCGTACGGTGGCTGTTCGCCGCGTTCGAGGAAGTCTGCGAACTCGTCGAAGCTGATCAGTCCTTGCTCGAGGGCGAGCGAGGCGGCGTAGTACTCGGCCTGAGCCTCGACGAGCCACTCGGCGTCGCTCGTCGTCGCCGACGTATCGTAGCCCTGGCGAACGTGAACGTACTCGTGAAGCCAGACGTTCGAGGCCTCCTCGAGTTCGGCGTCGGCGCGCACCCACGCGTCGGAGTCGCCGTACTGGACGCCTCGTGGCCCCCAGTCGGCGTCGGTCGGAGCCGCGACGATCAACGTCTCGTCGCTTCGCGGACCGAGTTCGAGGTCCCCGCTGGCCGTCTCGAGCGTGTCGAGCACGTCTCCGGGCTCCTCGGTCATATCTGCCGCGTCGGGTACTGCCAGCGTGATCGTCTCTCCGTCGACGGTTCGCTCGTATTCCTCGAGCGAGCCGAAGAATGCGACGTCACTGCCGGCCGTTCCGTCGCCGTCGATCGACACCGTCTCCTCGACGCCGACGGCTTCGGATTCCGGCACCTGCAGCGAGTAGCTCACGTCGGGAACCTGCACGAGTCCCCACTCGCCGGTGTCGACGAAGGAGTAGCCGCCGTCTGCGTGGTCGTGGTGATGTCCGTCGTCCGTTCGATCAGCCGGCATCGCGTACTCGATCGAGGGCTCTGCCGTCGTCTCGTCCCACCGATACGTTCCGTCGCTACCCTCTTCGAACCCGTCGAGGGCCTCGAGTTCCGCGTCGGACTCGAGGCCGACTTCGAATCCGTGGACTCCCTCGGGCGGCTCGAACGTCGTTTCGACGCCGAAGACGTCCGAGTCATCCGGTATGTGGGTCAGTTCGGTTCGTTGCTCCATCACGTCGTCCTCGTCCGCCATCGCGCTCGTGCCGTCGGTCACCTCAGCGGCGAACGCCGGATCGCTCGTATCCGCGTCCGTAGCCGATGCCGACGAGAACTCGCCCGCTCCGACGACACCCGCGGGAAGGCTCGCACACAGGAGGACGACGAAGACGAAGACTGCACCTCGAGTTGTCACTATACCACTCTGTCGAGTCAATTACCATTACTGTTGTGACATCGTGACTGTCGGTATGGCCCGTTCACGGCCGTACTCGAGAGGAACACCCGACGTTCTGAAGCAACTTGTCAGCCTTCCGCCTCAGCAGACGCTAACGGCTCAGACTCCACCTTTTTCTCGTCAGGTTCGCTCCGCTCACCCCGCCTCGAAAAATCTGGACCAAAAAGCTGCCTCGCTCCGCTCGGCAGTCCTAATCGGACGCCTCAGCAGACGCTAACGGCTCGAGTGCAATCTCCATCGTCACACCGTCGACATCCCACGCTTTGCGAGCGCCGGCGTCGACCTCGAGGTCACCGAGTTCGTCGGCGCGGACTTCCTCGCGGACGAGGGCCATCCGTTCGTCGACGAGGCTCGCGACGCGGTCGTCGTCGATCGAGAGTTCCAGCGCGATTCGCTCCTCGACGTCGAGTTCGAGATCCTTTCGCATCTCCTGGACGCGGCGGATGACCTCTCGAGCGTAGCCCTCGCTCTCGATGTCGTCGGTCAACGAGGCGTCGACGTAGACGACGCCGCGGTCGTCGCCGTTCAGGCCGAATGCGGTGCCGGCGATGTCGTCTGGCGTCTGCGTGACGAACGACACCATCGACTCCTCGATCGTCTCGTCGTCCTCGAGCACGCCGGAGACGGCGTCCTCGAGTTCCTCGAGGGACGGTTCGTCGATCCGGGCCTCGTTGAGCGCGTTCATGACTTCGCCGGCGCGGCCACCGAAGGCTGGCCCGAGTTCGCTCATATCGGCCTCGGCGCTGTAGTCGAGTTCGCCCCAGCGATCTTCCGGCGAGACGAGTTCGATCTCGCGGGCGTTGAGCCGATCCTCGAGCAAGTCGGTGTGACGGGAAACGGCGTCGACGACGCGCTGGTCGTCGGCCGCGACGACGACGCGTGGAACCGGCCAGCGAAGCTTTCGTCCGGCCTGCTGGCGGGCGTTCGCGCCGGCTTCCTCGATCCCGCGGAGGATAGCGACGTCTTCCTCGAGTTGCTCGTCTTCGAAGGCCGACTCGACGGTCGGCCAGTCTTCCATGTGAACCGTCGGATGAGCCGAGTCGTCGGTGAGCGTGCCGTAGATTTCCTCGCTGATGAACGGCGCGTAGGGGGCGAGCAGGACGACGCTTTCTCGCAGGACGCGGTAAATCGTCGCGTAGGCGGCCTCCTTGGATGCGCTGTCTTCTTCCTCCCACATGCGTTCGCGGACGGCCTGCACGTAGAATCGGGAGACGTCCTCGACGACGAACTCGAGGAGAGCATTGACTGCACGGTCCTGTCGGAACTCCTCGAGGTGCTCGGTCATCTCGGCTTTCGTCGACTGCAGGCGGGCGAGCACCCACTCGTCGACCAACTCGAGGTCGTCCTCGAGGTTCGCCAGTTCGGTTTCCTGTGGATCGAAGCCGTCGAGACGCATGTACGGCAGCGGGAACCGGAAGACGTTCCAGAGCGTCCGGAGGTTGTCCTCCATCGTCTGCATGCCGTCCCACGAGAAGCGCATATCGTCGCCCTGCGGGTTGTTCGAGAGCAAGAACAGCCGCATTACGTCGCGGCCGTGGCGGTCGATGGCCTCGTGTGGGTCGACGAGAATGTCCTTGGACTTGCTCATCGCGCGGCCGTCTGGCATGAGCGCGTGGCCGTGCATCAGGACCTGTTCGTAGGGACTCTCGCCGAGGGCGGCCGTTCCCATACCGAGTTGGGACCAGAACCAGCCCCGCGTCTGGTCGTGAGCCTCGAGGATGAGATCCGCGGGCCAAAGCTCGTCGAATCGGCTGTCGTCCGAGGGATAGTCGAGGGTGCCCCACGAGGCGACCGAGGAGTCGAGCCAGACGTCGAACACGTCGGGAACGCGCGTGTAGGTCGTTCCGTCTTCGGTGATCGTCAGATCGTCGACGGTGTCCTTGTGGAGGTCGACCGTGTCGATGTCGATATCCTGATCGACGCGCTCGACGAGTTCTTCGCGGTCGCTGATGACGATTCGATCCGTATCGTCACCGTCCGCTGGCGTCCAGACCGGGAGCGGAATGCCCCAGTAACGCTGGCGGGAGACGTTCCAGTCGGGTGCCTCCTCAACGAAGTCACGGAAGCGGTTGTCGCGGGCCCACTCGGGGTGCCACTCGCTGTCCTCGATGTTCTCGAGCAGCTCGTCTTTGATATCCGTGATCGTGATGAACCACTGGTCGGTGACGATCTGGATGATGCCCGTATCACAGCGCCAACAGTGGCCGTAGCTGTGAGAGATCGTCTCCGAGGCGAGCAAGGAGCCGTCGGCCTCGAGATCGGCGATGATCCCCTCGTTGGCGTCGCGGACGAACTCGCCCTCGTACTCGCCTCCTTCGGCGGTGTAAACCCCGTCGCTGCCGACGGGACAGAAGATCGGGAACTCGAGGTCGCTCCCGCGCTCGAAGTCTTCCTCACCGTGGCCGGGTGCGGAGTGGACGAGTCCGGTGCCGTCGCCGTGAGTGTCGACGTAGTCGGCCGCGTAGACTTCACACGCGCCGTCGTGGTCCGGGTGGTCCGGAACGCGCTCGGCCATCGGGTGCTCGTAGGACCAGCCGAGTAAGTCTTCGCCGGTCAGCTCCTCAACGATCTCGTAGTCGTCGTAGCGCCCTTTCTGCAGGACGTCTTCGACTTTCGGCTCGGCGACGTACAGCAACTCCGTCTCGCCGTCGCTCGTTGCTTCGACGCCGACGTACTCGCCGTCCTCGTCGACGGCGACGAACGTGTTCGCGGGGATCGTCCACGGCGTCGTCGTCCAGATGACGAGCGAGCCGTCTCGGCCCGTGAGGTCGAATTTGACGTAGATCGAGGGATCCTCGACGTCTTCGTACTCGACTTCGTTGTTCGCGATCGCCGTCTCACAGCGCGGACACTGGGAAATCGAGCGATGTCCTTTCTCGACCAAGTCGCGATCCGCGGCGTTCGAAAAGCCCCACCACGCGGCTTCCATGTACTCCGGTTCGACCGTTCGGTACGGGTCGTCCCAGTCCATCCAGACGCCGAAATCCTGAAAGTCGGACTGGAGGCCCTCGAGTTGCTCGTCGGCGTACTCCTTGCAGGCCTCGATGAAGTTCTCCTCGCCGTACTCTTCGATGTCTTTCTTGTTCTCGAAGCCCAGTTGCTCCTCGACACGGGTTTCGATCGGCAACCCGTGCATGTCGTAGCCGGGTCGATCCGTTACGTCGTAGCCCTGCATCCGGAGGAAGCGAATGTACACGTCCTTCAGGGACTTGTTCCACGTCGTCCCCATGTGCGCCGACCCCGACGTGTACGGCGGGCCGTCGACGAAGAAGTACGTTTCACCGTCTGCCCGGTGATCGACCGTCTGCTGATAGGCGTCGACGTCGTCCCAGTAGTCGAACACTCGCCCCTCGAGGGCGTCGGGATCGTACTGGTCGTCGACCTCGCCGAACCTGCTCATACTGGGAGTGATTCGCTCCGACATTAAAGGGGAATCGGTCCTGCAGACGGTGAACCCGGGGCGGGCCGACCGTCGCCACACGATCCGTCGACCAACATTGTGTTGGTAACCCATAGCAAACAACTTGTACCAGCGCGCAGAACGCTCCGGACATGTCGAACGCCACCGTGTGCTTCTCGTATCACTTCGACGCCGTCTCGACGTGGCTCTGGTCGTACGACTCCTGGGACGCGCCCACGAGACACTCTCGGGGGGTCTTCGGGGCCGAAATCGCAGCCCACCGACTGCTCGACCTCCACGACGCCTACGACGTCGACTCTACGTGGTGCATTCCGGGACACACCATCGAGAGTTTCCCGGAGATTTGCGCCGAGGTCGCCGACCGCGGCCACGGCGTTCAACACCACGGCTGGACCCATCGCGGTCCCTCGACCTACGAGAGTCGGGAAGCCGAGAAGGCCGATATCGAGCGCGGAATCGACGCGATATACGACCTCACCGGCGAGAAACCGACCGGCTACGCCTCGCCAGCCTGGGACTTCTCCGAGCACACGCTCGAGATTCTCCTCGAACTGGGCTTCGAGTGGGACTCGAGCAAGATGGCGTCGGACTTCAAACCGCACTACGTCTACGACGACTGGAACGCGCCGGAAGACGGCCCATACGACCGGGGCGAGCCAACGGACATCGTCGAACTCCCCGCCTCGTGGCAGCGAGACGACTTTCCGGCGCTGACGTACACGTGGTCACAGCCCCACCGAATGGGTTACGTGAGCGAAGACTCGCTCTTCAGGCGGTGGTACGACCAGTTCGACTGGATGGTCGAGCACGTCAACGGCGGCGTCTTCGTCCTGACGTTGCACCCGCAGGTGATCGGGCAGGCCCACCGGCTCTCGCGTCTCGAGGATCTCCTCGAGTACATGTCGTCGACGTCCGGCGTCGAGTTCGAGACGATGGACGCCGCGGCGAGTGCGTTCCGCGCCGAACATCCGGACCCCGAGTCGTTCCGCGACGAGTACTTCTTCTCTCATCGCTCGTGAAACGACGAATCGGAACCATCACGACACGGCTGCAAAACGAACAAACGAACGTACGAACGATCGACAACGAAACGGATTACCGGCGGGCGAGCAGCTCGGGAAGCACTTTCTGGTACCCGATACCGTAGACGCCCGCGTAGAGCATGACGGCGCCAATCGCCGCGAGCCAGACGCCGACGGCGGCCTCGCCGGCGGTGAGATACTGGACGCTCGTGTACTCGACGACGACGCCGGCGGCAGTGAGGGCGGTCGCGACGAGCGCGTAGAGAAGCAGGACGATCAATTCCGCGAGCAGTTCCGGATTGGACGATGCCATTACTTCTCGAGAGTTGCTCGAGCGAGGTAAACATGTCCCTCCGGCGGCCACATGTTGTCGACCGAACCGAGCGGCCTAAACTGCTCGCGGCCCTCAACTCGAGCGTGTCCTTCGATTCGAACGCTGACGGCACCAGCGACCCTCCCTTCCCGTCGATGCGGAACGTGATCGAACCGAACTGCGAGCGCTGCCCGGCCCTCGCCGAACACCGCGAGTGTATCTCGTGGGGAACCGGCCCGCTCGACGCCGACGTGCTCGTCGTCGGCGAAGCACCGGGAGCCGGGATTCCCGACGCCGACACCTGGCGAGGCGGCAACTGGACCGGCAAGGCCTACACCTCGAGACACTCCGGCCGGCGCATTCGGCGAATCGTCGACCAGGTCGGCTACGGCGACGACGCCTACTACACCAACGCCGTCAAGTGCTTCCCCGCCGATCCGGACGATCCCTCGAGCAACCGCGAGCCGACGCCCGAGGAACGCACGAACTGCCGAACGCACCTCGTGACCGAAGTCGAGACGCTCGAGCCGACCGTCGTTTTGGCCACCGGAAAGCACGCGACGGCGTCCGTCCTCGCGGCCGAAGAGCGGGAACTGGACGGCTTCCTCAAGACCGTCCTCGAGCCCGTTCGCTGTTCCCGTCTCGAGACCTGGCTCGTCCCGATTCTCCACCCGTCCTATCAGGACGTCTGGATCGGCCGACTCGGCTATGAGCCGGCGGAGTACCTCGAGGCGATTCGGTCGACGCTCGAGGAGTTGTGTGACGGCGCTCCATAGCCGATACTGCACCGCTTACGACGAACCGTAGCGGAGCCGATGCCGAAAAATGGGTGGTGGCGATATGCGTTGGGATGCGTGATGGTGTGTTTCGTGACTGTGCAAGCGTACCCGTCGTCGGTGCGGGCACGTGCGTGTCAACGACAGAGGGTATTGAACACCACCGACGCTCACCCGCACTTGCGCCGATTTAACCCCAGTTTATCCGCTCGTCGCCCCGCGCGACGACACGGCGAGTAACCTTCATACAGCCGGCCGACACATACCTGCGTATGAGTACGATCTTCACGCAGATCGTCGAGGGTGACATTCCCGCTCGAATCGTGTACGAAGACGAGACGACAATCGCGTTTCTGGACGCGAACCCACTCGAGCCAGGACACACGCTTGTCATCCCGAAAGACGAGTACGAACGGCTGAACGACGTCCCCGAGGACGTTGCCTCGGATCTCTACGCGACGATCCATCGACTGGTTCCCGCCGTCGAGTCCGCCGTCGACGCCGACGCGACGACCGTCGCGTTCAATAACGGTGAAGCGGCCGGTCAGGAGGTTCCCCACGTCCACTGTCACATCGTTCCTCGCTTCGAGGACGACTCGAGCGGACCGATCCACGCTGTCTTCGACGGCCCGACCGACCTCGCGGACGACGAACTCGACGAGATCGCTGCCGACATCGAATCACGCGCGTAATTTGTTCGGACGCTCCGTTCCCGTCCGCTCGAGGAGATATCGGCCGTCGATCGAACCTCGGTCGAACTCGAGGACGGCCAGTTGCTCCTGATCGACCGTTCGCGCGCCGACTGCCGTGGTATTTTTACGATCCGCGCGCGAGATCCGCGTATGGTCGCCGATCTCGCCGCCCGCCTTCGTGGCTACCCGCTCGCGACGATCCTCGAACTCGGTAGCGTCGTCGTCTGCGCTCTGTTGTTCCTCGGAACGCTCGCGTTGCTCGCGAGTGGCCCGCCCGCAGGACGGGGTGATCCGTGGCTCGCCCTGATTGCTCTCGGCGCCGCGTTCGTCGTCTTCTGGACGGCGCTGGTGCCGCTGTACGAACGCTATCTGTACTCCTGATCCCAACCGGCCACCGTTCGGCGAACCGAAATCCGCGTTAGAAGAGCGTTCCGACGAGAACGTCACCGTATATCAACGCGAGCACCAGACCGAGGAAGACGGGCACGAGAAACGGCGTCCCCGGCGAAATCCAGACGGTCTCCTTTTCCGCGAGCACCTCGAGTCCCGTCCGCAACTCCGCGGGCGAGGTACCGTAGGCCGTCCCGGGAATGTCCTCGAGGAAGGCCTCGGCTCCCCACGGATCATCGTCGCTCGCGTCCGCTTCGGCCGCCTCGGATACCTCATCGTCGGCCACGGCCGCCCCGCCGTCGCTGCGAACGTCCGCGTCGACGGCTCCGTCGGTCGGCGGATTCGGCTCGTCGGGCAGTGTCGCCGGATCGCGGTATCGATCCGGCCGCTCCCGAACGTCCTCGAGGGTGAGGCCGCGCCAGCGGAGGTACATCCGCAACGCATCGAGGTCGAGTCCGCCACGAGACCGTCCCGACGGGTCCTCGAGCAGTCTGCCGTGCGTTTCGGGAACTCGGTCCCACGAGACGGGCCAGCCGATGAACATCACGCCGTTGAATCGTCCCGCGAGGGCGTTCGCGACCACGAGTGCGATCGGAATGGCGATGCCGATGACGACGGCGTTCGTCAGGATCGTGAACGAAAACGTCTCGATCGGCGTCACCGTCAGCGGAAACGTCATCGAACCGATTTCGTAGTGTGGGTACGTCGGAAACAACAACGCCAGTACGAGTAACGCCTTCGCGTCCGCTCCGCCGAAACCGCCGAACCACCAGAACAGGTAGGCGATCGGGACGACGAAGCCGAGACTCACCGCCGTCGGGAGGAGGAACTCGTAGGCCCAGACGGTCGCCTCCGCGTTCCAGGCGAGCCAGCCGTCCCAGACGAGCAACACGCTTCCGAGAAACGCAAGCGGGATCCAAACGGCACTCGAGACGCGTCTCGTTTTAACGTCGCGAACTGCAGCCCAGGCGAAGACGGGAAGCGCGACGAGGCGCAGGAGATCGGGAATCGTCGCCTCGCTACCGGCGAGTATCACACCCGCTTCTCTCGAGCGCGACAGTGTTATTGTTTCGACCTCGATGTCAGTTACACTCGCAATTCGACCGCCACCACCCATCACCCACCACTCACCACCCACTACCCACCACCTACCGCCCACCACACACCTCCCACCGTCCACCTCTCACTTCTCACATCTCACTACTCTCATCACGTCTCCAAAAGCGTTAGAACTTTTTACTCAGAACTCCTACCGGGGAGTAATGGATCACCTCGAGGACCTCTCCGTCGACGAACTGCACGCCGCACTCGAGAACGTCGAGGGGAAAAAGCCGACACAGCGCTTGCTCGCAGCGATTGCCTACAAAAATGGCGTGACACAGACAGAACTCGCAGACTGGCACAACGTCGAGCGAAAGACGATCTACAGTTGGCTCAACAGACTCGACGCGGAGTCACTCGAGGCGGCCGTCGAAGACGAACACCGGCCCGGCCGACCGCGAAAACTCTCCGAAGACGAGCGACTCGAGTTCGAACGAACGGTACAGGAGTCCCCACCCGATGCGTACGATGTCGGTTCGGGTTGGAGTCCGTCGATCGTCCAGCAGTATTTAGTGGACACCTACGACGTCCACTATTCGCTGCCGAGTTGCCGTCGAATACTGAAAGAAGTTGGATTCGAATATCGAGAACGGACTCGGACAAATAGTCTGGAAAGACGAAACGAATCCAATGAGCAGGCTGGTAACGAACGAAATCATCCCGGAAAGTGGGTTTTAGAGTAGTATAGGTCTACCATTCCACATAAGTAGATTTTGATAATTGTCATGGAATCGTTCGATATTGGCCTCTCTCTGTCGAATTATCGCGCTAGGTAACACGCTCCACCTCGCGATTATTAACTAGTGGGTAACTACTTTTGCTTTGAGCTTCACTCGTTGCGGGAGTCGTCCCCTCCTTCCGTATAGTTCGACGACACGAACTCCGAAACAGTAAGGATGCTGTGCCCACCTCTCGAAAACGATGGCTCCAGCGGAATCAGACGACGAGCAACGTCGGACCAGAGGCGGGAAAGTCGCACGCGTGATTCAGCAGTACGACCTCGAGGGGTTCGGTGCCGAGTTAGAACGCGCCTGGACTGCTGATGGCGAGGAGCGACGCAGTCTCAGAGCGCTCGCCGCCGACGTCAATCACGAACTCTTGCGGGCGTCGATTCGTCGGGCGGACGGCGATTCGCTCGAGGCCGAACTCGGCGCCCTCTATCACGGTCTCGTCGACGAGGACGTTAGTTCGGCGGATCAGACGCGTATCCGCCGTCGTCTCGAGCGTCGCGGTGTCGACGTCGACCAACTCGAGTCCGACTTCGTCTCGTATCAGGCGGTTCGGACCTACCTCACGAAACATCGCGACGCAACCTACGAGAAGCCCGAGACGGACCGCCTCGACGAGACGAAGACCACGATCGAACGCTTGCGGAGCAAGACCGAGACTGTCTCGGAAAACCGCCTCGAGCGCCTCGAGCGCGCCGACGAGTTGGCCATCGGTGACCTCGCCGTTACCGTCGACGTGCGGGCGACGTGTCGCGTGTGTGGCGCGCAGTACACCGTCACCGAACTCCTCGAAGAGCACGGCTGTGAGTGTTCGTGATCGGTCCGTCGACTCGAATCGGTGTGCCGACCGTCCGATCGCTTCGTGTATAACACAGGTACCAGTGTTATCTCTGGGAATCGCAGTGCTATCTTTTTTGTACTCAGCCGTCGGTCATTCGTGCATGGTAACTAATTCCCTCGAGACCAAATCGCTCTCTCTCGAGGCGTCGAACGTGGGGGGTATCGACGAGACGGCTGTGCGACTGTCATCGGACGTCACGGTGCTCTCGGGCCGAAATGCGACGAATCGAACCTCGCTTTTACAGGCAATCATGGCCGTCCTCGGTAGCGACAACGTCTCCGTCAAAGCCGACAGTTCGACGGCACACGTTTCGCTCTCGATCGACGAGGAAACGTACACGCGGACGATCTCGACCGAAAACGGGACGCGACAGACGGGGGGCGATCCGTACCTGGAGGACTCGACGCTGGCGGATCTCTTCGCGTTTTTGCTCGAGTCGAACGACATTCGTCGGGCGGTCACGACCGAGCAGGATCTCCGGGAACTCATCATGGAACCCGTCGACACGGACGAGATCGAGGCCGAAACCGAACGCCTCGTTCAGAACCGAGCGGAGATCGCCGACGAACTCGAGGAACTCACGTCGTTGAAACAACGACTCCCCTCTCTCGAGGAGCAACGTACGGAGCGTCGAGACGAGATCGAATCGACGAAAGCGGAACTCGCAGACCTCGAAGCACAACTCGACGACCACGACGCCGACGTCGCGGAAACGCGAGCGGAGAAAAACGAAGTCGAACAACTCCTCGCCGATCTCCGAGAGAAACGAAGTTCGCTCGAAGATGTCCGATACACCCTCGAGACCGAAAAACGGAGTCTCACTTCGCTTCGATCCGAACGCTCGGAACTCGAAGCGGAACTCGAGGACCTGCCAGCACCCACCGCGAGTACGCGTTCCGAACTCGAATCGGAAATTTCGTCCCTGCGAGAGCGAAAGCAGCGCCTCGAGTCCGAAATTAGCGACGTCCAGAGCGTCGTCCGCTTCAACGAGGACATGTTAGATGGAAATACACCGTCACTCCTCACCGACGCTCGATCCGACACTGACGGCCCGGTGACGGACGCGCTCGTCTCCGAGGAGACGGTTACCTGCTGGACCTGTCACAGCGAGGTCGAAGTCGACCAGATCGAAACGACCGCGGAGATCCTTCGAGACCGGTGTCAGGAGAATCTCGACGTCGTCAGCGATCTCAAATCCGAAATCGCTGCCCTTCGAGACGAGAAAGCCGACCTCGAGGAAACGGCACAACGACGTACCCAAATCGACCGTCGTATCGACGAACTCGAAAACGAAATCGAAGACACCGACGAGCAAATCGACGACCTCGCCACAGAGCGCGACGACCTGCGCGAAGAGATTGCCTCGCTCGAAGACGAAATCGAGTCGAAAGAAGACGACTCCTACGACGCGATTCTCGAGATCCACCGCGAGGCGAATCAACTCGAGTACGACCTCGGTTCCCTGGAGAGCGACCTCGAACGCGTCGAGGACGAAATCGAGTCGATCGAGTCGAAACTCCGGCGTGAGGACGACCTCGAGGCGGAGCACGCACGGCTCAAAGACGAAATCGAAGAGATGCGGATGACGGTCGAACGGATCGAACAGCAGGTGATCGACGAGTTCAACGAGCACATGGACACCGTCCTCGAGTTGCTCGATTACCGGAATCTGGAACGGATATGGTTAGAACGGGCGGAGACGGACGTTCGCGACGGTCGCCAGATCGTGACGAAGAGCACCTTCACCCTCCACGTGATCCGCCAGACCGAAAGTGGCACGGCGTACGAGGACACCGTCGAACACCTCAGCGAGAGCGAACGCGAAATCACGGGATTGATCCTCGGATTGGCTGGCTACTTGGCACACGACGTCTACGAGACCGTCCCGTTCGTGCTGTTGGACTCACTTGAGGCGATCGACTCCGAACGAATCGCGACGCTCATCGATTATCTCACTGAGTACAGTCCGTCGCTGGTCGTCGCGTTGCTCGAAGAGGACGCTGCAGCACTGGACGACGAGTATCGATACGTTTCAGAGATCTAATTGAAGGAGCTTCGTTTCTGGAATCTATGTTCGTCGCTCGTTTTGCATTCGTTCGATCGACCGAGAGCGTCGTTCGGCTCGCCCGCTGTCGTCTCCGGTCGATCGCTGTGGTCGAACAGTGGTACCAGTGTTATCGATTGCGTGCAGGCCTGTCTCGTTCCTCGCCCCACTGTTGCTCGAAGATTCGATTCCGTTCACACTGTTGTTCGACACGATCTTAGAATGTGGTCGATTGTACTGGCAACTGCTAATTATTTTGAACCCCGTCTAGCCATATCTCGGTCTTGTTGGACCTGGTTTTGGTTATCCCGAAAACACGGTTACGCTTTTCACGAGGAGTTCCAATTGTGGGAACCCGCCAGTAGCGGACCGATTGTCCCTTGTTGTGCCTCAAGCGGTCGAAAACTGTCGTCGTCGTCGCGAGCGTACACGGTATGTATCAGTATCTGCCCGGTTACGTGAACTCGACGTGTCTCTAGTCAGTGTCTAGCCACCTATGTTATATCGAAACGTCTTCCTGAAGTTGGCCGTTCTCTCGAATTGGATTCGACGATTCCGAAACGGCCGTCAAATTTCGTCTGTCGCTACTACGTGTGCGTTCGACTCGACACCATTTCGTCGCTGTCTCGGCGGCAACCGCCTCTCTACCGTCTGGATTCCCGATATACGATGGCTGATGCGGGTTGGTCGATCGTACTGTCACTTCTTCGACGAACCCCTCTCCTATCGATATGCTCACTCCACTCACACTCTTCGCTAGATTTCGCTTTCCGTTTCTTTGCCCAAATTACCGTTCCTCGCGCCACCACGAACCTGTTTCGTCGTTCTCGAGACGAGTCGTAACGCCAACTTGTTGAAGAATCTCGCCGTGAGTAGATTTCGGTGTGACCGAATAGTTGTGGCCACGTCGAGAGCCGAATATCGAATTTCACGCTACAACACTCAGAAACCCTATATTCACCACTTCTCCTGGTCCGGATCATCAAAGAGTATATGTACATTCACCTACTGTAATATAGACAATGACACGCAAAACCGATAACGGACGCCGGATCAAGGCGACAGAAACGACCTTCGCTGTCGTCGAAACGCTGGCCGACCTCGAGTGTGCACGATTGTCGGACATCGCCGCCGAGGTCGGAGTCGCGAACAGCACCGCTTCGGAACACCTGTCGACGTTGCAAGACCACGGTTACGTCGTCGAGGATGACGATGGGTACCGACTCGGTCTGCGGTTTATGGATACGGGGACGCAGGCCAAACGCTACTACGATACCCTCCTCTCGGCGTCGAAACCGGTGTTAGAACAACTGGTCAACGACACCGGCGAGACGGTGAACCTCATCACGAACGAGAACAATATGGCCGTCTACGTCGACCGCCTGTTCGGCACTCGAGGCGTCCCGACCGACTCGTGGGTCGGCAAACGACGACCGTTGCACATGCTCGCGGGCGGCAAAGCGATTCTCGCTGAGTTACCCGAGGAGGAACTCGATGCGGTCGTCGAGGAACACGGCTTCCCCGCGGCCTCCGAGCACACGATCACGTCTCGAGACGAACTCGAGGCGGAACTCGAGACGATACGCGAGGAGGGCATTTCGTTCAACGACCGCGAGTCCCACAAGCAGATTCGGGCCGTCGGGACGGCAATCGTCCTCGACGACGGCGTCTACGGCTCCGTCTCGATCGCCGGCCCAGCACAGCGCTTTCGGGGGTCGTACTTCCGCGAGGAACTGCCGAACATGCTGTTAGGCGTCGTCAACGAAATCGAACTCAAACTCACGTACCGCTGACGTCCCGGTCGGTTTTCGTGTCATCCGTTTCTGTCACGTCCTCTCGGCTCGCTCGAAACAAAGGTCTATATCGCCACTCTCGTTAGATCTACGTAATGCTCGACTTCGTCAACGTAGAAGACGACCTCGCGGAGGAAGAACGCATGATTCGGGATACGGCTCGAGAGTTCGTCGACGAACGCGTCAAACCGGACATCGGCGAACACTTCGAGAACGGCACGTTCCCCACCGACCTCATCACTGAGATGGGCGATCTGGGCTTTTACGCCCCGAATCTCGAGGGGTATGGCTCGCCGAACGTCTCCGAAACCGCGTACGGACTACTGATGCAAGAACTCGAGGCCGGCGACTCGGGGCTGCGCTCGATGGCTTCGGTGCAGGGTGCCCTCGTCATGTACCCCATCCACGCCTACGGGAGCGACGAACAGAAAGAGGAGTGGCTCCCGGCGATGGGCCGCGGCGAGGCCATCGGCTGTTTCGGGCTGACAGAGCCTGAACACGGCTCGAACCCCTCGGCGATGGAGACGTATGCTGAAGCCGACGGTGACGGCTACGTCCTGAACGGCGCGAAAACCTGGATCACCAACTCCCCCATCTCCGATGTGGCCATCGTCTGGGCGCGCGATCGCTCGAGCGAGGACGACCCGGTCCGAGGCTTCCTCGTGGAGACCGACCGCGACGGCGTCTCGACGAACAAGATTACGGAGAAGCTCTCACTGCGCGCGTCGATCACGGGCGAGATCGGCCTCAACGACGTCCACGTCCCCGAAGAAAACGTGCTGCCGGGCGTCTCGGGTATGAAGGGGCCGCTGTCGTGTCTCACACAAGCCCGGTACGGTATCGCCTGGGGAGCCGTCGGCGCGGCCCGCGACTGTTTCGAGGAGGCGCGTCAGTACGCCCAGGATCGCGACCAGTTCGGCGGCCCGATCGGGCGCTTCCAACTCCAACAGCGCAAACTCGCCGAGATGGGCACCCAGATCACGCTCGCCCAGTTGCTCGCACACCGCCTCGCCGAACTCAAAGAGCGCGGCGAGATGCGCCCCCAGCACGTCTCGATGGCTAAACGCAACAACGTGCGAACGGCGCGCGACCAATCCCGGATCGCCCGCGAGATGCTCGGGGGCAACGGCATCACCACGGATTACTCGCCGATGCGTCACATGGCCAACCTCGAGACGGTCTACACCTACGAGGGCACCCACGACATCCACACGCTTGTGCTGGGCGAGGCGTTCACCGGGCTCAAAGCCTACCAGTAGCG
>NZ_FNWL01000005.1 GCF_900108095.1 Natronorubrum sediminis
AAGAACGGTAAGAACGGTAAGAACGGTAAGAACGGCAAAAACGGCAGAAGGGGTCCCCCAGATAACCGTCCTCCAGACAACCGTCCTCCAGACAACCGTCCTCCAGACAACCGACCTCCGGATCGGTAGGGTCCCTCATTGTCAGATTTTTTTGCTCCATTGAAAATGCAGTACGGCGGTAGAATCATAGTTTCTCAGCGGCCATTCCGTTTTGAAGACGACGGGTTATTCTCGTTTGCGAAACCACGCAACGGTCCGCTCGAGACCGTCGCGAAGCGAAACCGTGGGTTCGTATCCGAGCGCCGTTCTGGCCGTCGTAATGTCGGCTTCGCTGTGACGGATATCACCAGTCCGCCCTTCGGTATGGGCAATCTCGGAATCGGAGTCGGTAACGTCGACGATGGTTTCGGCCAGTGCACGAATCGTGACGCTCGTTCCGGTGCCGACGTTGTACGCGGCGCCGACCTGGTCGGTCGTCGCCGCCTCGAGGTTCGCCTGCACGATGTCGTCGACGAAGACGAAATCGCGAGTCTGTTCGCCGTCGCCGTGAACCGTAATCGGCTCGTCGCACAGCGCCTGCTCGCAGAAGATGCTGATAACGCCGCTGTAGTCGCCGGCGGTTTGGCCCGGTCCGTAGGCGTTGAAATAGCGCAAAGCGACCGTCTCGAGACCATAGAGGTCGTGGTACTGTCTGGCGTAGTGGTCGATCGAGAGTTTGTCGAGTCCGTAGGGCGAACTTGGCGTCTTGGCGTCGCCCTCCCGAATCGGCACGCACTCGGGGTGGCCGTAGATCGCCGCGCTCGAGGCGAGGACGACCCGCGCGTCCTCCTCGCGGGCGGCCTCGAGTACCTCGAGGGTCGCGTCGACGTTGATCTCGTGACTCGTTTGCGGCGCTTCGACCGACCCCTGGACGCTGACGAGGGCGGCCTCGTGAAATATCAAGTCGACGCCGTCGGTCGCTCGCTCGAGCGTTGTGCCGTCGCGAAGGTCGCCCTCGATGAGCGTCGCGTCGTCGGGGACGTTCGCTCGCTCGCCCGACGTCAGGTTATCGAGCACTCGGACGTCGTTGTCGGCGACGAGTGCGTCCGCGAGATGGCTGCCGATGAACCCTGCACCACCCGTAATGAGAATCGTCCGTCCCGTCGGCTGGCCGGTAGTCATACGCGAAGATCCCCACGGAAATTACATGAGTCTGCTGATCCCGCCGACCAGCAGGAACCGGCCCGTCCACGTCGGTCGTGTTCGTGCAACGGACGTTCCGACGGTGATTGTCACATCCGTATAATATATCAAAAGTAAAGACTGTGTGTATTTCTGATTTTGGACCACAATGGAGAGAGTACGATAATCGACCGATAGACGCCCCAATCATCAGCTTTAGTCAGAGACAGAGCGATCGGGTATTGAAGTCACTCTATGTCGGAAGTTTGAATTTGATGCTGTTAGAAGAGAGCGGAAGAGCGGACCTACTCGAATCGCTACCCGAATCGCTACTGAATCACCCAAAAGTGATCTCCATGCTCGAACTCACGCTCCTCGCTGCATTCGTCCTCTCCGTCGGGTTGTTGTTCCATACGTACGCCCTCTACGTCCCGATTCTGTACGTATTGAGCAGTATCTTCCCGAATTCGTCTACGGACCGTCCGGACGACACCCCGTCGGTTGCGCTCGTCATCGCGGCCTACAACGAAGCAGACGTGATCGCGGAGAAGATCGAGAACAGTCTGGCCCTGGCGTACCCGGACGACGAACTGTCAATCGTCGTCTTCTCCGATGCATCCTCGGACGACACCGACGAAATCGTTCGCTCGTACGCCGACGACGGCGTCGAACTCGTTCGGATCGAGGGTCGAGTCGGAAAGACCGAATGTCAGAACAGAGTCGTCGCACAGCGAGACGAGGACATCATCGTCTTCTCGGACGCGAACAGCATGTACGATCCCGACGCGATACGCAATCTCGTCTCGTCGTTCGCCCCGGGAGTGGGGTGTGTCGTCGGCGAACTCACGTATCGGGACTCGAGCGACGTGGACGGCGAATCCGTCTACTGGCGCTACGAGTCGCTCATCAAACGACTCGAGTCGAAACTCAACTCGTCGGCGGCTGGAAACGGCTCGATCTACGCGGTTCGGCGCTCGTCGTACGTCCCCCTTCAAAGCGGTGCGATCAGCGACTTCGCCGAGCCGCTAGCGATCGTCGGAAGCGGCGAACGGGTGACGTACGCACCCGACGCGGTCGCCTGGGAGAACACGGGAGAGGGGGTCGACGAAGAACTCGAGCGCCGGAGCCGGATCGTCACTCGCGCGTGGCACACCCTCGCGAACAATCTACAGTTGCTCAACCCGGTTCGGCACCCGGTGTTTGCGTTCCAACTCACCTCGCACAAGCTCCTCCGGTGGCTATCGCCTGTGTTCCTCGGCGTTGCACTCGCGGCGAACCTGGGGCTCGTCCTCGTCGACTCGAGTCCGCTCTATCTCGGGCTTCTCGCGGCGCAACTCGCGTGCTACGGTCTCGCCGGCGTCGGCGCGCTCCTCGAGCGGACGTCGATTTCGACGCCGACGGTCGTCCACATCCCCCACTACTTCGTCGTCGCGAACTACGGCATGCTCGTCGGATTGTGGAACTTCCTCCAGGGAGAGAACATCGTCACCTGGGACACCGCCTCGCGACAATCAGACCAAAGCTAAGACACACATGACACACGTCGTTCACCTCTCGTCCGTCCATTATCCGTTCGATCCCAGAATCTTCCACAAACAGCTCCGAACGCTGGCGGCGGAGGGCTACCGGGCGACGCTGCTCGTCCATCACGACGAATCGACGGTTCGAAACGGCGTCCACGTCCGCTCGGTCGGCGACGTCGAGACGCGCCTCGAGCGCTGGCGAAATCTCCCGCACCTGTTTCGCGTTGCGCGCCGCCAGGACGCCGACGTCTACCACGTTCACGATCCGGAGTTGCTCCCCATCGGCGTCGCGCTGTCGGCGACGACCGACGCCGAGGTCGTCTACGACATCCACGAGGACTACACGGACGCGATCCGCGTCCGCGAGTGGATTCCGAAGCGCCTCAAGCCGATCCTGCAGACAGCGTTTCCGACCGTACAGTCGGCGTTGACGCGACCACTGGATCTCGTCATTACGGCGGACGAATCGACCCGCGAGAAGGTCGCCGCTCGAACGAGTACGCCCGTCGAAACGGTCCGGAATCTGCCGAAAGTCGGCGAGATCGACACCGATGGTACCGACCTCGAGCGCTCGCACGAGTACGTCCTCGCGTATGTCGGAGGGCTGGATCGCGAACGCGGGCTATTGAACATGCTCACCGTGACGTCGCGGCTCCGGGAGGAGGGACTCGACGTCGGCCTCTGGCTCCTCGGCCCGTTCCAGGACGACGAAATCGAGCGCCGGGCCCGGGAGTTCATGGCGTCCGAGGAGATTACGGACCACGTTCGGCTGTTCGGGTACGTCGATTACGACGAGATATTCTCACACCTCTCGCAGGCCGATATCGGCTTGCTACTCGTCGACGAGGAGCGCTTCGAGCGAAACGTGCCGACGAAGTTCTTCGAGTACCTCTACTGCGGCCTCCCGGTCGTCTCGACGGCGGTCCCGTCGCTCGAGTCGTACACGGACGACGACTACTGCGTCACCGTCTCCGAGGACAATCTCGACCGGGTCGTGGCCGAAACTGAACGGTTGCTCGAAGACTCCGAAACGCGGGCAACGATGAGCGACGCCGCCCACGAGACGGTCGTCTCGGAGTACAGTTGGGAGGTCGAACGGGAGCGACTGGTGGGCGCGTACGAACGACTGCTCGCGACGGAAACGGACGGCAACTGAGACAGACGAATGGATCGACACGAAATCGAACGGACACACAGAACTCACGAATGACAACCGTTTCAGTCATCACACCGACGTACAACCGGGCGGACACACTACCACGAGCGATAGAGAGCGTCCTCGAGCAGCGCTACGACGATTTCGAACACGTGATCGTCGACGACGGGTCGACCGACAACACCGAAGCCGTCGTCACCGACTACGACGACGACCGAATCGAGTACATTCGACTCGAGGGCAACAACGGCGCGAACGCCGCCCGGAACGAGGGAATTCGGGCCGCTTCCGGGGAGTACATCGCCTTTCTCGACTCCGACGACGAGTATTACCCGGGGAAACTCGAGGCCTGCGTCGACGCGCTCGACTCGCTACCGGAGTCCTACGGCGGCGTCTTCCACGGCTACGACGTCTACCGGGGCGAGACGTATCTCGGGCCGGAATCGACCGACGAGGGCCGGGTGACGCTTTCGGATCTCGGCGAGCGAAACGTCCCCGGTAGTTTCATCACCTCGACGTTCCGCCGCTCCGTCTTCGAGGACGTCGGCGTCCTCGACGAGGCGATGGCCTCCTCGCAGGACTACGAGTTCTACCTGCGGGTGGCTCGAGCGTACGACCTCTACGGACTCGGGGAGATCCTCGCGAAACACTACCGACAGGAAGATTCGATCTCGCTCGACCTCGACGCGAGGCGGCGGGGGAAAGAACAATTGATCGAGCGACACGACGACGTGCTGACCGATCGGCGACACTCCCACCATCACTACCTGCTCGGAATCTCTCACGGGAAACGCGGCGAGATGGCGATGGCGCGTCGAGAACTCGCCAGGACGATCCGGTTGCACCCGACGAACCCGTTTCCCTACTTTCACCTAGCGACGTGTGCAACGCCGGGGACGTTCGCGGCCGGACTGTCGATCAAACGAACGGTGAAACGACAGCTCACGAAATGAGACAACACGAGACCGACAACGAGGGAGTACGTCCGAATGCGTAAGGACGGGGTACTCCTGGACGCGGCCGTTGCACTCTGTTACGTCGCGTTCGTCTTCGCCGGCGTCTACAAGAGCGCCTGGTACCTCGAGTGGCTCCCGATCGATCTGACGCTCCTGCTCGGCGCCGCGACCGTCGGGCTCTCGGCACTTCTGGTCGCACTCGGCCGGCTCAGGCTCTCGTTTCGGGGAGTCGCCGTCTGTGTCCTGTTCGGAATCTTCGCCGGGTACGCGGTTCTCTCCGGCCTCTGGTCGCCGAGTTCCGAATACTACGTCTCCAAGTCGTTCCGACTGGTCGCGGTGACCGGATTGGCGCTCGGACTTGGCGCGACCGTGATCGCGACGTCGTCCCGGCGGCTTCGGTACGCCGGCTTCGCCACCGTCGGCGTCGCGCTCGTCACGGCCCTCGAGGTCATGTCTCAGTACCAGCAGGCCGGCGGCGACGGCGTCCTCCAGCCGTTCGGAACGAACTACCTGATCACGGGTCGCGCCATCGGGATGGGGCTAGTGCTCGCCGTCGGCTACCTCGTTCTTTCTCGAGACGACAGGTTCCTCACGGCCGGGGCACTCGCCATGATCCCCGTGATGGGCTACGCCCTGCTCGTGAGCGGAGCGCGCGGACCGACGGTCGCCGTCGCGGGGGCGGTCGGGGTGCTCCTCCTCGCCGGCGTCTGGACCGGCCGGCTTCCAAACGGCCGAATCGCACTGGCCGGATACGGCGTCGGGGGGCTCGTCTCGATGATCGGTCTCGTGACCGTCGCCGGACAGTTGCGGGGAATCCGTCGAATCCTCGCGTTGACCGACGGGCCGGGACGCTCCGTCGGGCTCCGACTGGGGTACTGGGAGGGGACGATCGACGCGTTGCACCTGCGGATGCTGCCATTCGGCGAGGGTCTCGGCGCCTGGCCGGTGCTGATCGATCCCGGAGCCGACACCCGCTACTACCCGCACAACATCGTCTTCGAGGTGCTGTTCGAACTCGGACTCGTCGGCCTCGTCCTGCTCGGCGCGCTGCTCGGCTACGCCGTTCTGGCGCTCGCTCTCGACTGGCGCGAGCACGGCGGAGCGACGCATCTCGTTCTCGGCGCGCTGTTTGCCTACATGCTGGCGAACGTGATGGTGACCGGCGACCTGAACGACAACCGGTTTCTCTTCGCGATCGTCGGCGTGATGGCGTACGCCGTCGGCGATCGGACGGTGAAACCGATTCGATCGGTGCTCGAGCCGGGTGACTCGTCGGTTTTGTCGTCGCTCTCGTCGGAAACGCGTCGGGAGTGACGTGACGACTCGAGGTGTCGGAGAAAACGTCACTGAGGAGAGTCAGCGGAGAGAGTCACCGCAGAGAGTGAGCAGAGAGAGTGAGCGGAGAGGGTTAGTCGTCAACGAGGAGGTAGCCGAGGGTCAACGCCGCGAGCACCGCGCCGAGTGACCAGTCGAACATGGTGTAGGACTCGAAGAACTGGTGGACGGCCCACCCGGTCACGAACGCGAGGATCGCGACGTTCACGTTCTCGTAGTCGATCGCACCGGCGACGATGCTGCCGACGACGAGGCCGACGTACGCGAGGCCGCCGACCAGTCCGGTCTGGATGATCACCGAGAGGTAGGAGTTGTGTGGTGTGGGCGCTCCGTCGCCTGCGAGGTAGGGTTCGATGACGGCATTCTCCGAACCGCTGCCGTGCCCGAACAGCAGCGGGCCATCCTGTATCGCGTTGACGCTCGCGGACCAGAGTTCGAAGCGGTTTGTCGCGGAGATGCCGATGAAATCGACGTACATTCCTCCGATCAATCCGAACAGGCCGATCACGCTCGAGGCGAGCACCACGGGGACGACGCGCCGGCCGCCAACGGCGTAGCCGACGTAGATCACGAGGGCAACCGCCGCGGCGAGCATCGCCGCTCGAGCGTTCGAGAGAAACAGCCCGAGTCCGCAGAGTCCGGCGAGGACGGCGGTGATCGTTGCGCTAATCGGTCGCTCGGCGACGACGGAGCGGTGGAAGTCGATGGCCGCGGCGACGAAGCCGGCGAACGAGAGGAACCCCAGCCCGTTCGGGTTGGGGAAGATCGATTGCAGCGTCATCACGTCGGGATCGAATCCGGGAACCGACGGGGAGGAGCCGGGGTATTGGCGGACTTCGAAGAGCCACAGCGTGTAGTCGCCGACGGAGTACGTGGCCAGCCCGAGCACGACGACGACCGCTGCCAGACGAGGGAGTATCCAGAGGAAAACCCGTTCGGGAACGAGCCGAGGGAGCACGAAGAGGCTACTTCCCATCACGACCGCGGCCCACAGCGGCCACCGGGATTGAGAACTCGAGGGGTAGTACTCGAGGGAGTGGGCGAGGTAGATTCCGGCGAGGACGCCGAAACAGGCGATTGCCGCCCAGTCGCGGGCCCCGTACTGCTCGGCATCGGTGACGACGAGGAAGAAGGCAATCGTGAGCAAAAAAACGACCACGAGCCCGAGCGACCGGTTCGATCCGGGACCGAGTCCGGGTGAACTGCTCTGGTAGACCATCCAGAGTGTGAGAAGCGACACGCCGAGAACCGAGAGGACGCTCGCCCACAGGTATCTGGCGTCCTGAAAGGCGTCTACAGCCCACCGACACCCGAGAATCGCGCCGAGAACGACCGTCGAGGCGGCGAGGTGCCACGCTAATACCGAGTCGGTCGTGTGCGCGAGCAAAACGAGAATTAAGTAGGCACCGAACAGTCCATAGATCACGCCGTTCGCGACCCGCGCTATACTCCAGTCGTGGGTGAAAACAGTCACCGGATCTCGTTCGGCGGTACTCACTATCGTAGTGATTCGTCAGTTCCCCCAAATATCAGTTCTGATACTCAGATGGGCTGTGAAGCAGTCGGCTAGCCTCGAGTGTGTGAATCACGCAAGCGTCGAACCCTCGGTTAGCGGTGGCCGCCTCTTCGGCACCGAAACGGGAGTAACTGGACGCTCGAGGCGGTGTCCGTTTCGATACAAAATGTGGGAATACCGAAAACCAGAACGTTATTGTGAGGAGAGAGGTATTGATTAGTCTCGATGCAAGCTGTCGTACTCGCCGCAGGAGAGGGAACCCGACTCCGGCCATTAACCGAGGACAAACCGAAGGGGATGGTCGAGGTCGACGACGAACCGATCCTCACGCACTGTTTCGATCGGCTCATCGAACTCGGTGCCGAGGAGTTCGTCGTCGTCGTAGGCTACCTCAAGGAAAAGATCATCGATCACTATGGCGACGAGTACTGCGGCGTCCCGATCACGTACTCCCACCAGCGCGAACAGCAGGGACTCGCTCACGCGTTGTTGACCGTCGAAGAGCACATCGACGACGACTTCATGCTGATCCTCGGCGACAACATCTTCCAGGCGAACCTCGAGGATGTCGTTCGTCGCCAGCAAGAAGACCGAGCAGACGCCGCGTTCCTCGTCGAGGAGGTGCCGTGGGAGGAGGCCTCACGCTACGGTGTCTGTGACACGAACAAGTACGGCGAAATTACTGACGTCGTCGAGAAGCCCGACGACCCACCGTCGAATCTCGTCATGACCGGCTTCTACACGTTTACGCCGGCGATTTTCAACGCCTGTCACCTCGTCCAGCCCTCCGACCGCGGCGAGTACGAGATCAGTGAGGCGATCGACCTGTTGATCCAGAGCGGGCGGACGATCGACGCGATCGGTCTCGAGGGGTGGCGAATCGACGTCGGCTACCCGGAGGATCGGGACAAGGCCGAACGGCGGTTACAAGACGCCATCAGCGCCGAACCAGTCTCGGACTGACGACGGTTCCCAGAGCGACACCGAACGCGTTTTTTCGAGACGATTCGTCTCGGTATCGACGGGGATATACGACGCCAGCGTGCACTAATAGCTGATTACTCCCGAATGTCCTCCGACACTGCCGAGGATATCTCTCGACGTGACAAAATCGATGCACTGGCAGATGTCGCTCGGTTCAGCCCGAAGTTCACGGCGCTCATCGTCGGCCTCGGATTGCTCGCCGCGGTTCTCGAGGGGATCGGCCTGAGTTTTATCCTCCCGATCATCGAAATCGTGCAGACGGACGATCCGGCCGCGGAGGCGGACGGACTCATGGAGGCGTTCGTCGTGGTCTACGAGACGCTCGGCGTGCCGTTCGAACTCGGCTTCGTGGTCGTCGGCGTGACGGTCGTGATGACCGTCCGGTACACGGCGAGTTTCCTCGTCGGCTGGCTACGCGAAGCCCTCCGAACCTACTACATCCGCGATCTGCAGGTGCGAGCGTTCGACAACGCCCTCGACGCTGAAGTGAAGTACTTCGACGAGGAGGGCTCCGACGACATCCTCAACGCGATCGTCACCCAGACCTACTACGCCGGTCGGGTGATCAGGCGAGTCATCAAGGTCCTCGAGCAACTGTTCCTCTCGCTCGCGTACCTCGTCATCGCGCTGGTGATGGCACCGATGTTGACGCTGATCTCCGTCGTTATTCTCGGCGGGCTGACGGTCTTGTTGCGCGGCGTGATAGAAGGAGGATACGATCTCGGGGACGAGGTCGCCGACGCGAACGAGCGTCGACAGGAAGCCGCCCAGGCGGGAACCCAGGGGATCCGTGACGTGCGGATCTTCGGGCTCGCCGCCGAACTCCGCGAGAACTTCCTCGACGCCGTCGACCAGTACACGACTGCCCGGATTAAACTCCGGCGCAACGAGGCGGCGATCAACAACTTCTACAACCTCGGCGTCGCGGTCTCGGTCTTCATCCTCATCTACATCGCCCTGACGTTCGCCGACCTGTCGATCGGCGCGCTCGGCGTCTTCCTGTTCGCGATGATGCAACTCGGACCCAAAGTCAGCGCGCTCAACGAGTACTACTACAAGGTCGAAAACGACCTCCCACACCTCGTCCGGACCCAGCAGTTCATCCGCGACCTCGAGAATCGCGAGGCAATCAACGATCCGACGCGCGAGGTTCCCGACGCGGTCGACCGTCTCGAGTTCGACGACGTCGAGTTCTCGTACGACGGCAACGAACGCGTCCTCGACGGAATCAGCTTCGAGGTCGAGAAAGGCGAATTCGTCGCCTTCGTCGGGCAGTCCGGCGCTGGCAAGTCGACCATCGTCTCACTGCTCGCCCGCCTGTACGAGATCGATCGCGGCGAGATTCGCGCGAACGACGTTCCGATCAGCGAGGTGGACGCCGACGAGTGGCGCGATCGGGTCTCGATCGTCCGTCAGGATCCGTTCATCTTCAACGACACGCTCGAGTATAACCTCACGATCGGCAACCGGGACGTGACCCAGGGCGAGATCGAACGAGCCTGCGCGATCGCGAAAGTCGACGAGTTCGTCGACGACCTCCCGGACGGGTACGATACCGTCCTCGGAGACGACGGAACCCGGCTCTCGGGCGGACAGAAACAACGCGTCTCGCTCGCGCGGGCGTTACTCGAGGACACCGAGTTGCTAATCTTGGACGAGGCGACGAGCGATCTGGACTCGAACCTCGAGCAGGAAGTGCAAGCGGCCATCGAGCGGATGGACCGCGACTACGCGATGATCGCCATCGCCCACCGACTCTCGACCGTCGAGAACGCCGACCGAATCTACACCCTCTCGGAAGGCGAGGTCATCGAGTCGGGACAACACGGCGAACTGATCGAGCGGGACGGCCAGTACGCGGACCTGTACGCGATCCAGTCGCAGTGAGCCCACTCGCAGTGAGCCCGGTTGCAGTGAACCCGGTCACAGTGAACGACGGCGAAGGACACCCTGAACGCCGCCCGGCCGTTTCCAGACACCATCCGATCCGACACACCGTATGACCGATCCACCGCATCGCAGAACCGACGCCCCGCACCGCGAGACCGACCCGCCACACGTCGAGTTCATTGGTCCGCCGGGAGCGGGTAAGTCCGCGATCCATAGACGGTTGATCGAGAATCCCCGGTACTACGGCGAACTCTACGAGGACGCCGTCGAACGGCTGTTAGTCGCAGAATCCGGACGCCGATACCGACTCGCGTACCGGCTGTTGCCGTCGCTGGTCACGTCGCCCCTCGAGACGCTGTTCGTTCAAACGCCGGTACAGCGACGGATGTTCGCCGCGTTCGTCGCCGAGCGGCCGGCGTTTTCGAACGCGCTGTATCGCGCTCGCCAGGCGGCAACTCACGATCCGGACCAGGTCGTCTCCCTACTGCAGTACGCGGCGGAACGGTACCAACTGGGCGTCTCGACTGTCCGTCCGGACGAAACGCTCTGTCTCGACGAGGGGTTCATGATGGGTGCCGTCTCGGTGCTGTGGCGGAGCGAAGGGGACCAGACTCGGTTTTCGATAGACGAGTACCTCGAGGACGTGCCGACGCCAAAGACGCTCGTTCACGTCACCGCGCCCACGGAGGTCTGTCTCCGTCGACAGCGCGAACGAGACGAACTCGTCTCGGAAACGCACGACATGGGCGCGGTCGAAGCTGCCCAGCGACGACACGAAGACGCGTGTTCGAGGGTTCTCGATGCCGCGGCCGAACGAGAGTCGATTACGACGGTGACCGTCGCGAACACAGCGGCCCTCGAGGACGTCGTCGGCGAGGTCGAGCGGGTCCTGGAGTAGCGCCGAGACGGTCGCTACAACTGTGACGACGACGCTGCGGAGAAAGGGGGAAGGTGGGAGGGGGAAAGGGAGTGTAGCCGACGAGCGGACGGCCGTTCAGTCGGCACTCGACCGGTCGTCGTCCCCCACTCGGTCCGTCGCCAGGTCGACGACGTCTGCGAGGACCGACGACACCTGTAAGACGACGAGTTTGCCGTCCAGCCAGATCGACTGTCGGCGGGCGTACTCGATATCGTAGGCGAGTTTTTGCTTCGGCGTGAAACCAGTGACGTCGTTGATCTGTGCGATCCCGGTCATCCCCGGCTTCACGAACCAGCGCTTGGACCAGTCGACGCCATCGGCTGCAATCTCGCTGTCGAGTTCGGGTCGCTCCGGTCGCGGGCCGACGACGCTCATCTCGCCTGTAAGGATCGAGAACAGCTGTGGAATCTCGTCCATGTGCGTTTTGCGGAGGACGCGCCCGACTCGAGTGACTCGCGGATCGACGCCGCCGGCGTCGGCCTCACTCAACTGTGCGCCGTCGGACTCCGCGTCGGTCACCATGCTTCTGAACTTCGAGATGGTAAACGTGCCTCCCAGTTCGGACGAACGCGTCTGATTGTACAACACCGGGCCGGGGGAGTCACGTTTGATCGCGAGCGCGATGATCAGGATCAGCGGCGACAGCACGACGACGCCGACCGCTGCGAAGACGATATCGAACGCGCGTTTTGCCGCGCGACCGTACCACGGCCACGGCTCGAGGGTAACGCGTACCACGTCGTCACCGACCCGTTCGTCCACGAGGAGGAGGTCGGCGAACGATTCGTGAGCTAGTGCGTCGACCCCCTGGTCGTGACACGTTCGCAACACGCCGAAACACTCCTCGCGACACCCCTGTTCGAACGCGAGCGCGACGGTGTTGACGTCACGTTCTCGAAGCACTGACTCGAGGCGCGAGAGGCCCTCGAGGCGGTCGACGCCAGCGATCGAATCGACGCGGTCGCCGACCGCGAGTCCGCCGTCGGTCACGATGACGGGCGCTGTCTGCTTCGACTCCTCGGTGGACGTCGACTCCGTCTTGGGTGTCCCGTCGGCCGGTCGCTCGGAAAGCGCCGGCGAGAGAAATCCGATCGGCGCGACCGGCAGCGACCGGATCGTCTCCTCGAGCAGTGCGGGGTCGTCGCCGACGACGAGTATCCGCTGTGACTCGCTTCGGCGTCGACAGGCCCGATACCAGACCGGGAGGACGAAGACGAGGAGGGCTCCGGTCACGAGCGCCGTCGCGAGATCCGGTGCGGCCGCGACACCGGCCACGTCGAGGGCACCGAGGGCGAGACAGGCGATTGCAAGCTGACGGCCCGTGTGCCCGACCAGCGTCGTCACCGTCCGTGGCCGCGGTGTGTAGAGTGAGACGAGTGCAACGCCGACGACTGCCCCAGTGAGTGCCACTGTAGAGACAGGAACCCCCGCGAGCGCGGCCGACTCGCCGGTAAGGAGGCGCGCGATGGCCGCCGCCGCGAAAGCGAGCACCACTGTCCCTGTGGCTGCCTCACTGCGGTAATCACGGCTTAGGAACATTCAACACGTCCGTTTTGTGAGATATCGTATTAAAGGTTTTGAGGTCCTCTAACGCCCGATATCACGACATTCAGAGAAAGTAATATATTACTACTTACGACTATCACGATAGTTTTTATTAGGGAGATTAGGTACCGGAGAGCAACTCAACGGTGGAGGGACGACGATAATATCAGAAATTTGGTATCGCCCATAGACGGTTCTGAACACGTACAACGGGCGAGTTGAGAATTTCGATTGCACCACCGCGTTGCTCCCGGCATCGTTTCGAGCGCAGTAGGCCACCATTACTATCGCATATCAGTCATAGAGTAGATGGTAGCGAATCAGAGACATCGATAATGTGGGTCCGACACTACCTTTCTTCGCGGAGTGAATCTCACCGTTTACGGCGTCGACGAGAGCGAAGTCTCCTCTCCGGTTTCGACGAGGAAGTCACTCGGCCCGAATCTCGTTCACCATGAAGTACGGAAAACGCTCCAAGAACCATTGGAACCGCCGAAATATCTCGGTTCCAGGATCGCTCGCACCGATTCGTGATCTCGTTTCGACCTCGACTCGTTTTCCACTCAGTCGAGCGCCAGACGGCAAGTCGTCTCGTGGTTCACCCACGGTTACTCATCGCACCGTCCCGCCTCGAGGCACTCACTCGTTGAGAGCGACCATCACCATAAAATACCTAACAAACAGTTCTAAATGAGAGACATACCAATGGGAGTACTGCTTTCGGTCGCGGTGTGGGGCGTCCTTCTCTCAGCCTATCTGCTGTTTTTCTTCGGTGCAAGCCGCGTCGACGCTCGGTACCGATAGACAGCACGCGGGTTCGAGTAGTGACCTCGAGTTCGGACTACGCCAAGGAGTCGGGGACGTGTGCATCCACGTCCGGATGACGAAGGTGGTCGCGGGCCGTCGGGCTTAACTGCTCGATCGATTCCGCGTCGGTGATCTCGTCTCGAATCGATTGCCACTCGGCGTGTCGCACGCGAACCGTAACTGGAACGCGCTCGACGCCGACGAGCTTCGCGATGGACAGCCGGTGAAACCCCGCCCCCTTCTTCGCCATCGTCCCGTCCCGGTAGATGTTCACTCCGATCTCCTGTATCACCGGGTGTGGGGCGTCCGTGTTCTGACGCCGAACCGAGTCGGGGTTCTTCGAGAGCAGCGTTCGCTGGCTCTCGTACCCGTTTTCGGAGATCGTCCCGTACAGTTCGTCGATCGACTCGAGGTACGCCTCGAGTTCCTCGTCCGTTCGACACCGCCAGTACGGGTCGCCGGCGTCGATTCGGTCGGCGTAGCGATCGTACAGTTCCGTCTCCGACCAGTCTCGACCCTCGTCGTATCGCTGTCGGAGCGATCGGTGAACGACGTGATCGTCGAACCGGCACTCGGGCTCGTCCCAGTCGCCGTCGACGACGCGGCCGAAGCCGCTCGGTCCGGAGCCGTGGTAGTACGTGATCCGGCCGGGATCGACCCAGACCGGTCGTGTCGGGTTCGCGTCGCTCATCCGCGAACTGCAGACCGATTTGGCGTCGAAGTAGTACTCGACGGCGAGTGGTGGCAGGTGCGGAAAGGTGACGTCGACCAGCGTTCCGGCCAGAACCGTCCACGTTTTCCGGACGGCGGCACGCAGACCCTCGTTTCGCACCGTCTCGTACCCCTTCCGGACCAGCCCCGTCATTACATCCGGCTGGTTACGCCGAGCGAATAGACCTTGTGATCCTGACGACGGCAATCGGCCCGATGGCACGACTCGAGGATCTCTGGTCCGGACCCCGTCGCCACGTCCCCCGGTTGCTTTGCGGGTCCGGTCACACTCACGAGTGGACCCCCGACACGGTGAGTTCGCAGTCGCGTCGATGTCGATGCCCGCTTCAGCGGCCGAAGTGTCGGCCACGCCCTCGAGTGAGACGTACTCGTCACACCAGAAATCGACGAATCGAGCGACTGGCGAAGGGTCAGTTCACTCGCTGAGCCAAAGTTACCAAGCGCCGACGGACAACCGGTCGTTCGACGACGTACCAGCCCACTGCTCCGCCGACGGTTCCGAGGAGTGCCAATACGGCCCGACTACTTCCGTTGCTCGCAACCACCGCGAGCACCGCGATGACGATCGCTATCCCGAACGCTCGCTCGGGACGCCCACGGGCGAGCCACGCGATTCCCGCGAGATACACGACGCCGAAGGCCATCGACGCGAGGACGTCGACGAGGTAGTGGACGCCCAACGCGAGCCTCGAGAGCGCAACGAGCGACACGAGTAGCCCTGCACCAGCGAGGCGGCTCGCTCGGTCACCGATATGGAGCCACAGTGCGAGCATTCCCCAAAAAACCGTGGCGGCCATCGTATGGCCGCTGGGGAAACCGTGTTCGCTCGGCTCGATTGCATGCCACTCAACGGGCGGCCGTGGAAGCGCAAACACCGCTTTCACGAGGACGATCAGTGCGAGTCCGCCGAAGACGGCCGCAATGAGAAATGCCGTTCGATCGGAACACAACGGTTGATCTCGTTCTCCACGAGCGAGGCTTCGACCGACAGTCACCAGATAGAGCAAGCCAAGAATCGGAACGATCACGAGTAGATCTCCGAATACCGAGAGGACGGCAAAGCCCTCGAGCGTCCATTCGGGGACCCACTCTCGGACTGCCTCCGTAACTCCAACGCCGCGGCTCATTGTCCCTCGAGAGTGAGCAGGCCATCCAGCGTCCACATTTCTCCCATCTTATCGCCTCACGAGTTCTGCAGCAGCGACCCGTTTCAAGCGTGAATCGTGCGGTAACAATCCGCTCGACGACCGCTGCATTGCACACATCGTCGCCCATGAGTTCGGAGGTTCTGCGTCGATACAACCACTGTGCACCCTGTCGGCCGAATTCACTGTTCTGTTGATTGATTTTGGTGTCACGAGACGAGTAGAAGCTATCCGATACGGTGTCGTTGTGACCCTCCGATCCAAACGACTCGACGAGATGTCCGCCGACAAGGCCAACCCATCAATTCCGAGAACGTCCATCGGTGTAATAGAATCGAGAGACGAATCAAATATCTGCTGGTTATCAGTATTCAGCCTCATCTTGCCGAGCACTCGTTTTCGAACATTGTTCTAATTTTCGATATCTTCGGTGCCGAACGGGCTCGATCCACCGTTCATAACTGGGTTCACAAAGCCGATTTGCAACCAGATTCTGGTCGGAATGTAGATCGCGTCTCAGTTATCGAGACCGTGGTTCGGCTCAACGGTGAGCAGTACTGGCTGGACGCTGCGGTCGGTCCTGGGTCGAACAAATTCCCCCATACACAGCCCGAACCGTCAATAATCGCGGAAATAATAATCCCGTTATTTGCGGAACTGATCGAGAAACACGGTGTCGTCAACGGTGACAAAACACTGATCTACGCTTACTAACGACACTTCCTCGCTTTCAGATACGAACGCCGCGGAAATCAGAACAGGTCGAACGTGTTTTTCGTGAGGTAAATATCCAAACCCCTTCGTCCTAAAACATATTAGTGACATATCCGCAGAAGCAGCAAATATGGCTTAGATCGTTCGTATTTCCATGAGATTAGCTCATCTGAACACGACGCGTATCCCTATATGATTATTTTTATTCTTTGTGGCAATCAATATCCTGAACACGATTCTCATATCACAGCGAATACGGCCTGATGTCTTCCACAAAATCGCCTCAAATGATATGTACCCGCACGATGATAGAGAGTTGTGAACGGGACACCAATAGATCGATTGTTCGGTCCCGAGTCGGTCGCCGTCGTGGGCGCGAGTCCAGACGCGACGTATTCGGGAACCCTCATCGAAAACCTTCTGGAGTACGGCTTTGCGGGCGAGCTGTACCTCGTAAACCCGAACAGAGAACGGGCCTGGGGACGAACCTGTTATGATTCGATCGACGACGTGCCGACTACTGTTGATCTTGTGATCGTCAGCGTCCCTCGCCAGTACGTCGTCAAAACCATCCGCTCGGCCGGCGAGCGGGGTGTACCGATAGCACTCGTGATCACGGCGGGGTTTGCTGAAGCCGACGAGACCGGTCGAGATCTCGAAAAAGCACTCGCCGATGTCGCGTCGGAGACCGGAATCCGAGTCTGTGGGCCGAATACGCTCGGCGTTGCGAGCGGGCACCACGGAACCGTCGCGACGAGTACGTCCTCTCGGCCGCCGCAACCGGGGCCGCTCGGCCTCGTCTCTCAGTCCGGTGCCCTCGCGTTTACGACGTTCTTCGAACGGGCGGCGGACGAGCGCATCGATTTCGGGTACGTCGTAGCGACGGGCAACGAAGCAGATCTCACGCTCTCAGAGTACGTGACGTACCTCGCTGGACAGGATCACGTCGACGCCATCTGTGCCTATATCGAAGGACTCGAGGAACCGAGGGACTTCATGGTCGCCGCGGAAAACGCCGTTCGATCCGGGACGGCCGTTATCGCGATCAAAGTCGGCAAATCGGACTCGGCCGCGGCCGCAGCGCTCTCGCACACGGGATCGGTAACCGGTGACGACGATGCGTGGGACGCAGCCTTCGAGCAAGTCGGGGTGGAGCGTGTCCACGATGTCTCCGAAATGCTCTCTCGCGCTCGAGCGCACGCTGCGTTCGATCCGCCCGAGACTGATGGCGTCTGTATCGCATCGACGAGTGGCGGGCTCGGGAGCCTGCTTGCAGACATGGCGGCGACGCGGGGAATCGAGGTCCCTTCACTCGAGGCTGAGACGGAGCAGGCGTTGCTCGAGATGGACGAGTTGCTCACGTTCGACGAACTGCACAATCCGATCGACATTCGGGGCTACGGCGCGGAAATCCTCACCGAGATCGCGGATGTCCTCTTCGACGATGACGGGTACGACGTCTACGTGTTCGCGATCGGACTCTCGGCTGTCGACGAACGAGCGGAGCGCATTGTCGAACAGATCGAAACGATCGCTGAGCGTGTCGAGGCACCAATATTTGTTCTCTGGACCGGGAGGAAGGAACCGCTCGATCGCCCAGATCCACAGCCCTACGAACGACTCCGCGAGACGGTGCCAGTATACTACGATCCTGGCGCATGTATGGATGCGATCGCCTCGCTGGTCCGGTTCGGCGACGCCCGCGAGCGACTCACCACGGAATCCGCAAGAACTGACCTCGAGGACGGCGACCGGTCGGCGTTCGAGTTCGAATCGGACCGCGTGCTCTCGTGGACGGAAGCCGAATCCCTCCTCGAGAGCTACGACCTCGACACGGTTCCGTCAGGGCTCGCACACGATCCGGACGAGGCCGTCGAAATCGCCGACGAACACGGCTATCCGGTCGTACTAAAGGTGGACTCGCCAGGGATCCCACACCGGACTGAAGCGGACGCTGTTCGAATCGACCTCGAGTCGCCAAACGAGGTCCGAGCAGCTTACGAGCGGATCCTCGATAACGCGCGATCGTTCGACCCGGACGCGACGATCGACGGCGTTCTCGTCCAGCCGTATCGACCCGACGGTGTCGAAGCGCTAGCAGGCATCACCGACGATCCGACGTTCGGCCCGCTCGTAACGGTCGCACCGGGTGGCCGTGACGTCGAACTTCACGATGGTGTTGTTCGGGTTCCGCCGTTAACACGCGACGAGGCCGAGCGAGCAATCCGAGAGACGGCACTCGACGACCTCCTCGATGGGTACCGAGACGGCCCTGAGGCGGACATCGACTCGTTGGCATCGGCGGTGGTCAATCTTGGACGACTCGCTGCAAACGAGGATATCGCCGAACTCGATCTCAATCCAATCTTGGTGGACGAAGACGGTATTTCGATCGTCGATATCCTCGTCCGAACGGGCTGAGCGGTTCCGAAGTAATTCGGACTGAACGACATCGCCAGATGTCACTCCGAGTCATTTGAGTTCGGACCTCGGTCGAGCGTTCGACGGGCCTGCTCGTAGACGGGACGGTCGATCATTTGACCGTCGACTCGGACGACGCCGCCCTCGGACTCCTCGAACGCCTCAACGATCCGTTCGGCAGCCTCGAGTTCCGCTCGAGTGGGCGTGAATACGTCGTTGATTACGGACGTCTGTGCTGGGTGGATCGCACTCTTCCCGTCGTACCCCAGTCTTTTTGCCGTGAGCGCAGTTTCTCGGAGGCCCTCGGGGTCTTCGATGTCGATATAAACGGTATCTGTGGTGGTGATTCCAGCGGCCGCTGCGGCCATCACGATTCGCTGTCGTGCATACTGGAGTTCATCGCCGACGGTGACCGTCGCACCGACGGCTGCTGACAGATCTTCGCCGCCGAAGCCGAGGCCTGAGACGCCCGGACTCGACGCGATTTCGGGTGCGTTCAACACGCCTCGAGCAGTCTCGATCGATGCCCGAACCGATACCGACGAGCCACGATCGTCGAGTTCGGCCGTTACTGCACGGACGTCGCTCGCTCGGTCGACCATCGGTACGACGAGATACGCGGGATCACGGGGTCCGCCGATGATCGCGTTCAGATCGTCCGACCCGCCTGCGCTGAGTGGGTTCATCCGGACCCCGAGTCGGGGAGATCCCTCGCGAGCCGCGCTGTCGAGGAATCGGCACACCTCCTCGCGGGCCGTCGGTTTCGACGCAGGGGCCACAGAGTCTTCCAGATCGAGCGTCACCGCGTCCGCCTCGGTATCGACGGCCTTGCGCATCATTTCGGGCTCGTCACCCGGCGTGAACAGCGTCGATCGAGCTATCGAAGGCATTCGAAAGGTAATCGGTGCGAAATATCTTAAATCCTCCCTCGGCCGCGGCGGTCGTGTTCGGTGAGGAGAAGATCGAATGTGATAGTTACTCACAACCATTATGACAACCGGTGAAGATACGAGACTATGTCAGAAACCGACAAAGCACTCACGATCGCTGCTGGCGGTGACGCGATGGTAACTCAGCGACTGACACAACTGGATGACGACGGCTTTCAAGAACTCCAGCGCGTCGTCGCTGACGCCGACGCATCGGTAGTTAACCTCGAAGGACCCCTTCACGACGACGAGTCTACGCCAATCCCGGGACCGTTGACACACTTCCGATCCCCGCCGTGGGCCGTCGACGAACTCGTCTCGACGGGCTTCGACCTCTTCGCGGTCGCGAACAACCACGTCGGTGATTACGGACAGTCGGGGATGACAGCGACGATCGACGCACTGGAGCGACGCGCCCTCCCGCACGCGGGTATCGGGCGAAATTTAGCGACAGCACGTGCGCCAGCGTATCTCGAGACGTCGTCGGGTCGAATCGCACTGGTCGCTGCGACGACGACGTACGTCCCTGGCACCGAAGCGGCCGCTCAACGCAAAGACGCCCCCGGTCGTCCCGGCGTCGCGCCCCTCCGATTACGACCCCGGTATTCGATCACTGACGAACACGTAGCGGCGCTCGAGGAGCTACGCGAGGCGCTGGGAATGGACGACTCGATTCGCGATCGGGGTGGATACGTCGGTGACCCCGACGACCCAGACACCGTTTCTTTCCTGAACGTGGACGGTGGACCCGCCGGTGAAGTCCTCCAGTTCGAGCGAGGGGAAGAAAATCGAGTCCGTTACGATCCCCATCCCGATGACCTCACGGAGATTCGGGGCGAGATTGAAACCGCGAACCGAAACGCGGACGCGGTGATCGTGAGCCTCCACAGTCACGAAGCTGAGAACGGGCGGTACAATCACGAATCGGTGCCACCCGCCGTCGAGACGATCGCTCGAGGGTGTGTCGACGCGGGAGCCGACGCGTTCGTCTGTCACGGCCCACACCGGGTGCGCGGAATCGAACTGTACAACGGTGCTCCGATTTTCTACAGTCTCGGTAACTTCGCACTGCAGTACCACACGGTTCCGTTTTTCCCTGCCGAAAGCTACGAGGCGATCGGTCTCGATCCAGACGGTTCTCCCATCGACGTTCAGGAAGCACTCGGAAGCCCTGTAACCGATACAGTCGAGAAGCAGGGGTTCGTTCCGGTCTGTACCTTCGAACGCGGTACCGTCCGCGAAATTCGCCTCTACCCGATCGAACTGGGGATCGGCCGAAACGTCTCAGAACACGGTATCCCGTCGCTCGCGACCGGTCAGGTCGCGAGCGAGATTCTCAGTCGGCTGTCCACGCTATCGGACTCGTACGGAATCGACGTTCGAACGCGTGAGAGCATCGGGATCATCGAACCGGAGTAACCGGTTACTCGACGGTTTTGCCACAATAGCCCCGAACGTTCGTCCACCTCGCTTCGCCCTCACTCGTCGTTGAACGTCGGTTTCCGACCTTCGGAGAACGCGCGAACGCCTTCGCGATGATCCTCGCTCTCTCGAGTGTCGTCTCGTAGCCGTTGAACGAATTGCTTCTCCGTCTCGTTCAACGATCGCTTGTTAAGCAAGGCTCGGACGACCTGCTTCATTCCGCGAAGCGATTTGGGTGCGTTGGTGCTGATTTCCGAGGCGATTTCGTACGTTCTATCCTCGAGATTCGATGCGTCGACGACGTGATTCAACAGCCCGATCTCACCAGCTCGATCCGCGTCGATCGATTTCGCGGTGAACAGAAGTTCTTGGACGTTTGCCGGACCGATGTGGTGCATGAGTTGATTGATCCCGCGGTCACCGTATACGAGACCGAGCTTCGCAGGGGTGACTGCGAACGACGCGTCTTCGACGGCAATCCGAAGGTCACAGACGGCGATCAGTTCCATCGCACCGCCGTACGTGTCGCCGTTGATCATCGCGATCGTCGGATACGGAAATTCGTAAATGCTCGTCACGGCGTCCTCGAACGCTCTTCCACCCTCGTCGCCGTCCGCTGCTTCGAACTCCGAAATGTCGTAACCGGAACTGAACGCGCGGTCGCCGCTACCGGTAATCACGAGAGCGCGAGTATCGTCTCGCCGTTCAGCCGTCGTTACCTCCTCCTCGATCGCCCGTAAGATCGAGGGCGAGAGTGCGTTTCGCTTTCCGGTATTTTCGATCGTCAACGTACAGATTCCACTGTCGGCCTCTGCGTGAAGTGTGCCACTCATTGTCCTCCTCTCGGATATCACCTAGCGGGGAGAAATAGATTGTCATCATCGAGATTACATTTCCGGGATCGAGGTCGCCGTCCAGAACGACGACACAGGACACACCGCGGACAGCAGCGGCTATCAGGACTCGATCGCCGGAATGACTTCGTTACCGAACAGTTCGATCGACGAGCGGACATCGTCGAAATCGAGTCCCTGATACTGCATTCTGACACCGAGACGATCCGGATCGACGACCTCCCGATATCGCTCGATCTCCTGAATTACGTCCTCGGGGCTGCCAACCAGGAACCGATCCGTTTTCAACCGTTCCCACTCCGATCTGAAGTCGTCCGACTCGAACACCTCGTCTTGGCCCCAATCGATATATCGTTCGTATTTTCGCATAAGTTTCTCTCGGACGATCGCTTCCGCTTCTTCCGTCGTTTCGGCGAGGAAGGCTTCGCGGCCAACCGAGACGTATCCGTCGCCGTGTTCGGTCGATGCCCGTTCCTCGCGGAACGTCGACGCGTACTCATCTATGAGATCGAGCGGAACGTGAGCCCCGAGCCAGCCGTCGGCGATCCGTGCCGCTCGCTCGACGCTCGAGATATTACTCGCACCGATGAGTATCGGCGGACGCGGATCCTGAACTGGCTTCGGATTGATCGACACGTCCTCGAGTTGGTAGTGACGGCCGTCGTAACTGACCACGTCTTCCGTCCAGAGCTTCTTTATTATCTGTACGCCTTCGACGAACCGACCGAGTGCGTCCGCTTTGTCGATTCCGAACGCCTCGAACTCCTCGTCTCGATATCCTTGACCCACCCCGAGCGTGAAATTGCCACCGGTCAGGACGTCGACTGTCGCACCCCACTCTGCGATACGAACCGGATGGTGGTACGGTAAGAGACAGATCCCGGTACCGATATCCATCTCTCCGATATAGTTCGAGAGGTAGGGAAGCAACGCTTCGTTGTTCAGGTACTGATCGTCCGTCACATGGTGTTCCGACACGCCAACCATGTCGAAACCAACCTCGTTCGCGAGTTCCACCTGATTTGCCAATTCGTTTGCGATCCCGCTTATCTCTCGATTCGGTTTGTACTGTGAGACGAGGGTGTACCCGAACTCCATACTGTCATAGGTTGACAGGGGCGATATTAAACGTTCTCCTCGGGCGAAAAACCGAGTTGAAGGTCTCGACGAACTTCTCTTTCGAGGGGTTGATAATGTCTGGCATAGACACCGACGGTATGAAGCTCGGATTTCGGTGCAGCGAAGGGAGCGACAACTTTCAGAATGCACTTCGTGAAGTGACCTACGCGGAGGAACGTGGCCTCGATTCAGCCTGGGTCGCGGAACACCACGGCTGGGACATCATCTGGCCCTCCTCACACCTGGCGTTGGCGGGGTTGGCGACGCGTACCGAGTCGATCGAACTGGGCACCAGCGTGACGCTGCTCCCACAGGTGAATCCCGTTCGGTTAGCCGGCGAAGTGAACCTCCTCGATCAGATTTCGGACGGACGGTTCCGCCTCGGTGTGGGCGTCGGCTGGCGGGAGTCAGAAATGGAGAATATCGGATACGACTTCGGCGAGCGAGGCGCACGGATGACAGATCATCTAAAAGCAATGAACGCGCTCTGGGATGACGACGTCGCGAGCTACGATGGCGAGTACATCTCGTTCGAGGAATTCGAGTTGACACCAAAGCCGGTTCAAGATCCGCACCCACCGGTCTGGGTTGGCGGCGGCGTCGAGCAGTCGCTCGAGCGCGCGGCGTTTCTCGGTGAGACGTGGTTCCCGGTGTGGCTGGACACGATCGAAGAGTTGGAACCGATGTACTCGAAGTTCGATGACTTCGTCCGTGAGGCTGGTGACGAGCCGTCGGAACGCGACCGTCCGATACTCCGCGTCGCGTGGATCGACGACGATCCCGACGTTGCTCGAGAACGATTGCAGGAGTTTTTCGATCGGCTGGTCCAGAACTATCGCGATCGGAACGCAACGATTCCGGCAGCGATGCAGGAAGCGGTCAACGGCGACTTCGAGGAATTCGCCGACGGTCGACTCATCTACGGCGATCCCGAGGAGTGCGTCGACCGAATCGAAGAGTTCGAGGACCGACTAGGTATCGATCACATGGTGTTGAAGCTATACAATCCCGGCGTCGATCACGAGCAGATGATGAAGTTCATCGACCTTCTCGGTGACGGGGTCGTCCCACACCTCGAGGAGTGAGAGTGAAATCGATCGTACCGCACGCTCCTCGAGAACGGACAGATTTAGCGCCGGTGAATTTACGGGACCGTACGGGGCCGATATTCCGCTTCATTCTAGTCCTTTCTGATCGCCACGACCGGTTGCCGGCTGTTGAGGAGAATCGATTGTGTGACGCTTCCGAACACCGCTTTACCGACCGGTGAGCGCTTTCGCCCCCCGACGACAATGTACCGCGCACCGATATCGTCGGCGTACCGAGTGACTTCGCTGGATGCGTCACCGACGAGTCCGACACTCTCTGCGGTGGCGTTCGCGTCCGTAATCGCATCTTCCGCGACCGAAGCTGCGATCTCTCGAACGCGATCGAGATCCATCGCGTCACCGGTCTCACTAACGTTCGTTTCTTCCATATCGACGAAATCCGACCGGCTCAGGACGTAAACGACGTGAAGTGAATCATCGAACGCGTTCGCGAGGGCATTCGCTTCCTCGACGACTCGACTCGCGTGTGACGACTCATCTACCGCTACAACAATTGTCATAGTCTGGTATTCTCACGCAAGGCCATCACTGTTTCCCCGATATCTAACGCGGCCGCGATGGGGATTGAACCGAACGGCTCCAACGGCACGTACAGGACGGAAATTCGCGTAGAGGTGAGACTGGTAGGTACCGTAGTAGATAGACCTCAGGCAGGTTCAGCTCCCTTGTACTGTTGGTACTGCGCCTTCACGAACGGCCCGAAGAGGATCGCGATAGTCACGATGACCATGAGCAGCGAGATCGGGCGCTGAACGAAGATCAAATACGAACCGTCTGATATTTGAAGTGATCGGTGCAGATTCGTCTCCGCAATCGGTCCGAGAACGACACCGAGAACCAGTGCGATGATAGAGTAGTCGTATTTCACCATGTAGTACCCAAGAATCCCGAAGAGAACGACGGTAACGATGTCAATGGGATTGTCTCGCATTGCGAACGAACCGAAGATAGCGAGTGGAATGATGATCGGAATGATGTAGTCCGTATCAATCTGCGTCACGTATCCTGCGTACGCGATCACCGCTAAACCGATCAGAGCGATGATGAAGTTTCCGATGAGGAGTGCAACGAAAAAGCTGTAGGTGGTAACGGCTTCCTGGGCGAATAGATTCGGACCGGGCTGGAAACCGTGCATTAGTAGTGCGCCCAGAAGGACCGCAGTCGTTCCGCTTCCGGGAATACCGAACGACAACGTTGGAATTAGCGACCCGGCTACCGTCGCACTGTTCGACGACTCCGCCGAAATCACACCGCGTTCGTTTCCGTTTCCGAAGGAATCCGGATTCGTGTCGTTACGCATGGCTTCGCCGTACGCGACGAAATTCGAGACCGACGACCCTGCACCGGGTATTGCACCGATACCGAGACCGATCAGCGAGGACTTGAATACGGTTACCGGTCGTCGCAGTACGCCGGTTACGCCCTCCCGTCGGCTTCCAGAGACTTCGGAGTCCTCTTCCGATATTTGCCCCTCCCTGCCCGCAAGTTTGAGCATCTCGGTTATTGCGAACAGTCCGATCAAGACGGCGACGAAATCGATCCCGTCGAACAGCAACAGGATGCCCATGTCGTATCGAATCGCACCGCCGACCTCAGATATTCCGACGCTCGAAACGAGGAGGCCGAACGCACCCATCGTCAGTCCCTTTATCATAGATCCGCGGGCAATTATCGTAATCATCGCGAGTCCGAGTACCGCTACCATGAAGTATTCTGGCGATCCAAAACTCAACAGAATACTCGTCAAGAACGGTGATATCGCGATGAGAATAATAATCGCGATTAGCCCGCCGATCGCCGACGAAATTGCAGAGATCGATAGGGCGTTAATTGCGAGGCCCTGCTTGGACAACGGATAGCCGTCGAGGGTCGTTGCCGCTGCTGCCGCTGTCCCGGGAGTGTTGATGAGAATTGCCGCGATACTCCCACCGTACATTCCGCCCAGATACATGCTCACGAAGAAGATGATAGCGAGACCGCCGTCCATCTGCAGACTCAGCGGGAGCAAAATAGCCATACCGATCGCTGCACCGATACCAGGGATGGCCCCGAGGAGAATCCCCAGTGCGATACCGATGACAACCCAGAGGAGTTCCGGAAAGCTAAACACGATCACGATCGCTTCCATGAGCGAGGAGATCGTACTCATATTACAGGCCTCCGATCAAGATCAGAAGATGTCCTTCGTGTACCGGAATTCGGAAGATGTCTACGAACACCGACGTGATGATGAGACCGAGTATCGCCATCCCGACGACGGAATACCACGGATGATCGAACCAGTACATGTATAGGGCGATGAATAGCGGCGTAACCAGTAGGAAGCCGAAAAGTAACCCGAGACTCGCGTAAAGTACCATTATAACACCGGTGAAGAGTCCTCCGTGGATTCCAAATTTACCAGTCTTCGACTCTACTGGAGCGCTCGTTTCAGAATCGACATCGTCTACGTCTAGCATTCCGCCGCTATCGTCTTTTTCGGGGAACAGCCTCTCTTCGAGGGACGGAGGAATAAAATTGCGCGCTAGTATGAGTACCGTGCCGAGTACGGTCGCTCCTGCGGCCAGTTGCGGAAAGCGCTGAGACGCACCACCGAACGATTGAGCCTCGTACAACATATAGCCGGAAACCAGCAGTATGAGGCCGACCATTACGGTTTCCTCCGTCACACTATTCATCCGATCGCTTCCCTTTATTTTATCAATCATATTGAATATATGGCCGGAAAGGCCATTCGGTTGTGACGTTGCTCAATCTTCGTCTTCCTCGACCTCGTCTCTGTAGTCCTCCACCGAAGCCTCTTCTTCGATCGCCGCCTCGATCCGTTCCGGTCCTTCGGTCCACTCTTCTTGCCACCACTCGCGGTCGTTGAATTCGACCATGTTACCGGAATCGTCGGACCAATCCTGTATCTCTTCAGACTCGACGGCCGTCTCGAGGGCTGCCTCCCACTCCTCGAGGATATCCTCGTCCGTGTCGGGTGGGAACAACAGCCCACGGCTGAAGTCACCGTACGGTAGTGGATCGAAGCCTTCGTCCTCGAACGTCGGGACATCCGGCAAAGTTGGGCTTCCGTCGGAAGCGGTCGCGACGACCGGCTCGAGAAGCTCGTCGCCTATGAACTCCTCCAGGGTCGTCTCCGTCGGGTTTCCGGACGGAATTTCTTCTGAAGCGTTCGCCTGAGCCAATTCACCGGAACTCGAATACGCGACGTAGGACTCGAACTCGAGTCCGTGTATGTCCCGCATGAGGTTCGCGACCAACCACTGTCCTTCGCCGATGGTTAGTCCGCCGAACTCGGTGAATTCCCCGTCCTGATAGCGATCGACCAGATCTTGGTAATCGTCGATGTCGTCGTCGGGATGGGCGGAGATCACGAACACCGTCCTGGCGAACGCACCAGCCGATTCGAAGTCCAGGTAATCGAACTCGAGGAGGTCCGGTCGCATGATGTACAGGATCGACGGACCGTTGATCACACCGACGGTGCTACCGTCCGTGTCGGCCTGGTACAGTTCGTTCATTCCCTGTATCGTACCCGAGCCGACTACGTTGTCGATCTCGACGCTCACGTCGAGTTCCTCAGCCATGACCGGTGCGAGCTGTCTCGCGTAAATGTCCGTCCCACCGCCTTCTGAGTATGGAACGATCACACGGACGTCGTCTGATCCTCCGCCACCCAAAACGTCTGCGCACCCAGCGAGGCCGACCATGCCCGCTGCACCACCATATTTCAATACAGTACGGCGGCTTCGCCTATTGTTGCCTGCCATGGTATGCCAATACACAACATCCATTATAAATGTTCTGAATAGATAGACTCGACACCAATCATTCGTACCGTCTCAGTCGAAATGGTCGCGGAAAAATTCAAACGGTCCCCGCCGTCGCCCGTACAGGCAGCGATTGCGACGTTCGTCGCCACCGAGTACGTCGTCACCTCGTCACTGGCCGATAGCTCATCTCGAGAGAGAGAGAGACGCACACCCGACGACGACCCCCAGTTCGGCGCGGATCTGCGGACACCTCCGCCCAGACCGTATGCGTCCGAGATCGACGGGTATCGAATCGTCTGCTGTGACAACTGCCACGAGTGCCGCGCGCCTCGAGACACTGTTACTCCATCGAATAGATGCCCTCGCGTCACCGAAAGCGGTCTCTGGTGTTCGAGTACTACAGTAGATCGCGTGCCACACCACACTGACGGAGCGTCTCCACCGCGTGGTCGGTGCTCATCGGGCGAACGACAACCTCCGAAACGCCAGCCTCAGTGAGCGCCTCGAGGTCGGCTGCGACCGTTTCGGCGTCGCCGACGAGCGGGTACTCCGCTTCGACATCCCATCCGCGATAGCCAGACTGCAAGAGATCAGCGGCAACGTTTCGCGCACGTTCGCCGTCCTCGAGAACCAACGCATCTCGTCTGGCGATGACCTCCGTCCCTCCCTCGCTCTCGAACCACTCGCGCTTCGAGTCGATTTCGTCGGTCGTCTCGGTCGGAAGCGCTACCCACGCGTCGCCGAGTCGACCGGCCCGGCGGACCGCAGGCTCGGCACTTGCGCCGATACAAACGCGCTCGGGAGCCGCGTGAGGGGAAATCGAGACGTCGTCCAACGAATAGTACTCCCCGTCGACCGAGACGAAACCCTCCGTCAATAGGGACTGGACGATGCCGAGTGTCTCGACGAACCGAGGGACGCGTTCCTCGAGCGGGACGTCGAGTGCCCTGAACGCCTCAGAATTGTATCCCAGCGCACACCACAGTTCGAACCGATCGGCGAACGTTGCCAGCGTTCCACAGCGTTCTGCCAGATGCAGCGGGTGATGGAGTGGGAGCAGAAAAAGCGGCGCGACGTGATCGGTGACTGCTGTGAGCCGAGCGAGCGTCGGAACGTTCTGGAGGTACGCGTGATCCGATACGGCGTGGTGATCGCCGGCCTGAACGTACTCGAATCCGGCGTCGGTGGCGGTTCGGACGCGCTCGAGGAGGCAGTTCGTGTGTGAATCGACAGATCGGGTGGCGGGCACAGCCGAGTTGATGGAGTATCCGAGACGCATGCGCTGAAATTGATCGCAACCGGCTTCGTTGTTTCGTCTGTGGCTGACTCGAGACGACAGCGAGAACTCGCGGCTGGTCGACGGACCGAAAGCTAGGTAATAACACGCAAGGAATCGCCGTCCATGCGAATACTCGTCACCGGAGGGAACGGATTCATCGGCGCACACGTCATAGGGCAGTTGGTCGCTAACGGCCACGTAGTGAGTAGTTTCGACGTGTCAGAGCCGTCGCCGGTAGTCGAATCGATCGAGGACGAGGTGTCGTTCGTCTCGGGTGACGTCACCGATCCAGTGGAGGTCTACGACGCGATCGCACGGTTCGAACCCGACCGAATCGTTCATCTCGCGGGGTTGCTCGGTCACGCGTCGCAGGCGCGTCCGAGGGCGGCGTTCTCGGTCAACGTCGACGGGACGTTCAACGTCCTCGAGGCTGCGGACGGCCTCGGAGTCGATCGGGTGATTGCGGCCTCGAGCGCCGCGGTCTACGGGGACGTCTCGAGCGACGTGGATCGACTCGACGAAACTGTCCCGCGACGGCCGACTTCCGTTTACGGACTGACGAAGCAGGTCGTCGAAGATATCGGGTCGGTGTATCGGGACCAGCGCGGTCTACAGTTCACGGCGATCGAACCGGTCCACGGCCTCGGACCTGGCAGACGACGCGGAAATCTTCAGGACGTCAGTATCGTCAAGGCGGCCGTCGCTGGCGAACGCATACCGGTCCCCGCCCGGTCGAATCCGTTCGAAATCGTCTACGTCGAGGACGAAGCCCGGGCGTTCGTCGACGCGGCCCTCGCAGACGACCTCCCAAACGACCGGTATCTCATCGGTAGCGGTGAACGAACAACCCTCGTGGACTTCGTCGACGCCGTTCGAGAGCACGTTCCCAATGCGACCTTCGAACTCGAACCCGTCGAAAACGAAGACCGATTATCCGGATTGCCGCCGAGCAATACGACGCGGATTCGCGGCGATTTCGGCTGGCGACCCGAGTACACTATCTCGGAAGCTATTGGCGCGTACGTCTCGTGGTTACGCGACAATCCCTCTTCTTGGGAGTTCGACCGTGACGTCGTTCCGTGGTCGACCGAGTAGACTGCACTGGCAAGATGCCGTTCTATTCGTATCCGGGGACCACCGGAATCGAGACGTAAAGACCGTTCTGGGGCCATGAAAGAGTTTATCACACAACCGATAGAACGGAGGATATGGTTCGAGTGCCATACGTGAATCGGGACGACCTCCCGGCGGAGAAACGCGACTTGTTGCGGTCGTTTCGAGCGGAAACCCCCGAGGAGTATCGCCACTTGCTCTCGAGTGAGGAGCGAAACGTCTACCGGACGCTCGCCCACGTTCCGAATTCGCTCGAGCAGTTTCGGGCGTTCGGTGGAACGCTCCGAGAGGAACTCGGGTTGGATCCACGCGAACGGGAACTCGTAATCTTGACCGCCGCGAACGCGCTGGGGTCTGCCTACGAGTGGCACCAACACGTTCGGATTGGACTTGCCGAAGGTCTCTCGCGCGAAGAAATCCTGGCGATCAGCGATCGGCGGTACGAATCGTTCGAGGGAACGGAGCGCGCCCTCGTAGAGTACGTCGACGCGTACGTCGCGGGGAGCGTCGACGACGAGACGTTCGGTGTGCTCTCGGAACGCGTAAACGAGTCGAAAATCGTCGGAATCGGCCTCCTCGCAGGGATGTACATCGTCATCGGTCGGCAGATGGACGCGCTAGAGGTCGAGACCGAAGAACCGTTCGTCGGTTGGGAATTGGAGAATATAGACCCATGATGGATGACCTCACCGAGCAGACGGTCATCGTAACCGGTGGGGCGAGAGGAATCGGTCGCGCCATCGCCGCCGAATTGGGCGACGCGGGCGCCGAAATCGTCGTCGCAGACATCGACGAGGAAGCGGCTCACGAAACCGCCTCGGAACTGCGCGAGGACGGCTTACCCGTCGAATCAGTCGCTTGCGACGTCGCGTCGACGGAGGACGTGGAGCGATTAGTCGTACAGACCCTCGACCGATTCGGCGGAATCGACGCTCTCGTGAACAACGCCGGCATCGGTTCTCGTGGATCGTTCGAGGAACTGACCCACGAGGACTGGCAGCGCGTTATCGACGTCAATCTCACGGGTGCGTTCAACTGCTCTCGTGCCGTCGTTCCCGGGATGATCGACGGAGACGGCGGCTCGATCGTGAACATCTCGTCGATGGCCGGCCGAAGCATCAGCTACCACGGTAGCGCGAACTACACGGCGTCGAAGTGGGGGTTGATCGGACTGACGAAACACATGGCGTGGGACCTCGGCGAACACGGGATTCGCGTCACCGCGGTCTGTCCGGGGTCGACGCTCACGCCGCTGACAGAGTCTGGGACGACCCCCGAAGAGCGAGCCTCGACCACGGAGAAGATTCCGTTGGACCGATGGGCGTCGCCCGAGGACCACGCCGCGGCAGTCGCCTACCTGATCTCCAAGACGAGTTCCTACGTCACCGGAACGGTGCTCGAGGTCGACGGTGGGAAACAGTTGGGCGTCCGAAACGAAATCTAAGCGTCCGCAGACAGCATTACTTGGGGATCGACGGACCAACGACGAAAGCGGCAATGGCGAACACATCGAGAGGGTTCATGGTGTGTGTACACATAAGCCACGGTAGATGCGATCGTCCGTTGCCCGCCGCCTCCATCCGCTCACGCGGCGGGCGAAGCACGCGTTGAACGACGGCCGGAGTCGAATCATTTTGGCCGTTGCCGCCGGGTGGTTCCTCTCGCTCGGCGTCCGAATGGTCTACCCGGTGTTATTACCCCACATTCGCACCGCGTACGGACTCGATCTCACAGTCGCTGGGTTCCTGCTGACCGTTCTGTGGGCCGCGTACGCGATCGGACAATTTCCTGGAGGTATCGTTACCGATCGAATCGGTGAACGGATCACGCTCGCGGTTAGTACGCTTCTTGCGGGAATCATGCTCGTCTTGGTCGTCACGGCGGGTTCCGCGCTCGTCGTGTTCGTTGCGACCGCGCTGTTCGGTCTCGGTACCGCACTGTACGGCGTTGCCCGGTTCACGATCATCTCGAAAACGTACCCGGAAAACAACGGTGCCGCCATCGGCGTCACGCTAGCGGCCGGCGACCTCGGAAACGCGGTGCTACCCGTGATCGCCGGTGCGGTCGCGGCGACCTTCGTCTGGCAGCTTGGACTCGGATTCGTCGTCCCGCTGTTCGCACTCGTGAGCGTGGTCCTCTGGTTCGTCGTTCCCCGGCACACCCCCGACGGCGACGGCGATGGAATGGTGGTCTCTCTCGAGATGGCCCGGCACGTCGTTTCGGAACTTCAGCGACGGTCGATCGTTGTCGTGACGTTAATACTGATCCTCGGATTCAGCATCTCACTCACGCTTACGGGGTTCTACCCGACGTACCTGATCGAAGAGAAGGAGCTGTCGTCAACGGTCGCGGCAGCGCTGTTCAGCCTGTACTTTGCCCTCGGGGTCTTCGTCAAACCGCTGGCTGGATCGGCATACGATCGGTTCGGAATTCGACAAACCCTCCCCGTGATCTTCGGTCTGGCGATTACGGCACTCCTGGCCCTCTCAGTCGTCGAGTCGCTGTGGGCCCTCGTGGCGGTCACCGTTCTGTTGAGCAGTCTGCTCGGTAACATCGCGGTCACGATGCCCTACCTGACCGATTTGCTCCCGACGGAAATTCAGGGGACGGGACTCGGCGTCCTGCGGACCACGTACATGTTGATCGCCGCACTCAGTCCGTCACTCTTCGGAGTGCTCGCCGACTTCGGATACTTCGACGAGGGGTTCGTCCTGTTGGCCGGAATCGCCGGCGTGATGACGCTGCTCGTTCTCCTTTTACCGTCGCAGTGAACTGACGACGGCGCCCGTTCCGACGCGTTCACTCGCGCCACCGGACGGCAGTGCCGGAGCCGGTGATTCTATTAGTTCGATCATTGTTGGTTGGTAGCATGGGTCAACAAGCTGTCGACCAGCGGTCTTCCGAAACTGAATTGGCATCGTTCGTGTCCGGGCTTTCGTACGAATCGATTCCCGACGAAGGAGTCCGGCTCGCGGAACGGTGTTTCGTAGACACGGTCGGAGTGACGATCGCCGGCGCCGTCGGCGAGGCGGGATCGACTGCGGCGGCCGCGGTCGATCAGACGTCGTCCGACGACGGCGTGCGACTCGTCGGTCGCGACGCGACCGCGTCGGTGACCGACGCCGCCTTCGTCAACGGAACGGCCGGACACGGACTCGACTTCGACGATGTCTCGAGTGGTATGCAGGGACATCCGAGCGTAACGATGGTACCGGCGCTGCTCGCCGTGGGTGAGTCCGAAGACGCGACGGGTGAAGAGTTACTGACGGCCTTCGTTGCCGGATTTGAAACGCAGTGTTACCTCTCGGGGCCGCTCAACCCGGACCACTATGAGAGAGGATGGCACGCAACGGCGACCCTCGGCACGTTCGGCGCGACAGCAGCGGTGACCAATCTGCTCGGCCTCAGCGAGCGAGAAATTCGTCACGCGCTGTGTGTCGCCGCGTCGTTCCCCGCCGGTCTCAAGCGAAACTTCGGCACAACGACGAAACCGATACACGCCGGCGCTGCCGCCAGGTCGGGGGTGACCGCGGCTCGGGCGGCCGCGAACGGTGCAACCGGCGACGAACGCGCGATCGACGGCCAGAAAGGCTTCTTCGAACTCTACAGCGGACCCGATGGCCCCGACCTCGAGGAACGGTACGACCTGGGAGAACGGTGGGCGATCGTCGACGACGGCGTCGGCGTGAAAAAGTATCCGTGCTGTTACTTCACACACTCGGGAATCGCGTCCGCCGAAGAACTCGCTGCTACCCACGACATAGAACCCACTACCATCGAATCAGTCGGCGTCACCCTCTCGCAGGGCGCAGCCGACGCGCTCCACCACGCGAATCCCGACACCGGACTCGAGGGGAAGTTCTCTATCCAGTATACGCTCGCCAACATGATCGCCCGGGGTCGAGTCGGACTCGCCGCGTTCGACGACGAAAACGTCGACGACGAAGTGGTTCAGATGGTTAGGGAGCGTATCACCGCAACCGTCGATTCCGATCTGCCGTACGGCTCTCATCGAACGACCGTTAGTATCGAGACCGCCGACGGAGACGAGTACGAAAACGTACTCGAGGAACCTCCGGGCACGCACGAGAACCCGCTCTCGAACGAGGAACTACGCGAAAAATACCTGATGTGTGCGACGAGAGCGTTCGACCGCGAACGGGCTGTCGAAACCTACGACCGACTCGACGATCTTCGTAACGAATCGGACACCGCCGATCTGGCCCACCGTCTCTGAGCCGGCTGGTCGAACCGGTGTTTAAAGGCGAGCCGCGACCGCCGCGATCAGTTCGTCCGTCGTGCTCGATCCGCCCTGGTCTGGTGTGAGCGCGACACCCTCGAGGTAGACGCGTTCGATCGCATTTTGAAGGGCTTTCGCCGCCGATTCTCGCTCGAGATACTCGAGTAACATCACGGCTGACAGGAGCGTCGCTGTCGGATTTATCGATGACTCGCCCCGCAGGTCGGGGGCCGTCCCGTGGACCGGTTCGAAGTACGCGCTTTCGGGCCCGTAGCAACCGCTCGGGGCGAGACCGAGACCGCCGACGGTACCCGCTGCCACGTCGGAGAGCAAGTCCCCGGCGAGGTTCGGAGCGACGAGCACGTCGAATCGCTCGGGATCGGTCACGAGCAACTCGCCGACGGCGTCTGCATGAACGTGTTCGTACTGGGTCGACGAGTCGGCTGCAACGGATTCGACCGTCCGTTCGAACAAGCCGTCAGTCTCGGGGAGAACGTTCGATTTCGTCGCACAGGTCAATTGGGGCACGGTATCCTCGTTGCTCCGCCGTTCGGCCAGATCGCAAGCGAAACGTGCGAGCCATCGGACCTGTACTGCCGTGATCGGCCGGAGTGCATAGCGGCCGTCGGTCATCGATACATCACGATCGAGACCGTGAGAGTCCGCGGGCGGGACGAGGCCATCGAGGTCCGCGATATTCCCCTCGATTCCGGCGTAGAGCCCCTCGAGGTTCTGTCTAACGACGACGTAGTTGATCTCATCTGTGTGCTCGAGAGGCGAGGCCGCTCCCTCGAGCGACCGTACCGGCCGGGCGTTAGCTGGCAGTCCGCCGTCGAGTTCGTATCGGAGATATCGCAGAATCGGGACGTGTCTGTCAGACGCCGCGCCGAAGAAGACGGCGTCGGCGTCGTCGATTCGTTCTCGGAGCGGATCTGGGATGTCTCCGCGATCAAGGACATTGGCGAACTGTTCGACCGACGGCGTCTCGAACCGAATTTCCGGGACTAGCGACTCGAGTAGCTCCACCGTCGGCGCGACGGCCTCCGGCGCGGCACCGTCGCCCTCGAATACGCACACACTGGTCGTCATCGTGCGATCACCCGCTACCCGGACGTTGTGGGACGCCCTCGGCGGTGTACGTTTGTCCGTCGACGTAACTGGCACCGGGAGAAACGAGGAAGCACGTCAGATCCGCGATCTCGTCTGGGTGGCCGAGCGTCCGGTCGACGGCGTCTCGGTCGACGGTCTCGGCAGTGAGGCCGCGATTCTCTTCGACGCCGGGGGTGGCAACCAGACCGGGACGGACGCAATTGACGCGGACGTCGCGTTCGGCCCACTCCATCGCGAGCGAGCGAGAGAGCGCCTCGATCCCGGCCTTCGAAGCCGAATAGTGAGCGCTCTCGGTGGTTCCATCGCGGCCGATGACGCTGCTCATCGTGACTACGCGCCCGGTGTTGGCGGCCGCGAGTGCGTCGGCGAACGCGTGGCAACAGCGATACGTCCCGTCGAGATTGATGTCGACGATCGTCCGCCATGCGTTCTCGCTCAGCTCCGTGACGGGAGCGTGGAAATTCGCACCAGCGTTTGCGATCAGCATCTCGACGGTCCCGTCGCCGAACGCCGTCGCCCGCTCGGCGAGTCGTTCAACCGCCTCGACGTTTCGCACGTCGACCGTAACGTCAAGGACATCGCTCCCGGTTTCCGATTCGATTTCGTCGGCGACGGTCGCGAGGTCTCCGCTCGAGCGGGCGGCAACGACGATGTCGGCGCCACACGTGGCCAGTCGGTGGGCGATCGAGCGACCGAGGCCCCGGCTCGCACCGGTGACGACGGCAGTCTCGCCTTCGAAGAGGTCGTCTTGATACATCGACAGCGAACGATGCGGGGCCGAGTGTGGAAAAAGTATGGGTAGTGGTAACAAGGGCTACTCGATCGTGCCGTAAACACCCTCGTCGAGGAGGTCGTCAATTTCGTCGTCAGAGAATCCCTGTTCGCGGAGGATCTCTTCAGTGTGTTCGCCGAGGAACGGGGCTCGTCGCTCGACACCGCTGTTGCTCTCGGGAAACTTGATCGGTGTTCCGGCGATTGTGGCAGTTTCACCGGTATCAGCGTGATCGACCTCGGGGAGCATCTTCCGGGCCTGGAAGTGCTCGTCCTCGAAAATGTCTTCCGCGTCGTTGACCGGCCCACACGGGACATCGTCGGCGAGCATCTCGAACAGTTCGTCTTTCGTGTGCCGCTTCGTCCACTCCGTGACGATTTCGCGGAGTTCGTCTGCCGATTCAATGCGATCGAGTTTCTCAGCGTACTCGTCGGCGAGATCAGGACGGTCCATGTGGTCGCACAGGGATCGCCACTGGTGGGCCGAGGGCGCAGCGATGACGACGTAGCCGTCGTCGGTCTCGAAGCGATCGAACGGGAACAACAACGGATGGGTGTTTCCCTGCGGACCGGGGATATCGTCGGTAAACGAGTGTTGATGAACGATCCGCTCGGATAGGGAGAGTACCGCGTCGACCATTCCGACGTCGACGTACTGCCCCTCACCGGTACGATCCCGTTCGCGCAGCGCCGACAGCACTCCGACCACCGCGAGCGTCGCGGGGAAGATGTCACCGACGCCGGGACCAACCTTGGTCGGACCGGCTTCTTCGGTACCAGTGATACTCATGACGCCGCCCATCGCCTGCGCGATGAGGTCGAACGCGGGCCGGTCAGCGTGCGGGCTCTCTCCCCCTCTCGGGTCACCGAATCCGCGAATCGACGCGTAGACCAGTCGGGGATTGCGCTCCGAGAGCGTCTCGTAGGAGAGATCAAGCTTCTCCATCGTCCCCGATCGGAAATTTTCGATCACAACATCGGCGTTCGAGACGAGGTCAAGGAACGCCTCGCGACCCTCCGCGGACTTGAGATCGACAGCGACACTTCGTTTGTTTCGGTTGACGCTGTGAAAGTAGCCGCCGTAGGCCTCGTCCTCCTCAAGGTGTGGCTGGTTTTGTCTGGTCATGTCACCGTGTGGAGGTTCAACCTTGACGACATCCGCTCCGAGATCGGCGAGCAGCATCGTCGCATACGGTCCAGCGAGCATCTGCGTGAGGTCAACGACGAGTACATCGGCGAGTGGGCCGTTCGAGACAGGCACGTTTCGGGTGGGTTTCTCGGACATGGTCGGTTCAGTCGATGTCAGTCATCATCGTAATACTCGTGTTTTTTCAGCAGAACACGCTTGGTTGCGCCAACGACCTGCTCGTCGTCTTGGTTGAAGCCGCGGACTCGGAACTCGACGACGCCGCCGTCGGGGCGCTCGTCGGAATTACGCTTCGAGAGTACCTCGCTCTCGGCATAGAGCGTATCGCCGTGGAAGACGGGATTACTGAATCGCACCTCGTCGTATCCGAGTTCGGTGATCGCGTTCTCGGAGATGTCCTCAGAGGCGAGTCCGCAGACCATCGAGAGATTGATCCCCCCGTAGACGATTCGCTCACCGAACTCCCGGTCTTCCATCTGATCCTCGTTGAAGTGACCCTGAGCGGTATTCAATACGAGGTTCGTGATGGCGACGTTGTCCATCTCGGTGATCGTCTTCCCGCGAGTGTGTTCGTAGATCTCACCGACGCCGAAGTCTTCGTAATAGTTGTGGTTGCTCGTTCGGCCCATGATCATGACCCCGATCCGGTTGCGTGTACGCCTCGTTCGAAGAGCCGATCGGCGATAACTCGCTGTTGGATCTCGCTTGTCCCTTCGAAAATCTTCGTCAGTCGGGCGTCTCGCCAGTATCGCTCGAGCGGGTAGTCGGTTGTGTAGCCGTTGCCGCCGTGGATCTGAATCCCTTCGCTGGTGACTTCCTCGGCCATCTCGCTGGCCTGATACTTCGCCATACAGGCTTCCATATCGCAGCGGTCGCCCTGTTCTTTCTGGTGGGCGACGTAATGGGTGAGCTGACGGGCCGACTCGATCTTCGTCGCCATCGTCGCCAGCTTGAATCGGATCGACTGGAACTCGCCGATCGGCTGATCGAACTGTTGGCGCTCCTGTGCGTAGTCCAACGAATCCTCGAGCGCGCCGCGAGCGAGGCCGATCGCTCTAGCAGCGGTGTGGATCCGCGCCGGTTCGAAGAATTCCATGATGTTGTAGAACGCTTGGCCCTCTTCACCGCCGATGAGTTTGTCCTCAGGAATTCGGACGTTGTCGAGGTGAAGTTCCCACGTCTCCCAGCCCTTGTAGCCGATCTTGTCGAGAGAGTTCGCCTCGAGGCCGTCGACGTCGAACTCGCCGGGAGTCTTGTCGATAATGAACGAGGAAACTCCCTTGTGGCGTTCGTCGGGATCGGTCTTCGCGTAGACGACGATGAAATCCGCTCCCTTGGCGAACGTACACCACGTCTTTTGTCCGTCGATTTCGTACTCGTCTCCGACTTTCTCGGCAGTCGTGGTCATGCCGGCCACGTCACTGCCGGCCCCCGGTTCGGAGATGCTCGTCGCCTGAAGGCGCTCTCCACGGACCATGTCGGGGACGTACTCTTCTTTCTGTTCCTCGGTGGCACCGTGGAGGTTCTGCCCACGAGCAATGATACTTGCGACGCTCATCCAACCGCGTGAGAGTTCCTCGGCGACGACGGCGTACGCCAACGGCCCCATATCGAGGCCACCGTACTTTTCCGGACCCATAATTCCGAAGTAGCCCATTTCGCCGAGCTTAGTGATGAGTTCGTCACTCATTGGTTCTCCCTTCGGATCGCGTTCGTTTGCCTCGGGCAAGACTTCGTTCTGGACGAACGCTCTCGTCTCGTCGCGAAGCATCTTCAGTTCGTCGTTCAGGTAGGTCATGGTTCGGATTCCTCTTGGTGAGATCGTTTGTTGATCAGGTTCTTTCGCTCGAATTCGACGACTAGATCGCCGTTGGGTCGCGTCCCCGTCGTTTTCCAGTGAACAATCCCCTGGTGCGGTCTGGACTCGCTTTCTCGTTTTGAGACGACTTCGCTGTCGGCGTACAGGGTATCACCGGGGTAAACGTCCTCGTGGAATTTGAGGTTGTCAATTCCGAGGAAGGCACCACCCGCCTCGCTCAGGTCCTGGACACTCATTCCGAAGACGATATTGAACGCGAGTAAGTGGTTAGCAACGACGCCGTCGTGACCCAGATCCTCGGCGTAGTCTGCGTTGAAGTACATCGGGTTTGCATTGATAGTCAGTGTCGAGAACAGACTGTTGTCGCCCTCAGTAATTGTGCGACCCCAGTGATGTTCGAACTCTTGGCCGGAATCGAAATCCTCGAAGTAGTTGATCTTCTCCACTCGCTTGCGCTTTGGATCGTCCGACACGGGCTCTTCTCGTGACATGGTTCAGTCGATCATTCCGATCTGGCGTGCGCGCTCGAGCGTGTTTCGGGCTTTGCGCGCGGAGGCTTCGTCGATCATCTCGCCGTCGACCCGGACAGCACCGAGACCATCCTCGACGCCCTCGTCCATCGCGTCGACGACCTTCTGGGCGTGGTCGACGATCTCGTCTTCCGGCTTGTAGGCCTCGTTGGCGATCTCAATCTGACTGGGATGGATCGCCCACTTACCGACGAATCCGAGCGTATTCGAGCGAATGCACTCCTCTCGGTAGCCTTCTGGATCCGAAAAGTCTCCGTACGGTCCGTCGATCGCGTCGAGGCCGTTCGATCTAGCCGCGACGACGATCTGATTTCGGACGTAGTGCCAGATGTCGCCGGGGTAGTTCCCCTCGTCACCGTGTGCACCGATGCTCTTGAGTTGTACACCCTGCGAGGCGGAATAGTCTCCCGGCCCAAAGATGAGCGCCTCGAGTCTGTCACCGGTTGCAGCAATCTCGTCGACGTTCTGGAGCGCTTCCGTCTCCTCGATCAGCGTCTCGATTCCAATCGTGTTCTCGATATCGTGATTCGCCTCGATCTGGTCCAACAGCGTTTCCACGGTGTAGATATCGCCAGCCCGCTTGATCTTTGGAACGATGATCGTATCGATGTGTTCGCCGGCACCTTCAACGACTGTAACGATGTCGCCGTACGCGTTGGGCGTCTCGAGGTCGTTGATGCGTACTGCGACCACCTTGTGGCTCCAATCGAACTCGTGGATCGCGTCGACGATTTTCTCGCGAGCTGGTTTCTTTTCAGATGGTGCAACGGCGTCCTCTAAATCAAGCATAACCTCATCAGCATCGGACTCCGCTGCCTTTTCCATCATTTTCATACTACTGCCTGGAGTCGTCAATTCGCTTCGCCTAGTCCGCATACCACTTAGGACTGAGTCGAATACCTTATATCTTGTCCCAAGTTCACATGTTGGTTGATAGCACGAACCGAGGTTTCCTGACGAAATACTACCGGGTCGTTACAACGCCCAACCCCAACCAGTGAGCGAGAGGAGGTGGAATACGTGCAGAAACATCGGGTACCAGTATTGTTAAGAGAGTGTGTGGTGACAACATACATCACGCACGCACCGTCACCAGTCGGTGGCACGTGACCAGATGAAGCGGATCCGAGACTATGACAGCAGACACCAACCGGATCAAACGAGCAACAACGTGTGTTGACGAAGAGCGTTCGATACTACAGGAAGAACGAGAAGCGTTCCGCGAGTTACGAACATTTCTTCGGTCGCAGCAACCAGTTAATTCGACTCACAGTGGCACACCGACCACGCGAGCCGTCGTTCAAAATCGGGGGTCATCGGCAGAATTCATCGAAGTGTATCAACGAACGGTGATGGGAGTCAACCACTACGAATCACAGTACGGTGAACCGACTGAGGACAATATAGCAATGGAACTCGGGACAGATATCTCTACCGTGATTCGGGCGAATACCGAGATCGATCCGTTGGTTTATCAGAAGTTGCTTCTCGCTATCGAAGAGTGTCTTCAGAAACGTTCCCAGCTACTGGACGTACTCATCTCCGAACGCGATTATCTCGAGACAACGATACAGGACTGCCGAAGGATCGACCACCAACTCGCTGAAATACCCCACTGCCGAACGGACGGCGTCACGTTCGACAAATTGGAACACCAGTGGAATCAGTTGATCGACCTCGAGAACCGGTGTGAACAGTTGGTACAGTCACGCCAACAGTTCATAGCTGACCGTCGAACCGGCACACTCGAGATAAACGATTACGGATCTTTCAACAGGTACATCTACGAGTCCATCGACACGCAATTTCCGGTCCTCGAGACGGTCCTCGAACTGCGTGAGGAAATCGAGCGTCGCCGCTAGTTTCACAGTCACTGAGTGAGAAGTGAAAATGAAGACCGAAAACAACAGTCGAGTGAGACTGGAGGATCGGTGATTAACGACAGTCACCGCGAATGCGACTCGGAAAAGTTGATGTTAAGTTCGAGTTCGTTCGACGCACCCAGGAGAACCTCCGGAAGTTTGGAATTTAATCGCTCACCTCGCATCCGGTGAGTCGGACCTGAAATGCTGATCGCACCGATAACGGTTTCGTCCGGTCCGATCACGGGTACACCAACGGCGTAAAGTCCGTCAATATGTTCTTCCCTGTTTATCGCATATCGACGTTCACGGATTTCCTCGAGGTCGTCCAGTAACTGTTCTCGATCCTGAATCGTATTGTCGGTGATTTTCGACATTCCCCAGTAGTCGAGAACCGCATCGCGGCGGTCGTCGGAGAGAAAGGCCAAAATCGATTTCCCCGCAGCCGTCGCGTGGAGTTGCGCGCCGCCGAGTTGGCCGACGGACGTGCGCGATTTGACCGCTCTGTCCCCCTCAGCGATATGAACGTACACCGAGTGCCCGTGTTCTTCGGCGACGAACTGTACCCGTTCGCCTGTTGATTCGGCGAGTTCTTCAACGACCGGCTTTGCTTCCTCGAAGCCGGGCCGTTGGCGCTTGACGAACTCGCCGAAGTTAAGAAATTGTAACCCGAGGTGGTATTCATCGTCCCGTTTGACGATGTAGTGGTTCCGCTCGAGAGTAACCAAGTGATTGTGTAGCGTGCTTTTCGGTAAATCAACTTGATTGGCGATTTCGGTGAAGGTCCCGCCGTTTATCTCTCGGAGAACGTCGAGCACACTGAGCGCTCTATCGATCGCTCGAACGGGGCCATCTTGTGTGTGTTCTGGTATCATACCAATGAGTAACATCGACCACCCATTAAAATCTTGCCTAGCTGAAAGCTCAAATCACGTATTTTGGCGAAAACGTAGCTGAATAGGTCCTGAAAGGGTATGATTTCGCCCTTAACCTTATTTCAGCATGACTGAAAAGGCCGAATCGGTTATGTCCTTGACTTACAGTGTAGTCAGATATTCCACCATTTGGTCCCACAACGGACGAGTTTTCATCCATGTGTGTACAATTGAGTAATATCTTGTTCGTATCTTGTGCTGATTGGATTAGCGTCCCCCCGATGTATTACAGTCGTATCATTGTAAATTCCCTCTGCAAATCGTCTGGTCCAGTTATGGTACATAATAGCACACCGCATTCGAAATCCAGTAGAGTGAAACATCAATAGCAATAGTGTCTTCCAGGTGGATGACGTTTCACATACGAGGTAACTATAGAGTCCCAAGTATATCGTTTCAGTGTTATGAGAGACCAACATAACTAGCACAGCGGAAATTGACTGGGGCAATGGCCTTCGTTTCAATGCAGATGGTCTTCCAGCCAGTGGTATCAGTGATCGATGCACCCAGTGAGAGAAATAGACTCGAACACCGACCGACCGAGAGTACCCAAACGTCTTTCGACCGGAAGAAACGCTGCTTAAATTGGCGCTCGGTTCAGACCAACGACCGGTGGGGTGATGTTGAGTGTGAAATAGACAAAGAACGTATTTTTGACAGGGAGGGCACCGTGACGAGCCATAAATACAACCGGCTCAAAACGGAAACCATCCCACTGTAGGTTACAGGCACACGGGTGTAAAATTATAGAGATACAAACACATTTTACCGGTCGAGTAGTACACACTCTCAGTGACCGGTCGTAGCCAAAGACCGACGGAGAACCCACTTGTGGGTGCAAACTCGGTCGTGTCGCAGTGGATTACGGATCTCAGCTCTCGATGACGATCTAGTCGTGTACTGGAGTGGTGATGGCGACGAACAGTTGAGCACACCCCAACTCGCAACCCACGTTAACAGCAGATCCTCAAAACGGCCCTTGAGGACACAGAGATTGTCCCGAAAGACGGCGAAGTCGAAAACACGTACCGACTGCTGACTGACGACGGTTACATCTGAAGACTGTCTCCAAGAGTACCCCGTTCGAACGGTCTTCGAGGAACGAAACTGTGGCTGTCAAGAACGAGACACCGTTTGAAGCGAATCACTGGCAGTTATTCCGTAGAGACTTCGCTCTGATGCGTTCTCGTATGATACGGGAGTAAAATATTTTTGTGGGCAATGAAAACTAATCGACAGAGAAAGCGGGGCAAGATACGCCGCCACGGGCGACGCTCTACGCTAACAATATCAGTGGAATTGACGAAACGACGGTTACGTTCCGGCAGGAGTGACAGTCCTCGCCGAACGAAACGCGACGAATCGAACCTCGCTCCTACAGGCACTTATGCCGGCTCTCGGAAGTGACCAAGTCAGTCTCAAGGCCGACGCTACTGAAGGCGAAGTCAAACTTAAATTCGGTGAGGAACGCTACCGACGTTCGCTCGAGCGACGAAACGGTACGATCGTCACTGACGGCAACCCGTTCCTCGAAAAGTCAGAGTTTGTCGGACTTTTTTATTTCTCCTCGAATCGAACGAAGCCAGACAGGCTGTCAATCGTGGCGAGGGGCTTCGTGAACTGATTATGCGACCGGTCGATACCGACGCCATCAACGCAGAAATAGAACGCTGTAAACAGCGCAAGCAACAGATCGACGGGCAACTCGAGGAACGACTTCCCGACCTCGAGGCCAAACGAGCGCGTGTAGTCGACGAGATCGAAGCTCTCCGCGAGGAACTCGAGACGGCACAATCTAAACTCGAGCGAACGCGAGGTGACCAGGTTGGTTTTCGCACTCACGGGGTATTCCGTCCACGGCGTCTACGAGACGGTCCCGTTCATGCTGCTCGACTCGCTCGAGGCATCGAGGCGATCGACTCCGAACGCATCGCAAAGCTCATCGAGTACTTCGAATCGTACGTTCCCTATCTCGTCGTCGCACTGCTCGACGAGGACGCGCAAGCGGTCGACGTCGAGCACAACACTGTTTCGAAAATTGGATCGGCGTCGAACTCGTAATACCGATATAAGCCTGTTAGAATAGAACTGGGTTGGAATGTGCACTGACTCGATATCATTATGTGAAATCTATCTGTGATATCTTCACCAAACGGCGAATCTTTGTAATTGCGTTATGGTGATTGCTAAATCGACGTGGCTTACCTATCCTCGGCCAGTCAATTTCAGTGCTTTATCTTTTTAGAAACATGTTCGGCAGTGATCTGGCATCCGTGACGTCCGGGACAAAATCAAACCACGGTTCCCTAACGTGCAGCCACCAGGTGCTGGACGTAGTTGACGAGAAATACAACGCTCAAGACGTCAAGTTTCTCGTAGAGGCCTCGAACAAATGTACTCACCATAACAGTTTATATACCGTTTTGGACCTTTTATTCGGTTATTTGCTTGTTTTGTATCGATAACGACGTGTAGGAAGTAGTGTTCATCGTCGAGGGGGATTACGGTTTCGTTGATCACAATACGATCAGGGATACGTCAGTGTTTGGCTGAAACTTAGGTTTGAAAACCCAGGTATGGACCGGTGGTCTCGAGAAATTCACCCCCGATATACCAATATATGGACTATTATATAAAATAGATAATAGCTGGTACCCTCACTCAGTCTACCAACACTAGAACTACGTTAGTACATTCCGACACATATATCTAGGATCTTCACTCCTTCCACTGGATTTGGCCACCAGTCAGAATGATAGGGAACTCGACTGATTAGTAATCATATACTTCCGAATCGTCCTTGGGATTGATAGTGATGTTCTTCGTCTGAAGGTACGAATCAAGCGCCTCGAGGCCTTTTCTCGGCCGATTACTCTTTATTTGTAGCCGCCGAAAGATGTTTGCGAGGTGTCGCCGAACCATTTGTCGATGTAGACGTTTTCAGCCTCGAGTTGCTGTGCGAAACGGTGAGCGAGAGTGACGTCGCTCGTGAAGACGCCAGCGGTAAGTCCATAGATGGAGTCGTTGGCTATTTCGACGGCCTCGGCTTCGTCGTCGAAGATGCATACGGCCAAGACAGGTCCAAAAGCCACCTCGCAGGCGATACGCGCGTCGGGGCCAACATCGGTGAAGACTATCGGCTCGACGAGGAATCCGTCGCCGTCGCGCGCCGCGCCGTCACACCCTCTTCCGTTCCGTCTTCGATGTAACTTGTGATTCTCTCGAACTGTTCCTCGGACACGACAGGACTCATATCTAGATCATCGTGACCGGGACCGAGGTCAGTCGAGTCAGCGGTTGCAACGATCCTCTCGATGAGTTCGTCGTGCACGGACTCGTGGACGACGACACGGTCGACCGCCGAGCAGACCGGCCCGTGTTCGTGAAGATACCCGTAGTGATCCACTCCGCTGCGTTGTCGAGGTTCGCATCTGGAAAGACGGTTGCCGGGTTCTTCCCGCCTAACTCGAGCGTGACTGGCGTGACAGTCTCCGTAGCCGCTTTCATGATGTGCTGGTCGGTCGATACGCACCCCGCAAACGTAATCTGGTCGACCCTTTCTTGTTCGGTCAGTGCCCGACCCGTAGGGTCGCCAAAGCCCGGTGCAACATTGACGATACCGTCTGAAACGCCCGCATCTGTATAGAGTTCTGCCAGTCGAAGTGATGACAGCGGCGTTTGCTCGGCCGCCTTCACGAACCTCGCGTTGCCAGCGACGAGCGTCGGTGCAACGGTACGTACGAAGAGGTCTCCCGGGAAATTCCAGGCGTAATCTGAGCGCTGACGTTGTACAGTTCCCAAACGGTTTAGTCGACTTGATCCGTTTCAACGCGGATGCTCGCCCCTTCCAGTTTGTCCGACGCGCCCGCGTAATACTCGAAGTAATGGGCGGCGCCGATCATGTCGCTTTCCGTCTGGGAAATGGGCTTACCCTGATCGAGATCCTCGAGGGTGGCGATATCTCAATTTTTTCGTGGAACAGTTGGCCGACTTGATAAATGATGTGGCCGACGCCCATTCGGGAATCACATCCATCGTCTGCTCTCGAGCGCGAGACGAATCAGTCTGCGTGGGGATGCAGCGCCGCTCGAGTAATCTCGCGAGTGTCAGACTTGGCCAGCGCCTCCTCGGCGTCGAGAAGATCGTACTCAGCGTCGATCAAATCCTCGTAGGGGTAGTCGTCGCCGTGTTTGGACAAGAATTCGAGCGCCGTCTGGAGGTACCACGGCTGGTAGCGAATTGCCGTCGTTATATCGATTCCCTTGCGGGTCAACGTGCCGGTGTCGAACTCGGACATGATGCCAGGATTGACGTTTCCGACTTCGAGATAGCGTCCACCCTGGCGCAGCAGGTGAGGACCTTCAGCGAACGCCTGGGGGACGCCTGCGACCTCGACACCGACGTCCGCGCCGACGCCGTCGGTCAATTCTCGGACCCGCTTTGCGCGCTCCTCGACGGTTTCGTACTCGCGGAAATCGATCACGTGATCGACGCCGAACTCCCTCGCCCGTTCTATCCGACCGTCGACGCCTTCGACGACGATGGTTTTTGCGCCGCGTTCGCGCGCGATGGCGATCGTGTTGAGTCCGAGGCCGCCAGCTCCTTGGATCACGACCGTATCGTTCCAGTCGACGCCAACCTCGTCTACTCCGTAGAGCATTTGTGAGAGCGCACAGTTCGCCGCAGCTGCGACTTTCGGGTTCACGTCGGCGGGAACCTTGTAGAAGTATTGATTCGGATGGACAAAATAGTGCGTCGAGAACGTCCCGTGGAAGTGAGGGGGTTCCTCCGGCGGTTTCGACCAGTAGGTGTACGCGTTCTCACACAGGTTAAACTGACCCTCTTGGCATGGTGGACACCGCTGGCAGGTGAGGAAATACGCCGGTGCGATCGTGTCGCCTCTCTCGATCGGCTCGCCCGCGTAGTCAGTCGCCACACCCTCACCGAGTTCACTAACCCGACAGACCGCCTCGTGACCTAACACGCCGTCTTTCACTTCGGGGTGGTGGCCTCGCCAAATGTGCAGTTCCGAACCACAGACGTTCGCTTGCTCTATCTCAGTCAGCACTGTCCCGGGTTCCGGCTCCGGGACCTCGTATTCCTTAATCTCGAGTTGTTCGGGCTCCGATAGGTAGACGAGCTTTCCAGTGGGTCGTGTTCCCATACATCGATATTTTCATCTCACAGAATAAGTCTTCCGTCAATCGAAATCACGTACATCGAGTGATTTCTCCAGACGAACGTCTGAGCCCACGTTGGCGTGTCTGGAATCGAATCGAGACGTTTGCCGCTTCGTCGGTATCGGTTACCTGCTCGAGGCCAGCGAAGTGCTCGAGTTGACGTGCTAACTTCGAACAACACGGTCGCCGTATGCTACATGTGATGGAGGTAGAAGTCCTCGATAACGTCGATTTCTTCGACTTTCGCTGTCCTACCCGTCAGATCACTGACCGCGAGACTCTCCTCGGCAGATCCGAAGTCGATGACCCAGTATGGTGTGTAGACGAGTTCCAGGTCGTCGAGGGAGTACTCCGGCATCTCGGTTGCGCGGTGGAACCGTCCAACGTACTTGAACAACCACTCGCGCCAGATCGAGCGGACTTCGTCCTCGTCGATTTCCGGTTTGATGACGAGCGTTGGATCGATGTCAATCGTGTTCCGATTCGGTAATTCGACGTCGATTTCGCCCGGTTTTCCGGTGATAGCGTCGACGCCGGCGAGAAATTTCAGCTGTTTTTCTCCGCCCACGGTTTTTCTGATCGTTGCACTCGTGTACGCGATGTAGTCAGGGTAGTAGACGGCTCGAACGTCGAAATCTTCTGTTTCAGTCCCCCAGCCGAAGTAATCGCCAAGCCACGCGTAGACGTAGTTTTTCGCGCTCAGATTTCGAGTCCGCTCAACCGCAGACTCCTCGTCGAATCGCGCTTCGAACGCGGTAATCTCCATACTTACAACGATGGTAACCTATCAGTGAAAAACGCTCCGTCGAAAAGCGCGTCGGCGGCGTTAGTCGTCGCTCTCGGAAGTGCTGGCTGGACCGGGCGCACCGGTGTCGGTGTCGTAACGGGCATCGTCGATGAGACGCTGTTCAGCCGAGAACACCTCCTCTAAGTGCTCATCACCCGGTGGCTCGGTGAAGAAGCTCACCACGACAGTCGTAACGACGCTAACGATAAACCCGATGCCAGTCGAAGCATACGGGTTCTCGTTTAGCGGCCAAACGCCCTCGGTGACGCCGAATTGTGGACCGAGATGGATGAAGAAATACACAGTGAAGCCCACGATGATCGCCGCGTAGGCCGCGTGTTTCGTCGCCCGTCGCCAGAGCAGCCCGATCAAATACGGTCCGCCGAACGACGAGATTATACCACCGATCCCGGTCCACATGAAGACGACTAAATATTCAGGTGGCGTGATTACTGCGGCGACGGCGACGAAGACGATGAATATCGTCGAGACGCGCGAGATCAACAACGAGCGTTGTTGGACCGCTTCCGACTCGGGGTCGCCACCCTTCCACGGCACGTACGATTTTCGGTAGAGGTCGTTCGCGAAGATTTGCGAGATCGAGATTACGAGCCCGTCAGACGTCGAGATGATCGCACTCAGGATTACGATCCCCAGGAAGGCTGCCATGATCGGATGGAGGTTCTCGACGAAGAGCGTCGGGATGATTGCATCGGGGTCGGAAACTTCGATACCCTGTGCAGCACCCAGGATTCCGCCCAGGTACATAACCGGGAGGAAGATACCGACGAACGACGTTGCAAGTAGGAACCGGCGCATGTACCGGTTGCTCTTGATTGCGAAGAACTTGTTACCAAGATGAGGCTGAGCGGTGAAGCCAATGTGTGCGATCATCAACAGGAGGATCGCCCACCAACCGGTGAAATACGGATTATCCGAGTCCGTATGTTGATCCCACTGCTGACCACTCTCGAGGGCAGCATTGACCGAACTCATGCCGCCGTCGATCCCCCACCCGATAACGAACATAATCATAACCAACACGGCGATTCCGATCATGATTGCGCCCTGAACAGCGTCCGTTAGAATGTCCGCGTGGGACCCACCCGCCGCCAGGTAGACCAGTAGCAGTAAACCGGCTACCCAGATTCCGACGACGTACTCGACACCGAGGATAACTTCGAACATCCATCCGGCCGCAGAAATCTGCGCCATAGCGTAGAAGATCAGGAACAACGATAGTACTGCGGTGATCACTCGGAGTCCCGGACTCTGGAATCGATCGCCAATGAGGTCTGGGACCGACTGCGAGTTGAATCGGTCACTGACTTTCTTGCTTACACGGGCAATGATGATCGCCCCGATGAACACACCGATGGGGTAGATAAGCGCGTAGTAGCCCGCCATGAACCCCATGTCGTATCCCATTCCGGGGATGCTCATGAACGTCGCGCCGCTTGCGACCGTTGCAGCGTACGCAAGCGCCAGGGCCAAGAAACCGAACCCGCCTCGAGCCGTCGCGTACTCGTCTTGGGAACTCGTCGCGTTCCGTCCACCTTCGACTCGTTGATACCCGATGTATCCGAGTCCGAGGATGAGAATGAGATACGCAGCGAGGAATATCCAGCCCCACGTGATGACGGAACCGTGATCGAGTTCGTCCCCCGCCTGCATGACGACCTCGCCAACGAGTAGTTCCGGTCCCATCAGTTACCACCAGCCTGTTGAGGGGGCTCTTCCGTCTGTGGCGATTCTTCACCATTTTGCCCCATTTGGTTTACCTCTCGTTGCTCGAGCCACTCTTCTATGTAAAACACCCACACTATCGCAAAAATGACGAACAATACTGAGGTTGCTGCCAGCACTTGTAATACGTTCATGCGTGTTACAGACAATCATGATGATCTATGCAGTATAATAATTATGGGTTTTTTCGTAGTGTCCGTTTGACGAGTAATACTCGGGACGGTAATTTTACTCCGTCCGATCACTACGCCGACTTCTCGAGGGAGTATTACTATCGAAGGTGCGTGATATCGTCCATAGAAACCGACTCGAACCGCGCTCCAATAGCGCCCCAGCCGTCCGGCTTCTCGTTGTGAATTTCCGTTTCGCTCCGGGGACGTCGTCGAGACGAGTGAACCGTTATTCGCCGGGTCCGTACTTCGGACTGATATCGTCGCGGAGTCGTGCTTCGGCCGAGAGCTGATGAGCGTGAGTCCCCTCGAGTTCGCAGATTTTGGCAGCCCACGGAGCGATCCGTGCCGCACCCTCTTCGGTTGCCTCCTGATGGGTGAGCACCTTCAAGTACGTATTGACCGTAATGCCGCTGCTGTAGCGGGCGACCTCCAACGTCGGGAGACTGTGGTTCGTTCCCACGGCCTTGTCGCCGAAGACGACCGGAGAGTAGTCGCCGAGGAACAGTGACCCGTAGTTGTGGAGGTCGTCAACGATCGAGCGCGGTTCGTCGATCATAACCTGTAGGTGCTCGATTGCGTACTCGTTGGCGACGTCTACGGCGTCGGACATCGTCTCAGCGACGAGGACTTCGCCGTTATTCTCCCAGCACTCCCGGGCAACGTCTTCGGTTCGAAGCTGCGTCGCCTGTTCGTCGAACGTTTCGATGGTCGCCTCGGCGATATCGCGATCGGTCGAGACAAGGATCGGCCGCGAGTTGGGGTCGTGTTCGGCTTGGGCGAGTAGATCCGTCGCGACGAGGTCGACGTCGGCCGTCTCGTCGGTCAAGATAAGGACTTCGGAGGGACCGGCGAGGAAGTCGATTCCCACGTGGCCGAAGACCTGGCGCTTGGCTTCGGTCACGAAGACGTTGCCCGGGCCTGTAACCTTCGCAACGCTCGGGACGGACTCCGTCCCGTAAGCCATCGCAGCGATTGCCTGTGCGCCGCCGATGCTGTAAATCTCGTCCGCACCAGATCGGTCCATCGCGTACAGTTGGGCCGGCTGGATCCCCCCGTCCGCCTGGGGTGGTGCACAGGTAACGATTCGATCGACACCAGCGACCGTCGCCGGTACGATGGACATTGCCGGGGCAGCGACGAGTGGGTGGCGTCCGCCCGGAACGTACGTGCCAACCGACTCAACTGGAACGACTCGCTGTCCGAGGCGGACGCCCTCTTCGAACTCCTTCTCGAAGCCCGAAATGTGTTCGCGCTGTTCCGTGTGGAACGCGCGAACGTTCTCGATCGTCTTATCGATCGTTTCTTTCTCCGAATCGGTTAGTTCATCGGTCGCGTTTTCAATTTCGGTCTCAGAGACTCGAAATTCCTCGAGTTCGACGTCGTCGAACCGTTCGGTGTATTCGTGGAGGGCATCGTCACCGCGCTCGTTGACTTCCGAAAGGATGTCGTGGACCGCATCCGTTACGTCCTGTTCGATTCCGATAGAGACGTCTTCAGCCTCCTTGAGATACTCGATAGTACTCATATGCGTACGACTACCAATATCGTTTCCAGTGCATAAATCGTGGGGTCTACCGACTCACTGCCGAGGAGTCAGTCATTTCGGGGAACACAGTGAACGGGCACAGGGCTGAGTCGCAGAACCTTTTCCGTCGTGCTCCCGAGTAGGACGCGGTCGAAGCCCGAACGACCGTGGGTTCCCATGACGATCAAATCCACTCCGTTCGACTCCGCGTACTCGATAATTTGCTCGTGGGGAACCCCCGAGAGCACGGCCGACGAGAGCGTAACTCCCGCGTCGTCAGCCGCCGACTCGAGCATTTCGAACGACCGTGAACCGGCCTCTCGAAGTTGGTTCTGTATGGATTCACGTTCGATGTCGTTCGGGAGACCCGCGTAGGTGGTTTGATCGACTACGAACACCGTGTGAAGTGGCGCGTCGTACGTCTGTGCCAGGTCTACGGCATGATCGATTCCCTGTTTGGACAGGTCGCTGCCGTCGGTGGGAAAGAGAATTGTGTCGTACATCCGACCCCAATATTCGAGAGACGATATATTATAACTACGCGTTCATTCCGTCTCTTGGGAGAAAACGCATCCGCAGAACCACAATCTGGACGAACAGTTATTGTCCGGGCCAAGAAACGAACGATCATGCACGAGGGCAGAACGATCATCGTCACCGGTTCGAGCGGCGGAATCGGCCGAGAGATCGCGCTACGGTTACTCGACGAGGGAGCGAACGTCGTTCTCGCAGCACGAAGCGATGGCATCGAGGAGACGGCGACCCTAGCCGATGCAGACGACCGCGCCCTACCGTATCGAACGGATGTGACTGACGAGACGGCAGTCGAAAGTGTAATCGATAAGACGATCACCGCGTTCGGTGGACTCGACGGCGTCGTGAACAACGCCGGTATTGCCGGGCCGACCGCTCCCGTTACCGAGATCGACGCGAGCGATTGGAATCGGACGATGGCGGTCAATGCGATGGGGCCGTTCTTCGTGGCGAAGCACGCGACGCCCCACCTCGTCGAGAGCGAGCGAGCGAGCATCGTGAACATCTCTTCGATCAGCGGGAAACGTCCCCTCGAGAACCGAACGCCGTACACAGCGTCGAAAATGGCGGTGATAGGACTCACACGCACACTCGCGTTCGAGTTGGGGGACGACGACGTGACGGTGAATGCAGTTTGTCCGGGACCGACCGCCGGTCCGCGAATCGAACGGGTTATCGAAAATCAGGCCGAACAACGTGGACTCTCGTACGAAGAGGCGAAGCGAGCGGTATTCGCGGACGACGCTGCGCTGGGTGAACTGGTCGATCCGGAAGACGTCGCTGAAGCGGTGTCATTTCTGCTCGGGCCGAACGCTCGACAGATTACTGCTCAAGATATCAACGTTGATGGTGGAACAGTTTGGTACTAACTGACTCTACCGACTCGCGAGGCTCAGTTCGATCGCGTTCGCCGCCCCCGTCACAATTTCGGGGAGTTCCTGTCGAAATCGCTCCCCGCGAAACCGATTCTCCGGACCGGAAACGGCAATCGACCCGAGAAGTTGTTCTTCGTGGACGATGGGGCTGCCGACGGCTCTGAAACCCTCGAACGTTTCCCCGTCGTTCAGGGCATAGCCACGGTCTCGGACGATTTCGAGTTCCTCGAGTAGCTCGTCGACATCGGTAATCGAACGGTCGGTTACCTTCTCCAGAGAGTTGGTCTCGACTATTTTTCGGACGGACGACTCCGGAGTGTGAGCGAGAATTGCCTTACCAGCCGCGATATTATGCAGTGGAACGCGCTTACCGATTTCACCGTACGGTTGGACCGCTCGTTCGCCCATCGCCTTCTCGAGGTAGACGCCCTTGCCGTGCTCCTCGACCATCAGCCAGACGATTTCGCCGGTTTCCTTCGCCAATTGCTCCATCGATGGCATGGCGACGTCGGCGAGTTCGATCCGGTTTTTCGCCTGGATGCCGTAGTGAAGACACTTCAATCCAACTCGGTACGTTCCCTCGCTCTTTATGAGAAATTCGTGTTCGACGAGCGTGGTCAGATGATCGTGGGCAGTGCTTTTCGCAATCCCTCGTTCTGAAGCGATTTCCGTTACACCCGCACCATCGAGTTCGTGAACCGCGTTTAGTACACCAAACAGATTGTCGGCCGATTTAACGGTCTGGGTTCGGTCGTTCGCCATCGCCCGAGTAATCGACGGTGATTCGCATAAGTACCGTGATCAACTAAAAACCGAAACGGGTTCGGTATTGGCGAACGGACGTTCCGGGGGGACTAAAAGAAGGGAGTACGAACCGGATCAAAAGCCAGCGGCGTTCGGTAACACGGAACGCGAAACTAACAGAATCTTCCTACAAGGTATTATAGGAAGGTTTTATTTCACCGGTGGAAAGAAGAAATATGGCCACACGTAGAAAAGCATTACACAAATAATACTGTAATGCCTTTGCTATCCGGTAACAGCGAACAATCAACGGATGACGATCCGTAGATTGACATCGGTTGTAGAAGTCGAGCCGGGTTGAAAGATAAAGTAACTGATTATACATTTCTCATGACTATTTAGTTTAGTATCTCCGTGGCTGTTGTTCGTTTAGTAGCTAATTCGGCCACTGTGTATTCTGGTTATATCAACCTTATTATTATTCTCGTAAACTGTAAGAAGGGACCGACAGCATCAATCCCGAGTAAGTGTCCAATAATAGAGAGAAGGAGTTATTCGACGCTGGAGTTCGTGTTTGACCGCCGGGAGCTATCCGGATCTAACGACCCACCGTAAAGGTCGATATAGAGACCCTCGATTTCGTCTTTCGTTGGCTTCCTCGGATTGTTGGCAGGAGATCCGGACTCGATTGCATCTTGAGCCATCTTCGGAACGACTTCCCTGTACGCCTCTCGACCAGGAACTTCACCGAAGTCCTCGAGGTACGACGCGAGTTCGACGTCCGTACACAGTTCGAAAACGGCGTCGCTGGCTTTTCTCGCAGCCACTTGATCCGGGTCGGCGTCATCAGCAACGTCGAATAGGCGGGCAATTTCCGCGAACTTTTCCGGTGCGGCCATCGCGGAAAACTCCATCACGTACGGGAGCAAAAGTGCGTTGGCGAGTCCGTGTGGAATGTGAAGTTGTGCTCCCAGCGGCCGGGCCATGCCGTGTACCAGGGCGACGGACGAGTTGGTGAACGCCTGTCCTGCTTGGAGTTGTCCGATCATCATCTCCGTGCGAGCTTCGATGTTCTCTCCGTTGGCCCACGCTTTCGGGAACCACGTCGCTATTCGTCGGATCGCCGAGCGAGCGTAGTCGTCCGAAACGCCATGAGATTTGACCGAAACAAACGCTTCGATAGCGTGCGTGAGAGCATCGATCCCGGTGAACGCCGTGTGATTCTGTGGCAGTGAGACCGTGAGTTCGGGATCTTCAATCGCGACGTCTGGGACGACGTGCTCGGAGACCACCAGGAATTTAGTCGACGTTTCGCTATCGGTGACGACGATCGATCTAGTGGCTTCGCTTCCGGTACCAGCGGTGGTATTGACGGATACGAGCGGTGGAATCGGATTCGGGACACCCTCGTATCCTGCTTCGTCGACGGCGAACTCTCGAATCGACCCGTCGTTCGTCGCCAAGACGCCGACGGCTTTGCCCGTGTCGATGGAAGAACCACCGCCTATCGTGACGATAACGTCACAGTCTTGGGCCTCCCAGCGAGCGTGGGCTTCCTCCACGTTCGTTACGGTCGGGTCCGGCCTGACATCTGTGTAAGTGACCGTCTCGATACCGGCATCATTGAGGTTCTCGAGGACTTGTTCGCCGTGAATATCGAATATTTGTTTCGTTGCGATAACGAGCGCTTTGCTCCCGTGGAGCGTCGCGTACTCACCAACGTTCGTGACGGCTTCGCGTCCGAGCACAATTGTCGGTGGTGAGACGACGACGCGCGTTCCGTGAGCTGGCGTGGGATATTCGGGTTGCATGGATTACGGTAGGTGATTTGCGACGCCGATACGAACGTACCGGTCGGCGGTGCGTGTGGAACGATGAGAGCCGAGAAGAAATAATCGACGCTCGAAACGACGACGTGAATGACGAGCGTCGGGACCCCTCGAGCACGATAGAGCGGGCGAACGAGTCCAATTGCGAAGGAGTCCAATATCGTGAGGATAGTCGGTGAGTATCCGACTGAGTACGGTCGAGAATACGATGTTCTGCTAGTGAAATTATTTGGCGGCTGCAACAGCGCTCCCTTCACAGCCAGCACGAAATGCGAAAGCGCACACCCAACAGCGAGGCACAGCCGACACGGTGTTCTTACTGAGTTCGATCACGTTCACCGGCCGCTGGGGTTCGCTGACGAATAACCGTATACACCATGATTCTGTCACATTATATCTTGGTCTGGGTACTCTCGTCCGTTCGCTATTCGAAACGACTGTGGTCTACGGAGGAGGCCGTTTGCGTCGACGACAGAGTAGTCCGTCACCAGTCTTCAATATGAGACCAACAACAGTGTTTATAATGATCGATGTTCGAGGATACCGACGATGGCCGTCGAAAAGCCCCGGGACGACCGAAGTAGCTACGAGGCGTTTCGAAGTGTGCTCGAGAACGACTACGATGACGTCAGCGAATACGCCGATCTAGCGAACGATCTTCGATCTGCTGTCGAGGGAGAGGTTCGATTCGACGAGTACGCACAGGTGCTGTACTCGAGTGACGGGAGCATTTACCAGGCTCGACCCGCGGGTGCTGTTCTTCCGAGGGACGCGAAGGACGTTCGCAATGCCCTCCGCGTCGCGAACGAACACGAGGTGCCCGTTATCGCTCGCGGGGCAGGTTCATCCCTCGGCGGTCAGGCGGTGGGTCCGGGATGCGTCGTTCTCGATATGACGACGTACATGGACGAGATTCTCGAGGTCGACGTCGAACGGCGACGAGCGCGCGTCCAACCGGGGGTCGTTCAGGATCACTTCGACGACCGTGTCGCCCAGCATGGACTGCAGTTCGCCCCGGATCCGGCTTCCTCGAACCGCGCCACGATCGGGGGCGGCATCGGAAACAACTCGACTGGAGCCCACTCCGTTCGATACGGTATCACCGACGCCTACACCGAGGAGTTGAAAGTCGTCCTCGCCAACGGCGAGTTGATCCACACGCGAGAAATCGAACTCGACTCTGCGGAGTACGAGAGAATCGTGGCGAAGGACGACCGTGAAGCGAGCATTTACGAAACCGTTCGATCGATCGTCGAGGAGAACGAAGACGAGATCAAGGCCCGCTATCCGGACCTCAAGCGCAACGTCTCCGGTTACAATCTCAACAAGGTACTCTACGAGAACGAGGCGGGTCAGGAGATCATCAACCTCTCGAAGCTCTTCGTCGGCGCAGAGTCGACGCTCGGCGTCGTCGTGGAAGCAGAAATTAGTCTCGTCACGCTCCCCGAAGAGACTGCACTCGTCCTCTACTGTTTCGAGGACCTGATCGACGCGCTGAAGGCCGTTCCCGAGGCCCTCGAGTTCGATCCCAGCGCTGTCGAGTTGATGGACGACGAGGTGTTCAGACTCGCGCGCGAATCCGAGCAATTCTCCCGGTACGAGGAACCGATCCCCGACGAGACGAACGCGGCGTTGATGGTGGAGTACGATTCTGAACTCCACGACGATTTCACGGAAGCGATCGAACGGACGACCACCCACTTCGTCGATGACGGCGATGCGTTCGACGCGATCGAAGCGTACAGCGAGGACGATCAGGAGGACATCTGGAAGCTTCGGAAGGCAGCGATTCCGCTGTTGATGGGCCTCGAGGGCGATCCGAAGCCCTACCCGTTTATCGAGGACGCGACGGTTCCGCCGTCGGAACTCGCAGCGTACGTCGAGACGTTCATGGAGGTCCTCGACGACCACGAAACGTCGGCCGCTTACTTCGCCCACGCGGGCAGCGGGACGCTTCACATTCGACCGATCCTCAATCTCAAGGAAGACGACGGTATCCAGACGATGCAGTCGATCACCGAGGACGTGACCGACCTCGTTTTAGCGCACGAAGGGTCGTTTTCGGGCGAACACGGGGACGGGCTCGCGAGAACGGCGTTCAACCCGAAGATGTACGGCGAAGACCTCTGGAGTGCGTTTCAGGGCGTCAAATCGGCCTTCGACCCCGACTGGCGGATGAATCCGGGGAAGGTCGTCTACACCGACGACAATCCCACTGATATGCGAGAAAGCCTCCGGTACGGGGAGGGATACAGCTCGATCGAGCCACAGACGAAATTGGATTTCTCGGACGAGGGCGGGTTCTCGCACCTGGTCGAGTTGTGTAACGGCTGTGGCACCTGTCGCCAGACCGATGACGTGATGTGTCCCACGTACCGGGGGATGAAAGACGAGATTGCGACGACCCGTGGTCGCGCGAACATGCTTCGCGCCGCGATTTCCGGTGATCTTCCCGAGGAAGAGCTGTATTCGAAGCGCTTCCAGGAGGAAGTACTGGATCTCTGTGTCGGCTGTAAAGGCTGCAAAAACGACTGTCCGACCGGCGTCGACGTCGCGAAACTCAAAGCCGAGACGAAGTATCAGTATCACGAACGCGAAGGGATCGGGCTGCGAGAGCGGCTGTTCGGCAACATCGATACGCTCTCGAGACTCGGGAGCTCGGTCGCGCCGCTCACAAACGTCGGCCAGAAGATTCCAGGGAGCCGGCTGGTAATGGAGAAGGTAGCCGGGATTGCACCAGAACGCGAACTCCCCTCCTTCCAGCGGGAAACGCTCCAGAAATGGTACGCTAAACGCGGGTCGCGCGTGAGCGCGGCGGAAGCCGATCGAAAGGTGGTGTTGTTCCCCGATACGTATACGAATTACAGCTCCCCTCGAGCCGGAAAAGCCACCATCGCGGTACTCGAGTCCGCAGGCGTCCACGTCGACATACCGCGAGATATCGCCCCGAGTGCGCGCGCAGCGTACTCGGTGGGCATGCTCGACGCGGCCGAAGAGCGGGCCCGACAGAACGTCGACGTGTTTTCTGCGTACATAGAGGAGGGGTACGACATCGTCGCTATCGAACCGTCCGACGCCGTCGCGTTTCAGGACGAGTACCTCGATTTGCTACCCACAGCGGACGCGAAAACGGTTGCAACGCACGCCTACGGCATCAGTGAGTACCTGGATACCTACCGACTCGTCGAGCAATTACCGCTCGAGGAGACGGACGAGACGCTCTCCTACCACGGGCACTGCCACCAGAAGGCGACCGGAAAAGATCACCACGCCGTCGGCGTCCTCCGGCGTGCCGGCTACGAAGTCGACCCGATCGAGTCCAGTTGCTGTGGAATGGCCGGATCGTTCGGGTACGAAGCCGAACACTACGATCTCTCGAAAGCGATCGGTGAACGGCTCTACGAGAAATTAGACGAGAGTGGCGGCACCCCGGTCGCCCCAGGTGCATCCTGTCGGAGCCAGATACGCGATCGGGAGACTCGAGCGGAAACGCCCCCGCACCCGATCGAAAAGGTACACGAACGGCTCTCTTGAACGGACAGCGACCTCGGCGGGCAAGGAGCCGACAGTTCGAACGTTCACGGTGACGAATCGTCCGTCGGTACCCGGTAGAATTTTCTACACACATAATCAACCGCCAATATTTGACGATCACGACGAGAGTTCTGTCGGGAATCGTAATCTATCCTCGAGAAGATTCAGTAGAACGTTCAACAGAGCCGTACGAGCGTCGGTGCGTACACAACGTCGATACACGGACTAAGACAGTCGGACGGGGAGTCGTTCGATGACGAGCGACCGATAACCGGTTCGAGTGTCTCACCGTCGGCGAATCGCTCGAGCACGCCGTACTGGTGCTCAGCACTCTAAGAGAGTATAGACATCGTCAGAAGCAGAAAAAAGCGTTCGGAGGAACTGTTGCTTATTCCCTCGAGAATGCTGACACCGGCGCGTCGGCCAGAATACCACCGAGTCGCTACTACGAATTTGAGTGATTAGTTCTAATGGTCATTGCTGGATCGAGCGCGCGTTTTCGGACGTAGACAGCGTTGAAAACACACACCTCGCTCGGCCACCCGTCTCTGTACACCCTCACCCGACTCTGAACCCCACCTTCGGTAGTCGTATTTCCACCGTGATGAAATATGTGCGAAAAAAGCGGCTGGCGATGCTATCGGCCGGTGTACTCTCGACTCCGGCGATCCTCGAGCCCCGAACGAGCCGTTGTTATCGGAGTTCGATCTCCCCGCCGACCGGAGCCTCGAGCACCACCGTCTCCCCGGCCGTCATCGAATCGCCCACCTCAACGGCGACGTCCTCGAGTTCCACCGAAGGCGGAAACAGGACATCCACTCGACTGCCGAAGGCGATGTGGCCGATTCGGTCGCCTCGCTCGAGTTCGTCGTCGCGCTCGGCGTAGGGGTGAATGCGACGAGCGAACGCCCCCGCGATCATCGTCACCGTCGCGTCGCTCCCCGATTCGTCGAGTTGTGCGTGTGAGTCGGCGTCGCCAGAACGTGTCGATGTCGATGCGCTCGAACTCGAGTCACTGGCCGTCTCGAGGTCGGCGTCCGTCTCCAGTCGGATGTGGACGCGTTCGTTCCGATCCGACTCCTTCGAGAACGCCGGACGGTTCGCGCCGGAGACGTGTTCGACGTCGGTCACGGTCCCATCGAAGGGGGCTCGGACGACGTGGACGTGCCAGACGTTCATGAAGATGCCGAGGCGGACGCGCTCACCTTCCTCGCGGAGGACGGAGACATTGCCATCGGCCGGCGAGACGACGCCCGTCGGCGGTGGCGTCCGGTCAGGATCGCGAAAGAACGCGAGCGTCCCGACACCGACGGCGAGCGCGACGAGACTCGCACTCACGCTAATGAGAAACGCGAACGGCGCAGCGAGGAGGGGCACCAGCGCGTACTTCCAGGCACCCGGCGCGAAGTTCATACCGAAACCCACGCGGTCGATTCGTATGTCCGTTACGGAGACACGTCCCGACCCAGCGCAGAAAGCAGGAACCAGTCGGCGACCTCGAGTGGCGTCCGACCCCGCTGCTTACGCCTCCGTCGACGCTGGCGGGAGCGTGAACGAAAACGTCGCCCCATCGCCGAGTTCGGACTCTGCCCAGATTTTCCCACCGTGGCGTTCGACGATCCGCCGACAGAGTGCGAGTCCGATTCCCGTTCCGTCGAACTCGTCGCGGCTGTGGAGTCGCTGAAACACCCGAAAGATGCGGTCGGTGTCCGTTGTCTCCATGCCGATACCCTCGTCGTGAACCGACAGTTTCCACCGACTGCCATGACACTCGACATCGATGTGGATACGCGGCGGTGACTCGCCGCGGTACTCGATCGCATTCGAGAGCAAATTCTGAAACAGTTGCCGAAGCTGTCTCGGGTCTCCTCGGACCGCTGGCAGTGGCGTCGCCGTAATCTCGGCGTCGTGTTGGTCGATTTGTACCTGTAGATCTGTCAGAACATCCGCGAGAACGTCCTCGAGATCGACGGGTTCGAAGGGTTCTCCTTGCGAGTCGATGCGCGAGTACTCGAGGAGGCCGTCGATCATCTCGCGCATTCGATCCGCACCGTCGACGGCGTACTCGATGAACTCCGTCGCGTCCTCGTCGAGCGCGTCCGCGTAGCGTCGTTCGAGTAACTGGAGGTAACTCGAGACCATCCGCAACGGTTCCTGTAAGTCGTGACTCGCCGCGTACGCGAACTGCTCGAGGCGTTCGTTCGATTCCTCAAGATCCGCGACTGTTTCGCTGAGTCGGTGTTCGTAGCGTTGGCGCTCGATCGCGCTCGCGATGACCGTCGCGACGCTCTCGAGGAAGTCGACGTCGTGATTTGCAAACTCCTGTGGCGAGGACCCGTAGACGGTGAGAGCGCCCCACGGGTCGTCAAACCGACCGATTGTGACACCGACCCCGCTTTCGATATCAGCCGCTGCCAGCCCCGTCGAGTCGGTGAATCTGTCGTCCATCTCGAGGTGTTCGACGACGACAGGCTCGCGGGCCGTGACCGCTGCCGCCGTCAACGAGTCGGCGTCGTCCGTGGATTGCTGACTGCGTTCTGCGTCTATCAGCCGCTCAGAACAGCCGGTGTACGAGCGGACGGTAAACGGTTCGTCTGCGTTCCCCTCCTCGTGTTCGAAGATCGCACAGCAATCGACACCCAGCGCCGTCGCAATCAGGTCGCTCGCCTTCTCGAGGAGCGCGTCGATATCCGCGTTCTCAAGGGCGTGTCGGCCGAGATAGGAGACCGTCTCGAGTTGTGAGACCTTCGTCGTCAGCGTCTGTTCAGCCTCCTTTCGTGGTGAGATATCGCGAAAGAGGCCGACGAAGTAGCGATCACCGTCGTACGTGAAGTCGTTGAGCGACACGCCGAGTGGAACCTCGTGGCCCGCCGCGTGTTGTCCCGGCAGTTCGACGTACGTCCAGTTCAAGTGGCGTTCGCCCGTCTCGAGATAGCGCTTCAAGGCTTCGAGATGATCCGCTCGAAGCCGCGGCGGAATGATCGTGACTTTGCTCGAGCCGACCAGGTCGTCGGGTGAAAAGCCCAGGATCCGCTCGATGGCCGGGTTCGCGTACTGGATCGTGCTCTCCTCGTCGAGAACGATGATTCCGTCGGGGAGGGAACCGGCCAACGCTTCGAACGTGCGGCCGTACGTGAGCGAAGACGCCGAGACGGACCCGGCCGGTGTCGTAGGCCGATCGAGGATACCGACAATCTCCGCGGAAGAGTCATCAGCCACCGACGCGACGTGGAGTGTCGCCGAGAGCGACGTCCCGGAGTTAGTTCGAAGGGTGATCGTCGTCGAGACCGGGAGGTCACCATCGTCGACGATGGATTCGAACGTGGGTGTCTCGTCCTCGAGAAGGGTTGAAAACGGTTTCTCGAGGAGTGCTGTGCGACTGTATTCACTCACCGACGTGAAGCGTTCGTTGACGTCGATAATCCTGCCGTCGGCGTCGAGTCGGAAACTGGCCATATCGGCGGCCGTGAGAAGTGACGCCAACCCGGAGTCGCGAGAGAGATTTGAGTGGTCCGCGTGTCCGTCAGCTGGCGAAGAAGGCGGACCGGATTCCATTGTCAGGAACTAACGATTCATCGTAATAAGAACTGTGTTACTGGTCGAAATAACTGTCAGGGAGTACTAGTTACTATCGTGCCACCCGTCGAACGAAAAACGAAATCGTCGCACGTCCTAATCCCAAAACGCCTGCGTGCGGGCGTATTCGCGCTCTTTCGAGAGAATATCGCGATAGAACTCGCTTTCGTTTTCTCGCAATTTATTGATGATTCTCGCCGCGTTGTGAGGACCGACGCCTCGAGCGGCCATCGCGATGACGGCCTGTCTGCCGTGACTCTGGACGAGGCCGGCGCTTCGAAACGCCCGTTCGGTCATCGATTCCTGTTCCTCGTCTTTTTCGTTCGCACGCACGGCCTGGACGACCTCGTCTGCCCACGGATTGAGTGAGGCGATCCGCGTCGAACCACACTCCGGGCACGTCGGCTGATCCGACACGCGCCTCACTTTCGTCGTGACCTTCCAGTCGGTGCAGTGGGTACACAGGAGGATAATCCGGTCGTCCTGAATTCGTTCTTTGACCGTGTTGATGACGCTCGCATCCGCGTTCTCGGGTGCCAACAATTCCTTCCCACCGGACGACCGACCACCCTGTCCGATCGGCGTTCGGCCGCGGTAGGTGTCGACCTCGATCTCACCAGCCTGAATACCCCCGAGAACGGCACTCGCCCCCGCCGCATCCAGATCCTCGTGAAACACCTCTCGGAGCGACTCCTCGTACATCGGCGTCTCCTCGAGTGCGGCGAGTAGTCGGTCGTTCGAGAGACGGCCCGAACCGTTCCCTTGCCAGCGTTTGAGCGCGCCGAACTTCGCCGACACCTGCGCGAGCCGAAACGCGAGCGCGTCCGAGTTCTTCAGCCCGAGTTCGACGATGGTCTCGACGTGATCTGGGTCCGTCTCCTCGAGGAGTGATAGCACGTCACTCGTCGCGACCGAACTCGGAACCTCGAGTTCGATTCGATAGGGATCCGTCTCGAGGCCGACCGACGACCCCGCCTGCTGGCCCAGCAACGACGAGAGCACGCGGCCGAGCGTCTCGTTGACCGTGTGGCCGTAGGGTGCGTTCACCACGACGGTCCGTCCCTGGCGCTCGAGGACCAGCCGATCCGCCGTCGGCATCGGTGCTTCTGTCTCGATCTGGCGCTCGAGTTGCTCGCAGGCCTCCGTGAGCGTGTACGCATCGGCAGGGTAGCGACTCTCGAGTTCGCGGCCGACCGCGCTCGCGTCCGCACCACCCGATAACTGGGGTTCCGCAACGCCGCGAATCTCCCCGACTTCGCCCGCGACTGGAGCCGGGACGGGAATTTCCTGGCCGATCCAGGAGGGTACCTCGCCGGCGGGGTCTTCGATCGGACTGACCTTGACACGGGCCTCCTCGTCGTCGATCTCGGCAATTCGCCACATCTCCCCGCGCTGGATGAACACTTCGCCTGGCTGGGCGAAGTTGACGACGAAGCGCTCGTCGAGCGTTCCAATCTGGCTCCCCGAGGCGATGTCGTGGACCTCGTACGTCGCCTCGTCGGGGATCATCGAGAGGTTCGAGTAGACGTACTGCCAGGTGCCGCCGGTCGTCTCCAGTCGATCCGCCGACTCGTCGAACCAGACGATACGGTTTCGATGCAGTTCCGAGACGACCTCCCGGAGCGTCTCTACTGGAAGATCGCGGAACGGGTACGCCCGCGAGACCGTCTCGTAGGCGTCTTCGACGTGGATCGCGTCGCGACTCTGGACGATACCGGGAAGCTGGTTCGCGACCACGTCCAGGCTCCCGTCGTGGATCGCCGCCGGTTCGACCTCACCGTCTCGCGCCCGTCGAGCGATCGCCAGCGCTTCGAACGTGTCGTCGGGACGGGTCGTCACGATGGTCCCGCTCGAGACCTCGTCCTGTCGGTGGCCCGCGCGACCGATTCGCTGGAGCAAGCGCGCGACCTGCCGCGGACTTTTGTACTGGACGACGTGATCGACGCGGCCGACGTCGATGCCGAGTTCCATCGACGACGTACAGAGGAGACCGTCCAGTTCGCCCGCTTTGAACCGATCTTCGACGTCGATTCGGGCCTCCTTCGAGAGCGAGCCGTGGTGGACGCCGATCGGGAGGTCGAGTTCGGTGAACCTCGAGCCGAGTGCTTCGGCCGTCTGGCGCGTGTTGACGAACACGAGCGTCGACTCGTTTTCCGCGACGATATCGCGGATGAGACGAACGTGACTGGCCGTGTCCGCCTCGGTCATCAGTTCGCCCGCGAGTCGCTCGTCCTCGTCGGTAATTTTGGGCTGGCGAACGGTCACGTCGACGTTGCTCCCCACGTCGATTTCGCGGATCTCGCAGGGACGACCGCCGGTGAGGAAGTGTCCGACCTCCCCAGGGTCACCGACCGTCGCCGAGAGGCCGATCCGCTGGACGCCCGACGCGAGGTCTTCGAGGCGTTCGAGGCCGACGGCGAGTTGTGCGCCCCGTTTCGAGGCGGCGAGTTCGTGAACCTCGTCGATGACGACGTGAGAAACGTCGGCGAGAGCCTCCCGAAGTCGCTCTCCCGTCAACATCGCCTGCAACGTCTCCGGCGTCGTCACGAGCACGTCCGGCGGGTTTTTGGCCTGTTTCCCCCGTTGGTACTGGGTCGTGTCGCCGTGGCGAACGTCCACCTCGAGACCGAGGTACTCGCCCCACCACTCGAGGCGTTCGCGCATGTCACGGTTGAGCGCTCGCAGCGGCGTGACGTACAACACTCCGAAGCCCTCGGGTGGGCCATCGTCCGCGAGGAGGTGATCGAAGACGGGCAACATGGCAGTCTCGGTCTTGCCACTCCCCGTTGGCGCGATCACGAGCGTGTGCTCGCCGGCCGACAACGGCGGAATAGCCACTCGCTGTGGTGCCGTCGGCGTCGAAAAGCCGCGTTCGGAAAGCGCCCCCCGAACCGTCTCCCCGAGGTGCGTAAACGCCGCAACGTCGCCCTCACTCATCTTTTCCGGGTTAGGGGCGAGAGCCGCATAAGCGACACGTTCTACGCTCACGTTCACTCGAAACACTCGACTCGTGAATCCCAGTTTCCACTCGCAGATCCCGATTGTGACGGATGAAACACTCCTCGCGAACCTCGATTGTGACGCGTGAAACACTCTCGAGAAGGCTGGTAGGAACTCATTATATTCTGGTATCCGTGTCATATAAAAATCGGTGACTATCGCTTGTTGAGGAGATGACACAGGAGAGCCACCGATGGACACATCGGCTCGGACAGGCACTAAGACGGCGCGAACAGGGATGGAGACAGCGCGAGCAGGGATTGAGACGGTGCGAGCAGGGACTAAGACGGCTCGAACAGGCACTGAGATGGGCAGCGTCGGCGCCTCACTCGAGCAGTCAGCGGCGTCGGCCGGATCAGACCACCGGAGGACGGTAGCGATGCATCGAGGCATTGCAGTCCTCGCCTTCACGCTGACCGGACTCGTCTTCATCGGCGTCGTCGGCCTCGCGGCCCCCGGCGGAATCGGTGCCGATAGCGCCACGATCACCGCGTCTGCGAGTACCATCGAATCCGACGTGAGCGAGGCGAACGGCTCCGTCTCCGAGGACGCCTACGTCGAACCGGCACCCGAAGAGGGCGAATTGTACTACGAGGCGGGCGACGACGACTGGGTGAGTTACATCAACCCGCGTGACGAGTACCGCTCGCCGTATCTCGGCGACGGCTCCGGAAAGATCGGCGTGACGTTACTCAACGAAGCCGGCGAGCCGATCGTCGGCGAAAGCGTTCCAGACACGACGGTCACCATCGAGACCGGTGAGAAACTGGACTGGCACTCCGAAGCCAACCCCGTGACCGTCCAGTACCCGCTCACGGATCACTACGACCGACCGCTCGATAGCGACCAGTTCGGAACGACCGACGACCTCGTCCAGGGCGACGGCTACATGGACACCCACAGCATCGAGATGCACGGCCTCGAGGAGAACGCGACGATCGAGTACGGCGAGGTCCAGATCGAAGGCGAACACGCCGACAAGATAGACGTCGTCGGCTACATCGAACAGCCAAACGAGGCGTGGGACACCGACGTCGACGCAATCGAAGACGCAGAATCCTACGAGGAAGTCGGCGGCGAGTGGACGTACACCCCAGACGGCTCACACGGACAGGTCGTCGTCGTCTTACAACTCGATGGCGACGAAACCGGCGTCGACGGTGTGGAAAACGATCACAGTGGCACACCAGTCGTCAGCGAAACGGGCAGTGCTGAGGGCAGTAGCGACGACGGTGACGAAAGCGACGATAGCGCCGATGGGGAGCGTGACGATGGCGAAAGCGATGACGGTGACGACACCGACGATGCCGACGTGATCCCCGGCTTCGGCGTTCCGGCGGTGATCGTCGCACTCGCGCTCGTCGCACTCGCGCTCACTCGACGTCAGTCGGGATGATCGCCTGCGGGCGACGGTCGGCACGAAATCGTCACGCAACCGCTGCGTGAACATTCACAACCAGTGAAGCTTTGTCACTTCGCTCGAGAGAAATACCCGATGACAGCCGCCAACGAGGACGAACCCCGCGTTCCGATCGTCTGCGCTGAGTGTGAGACGACCTCCCGTATTCCCCTCTCAGACGTTGCCGAGACGGTCGAGCGGCACAACGAACAGTTACACGGTGGGAACGACGTTGCAACCGTCGACCCTGATATCGTCGACACCATTGCCGACCTCGTTGCAACTGATCTCGGATTACTCGAGGACGCCGAGTAACCGACCGTTTACGAGTTATATCGACGACTCGGACCGCTAGCTGCTGTGCTATCGCCACCGAGACAGCCTCACAGTCGGTTCCGTACTGTGTAATCTATTGTCAGCATATCGACTGGCGGTGCTGAGTCCGTTTGTCAGCGAGAACGTGGAACAATTCGTCGAGGAATGTTTGGTCGTGTTCCGGATCAGCGTCCGTCACGAGCCCAAATCCGTCGGATGCTACGACACCCACTTCCGCGCGGAACTCCTCGAGGACACCGAGAACGAATTCCTCCGGAGTTTTGAGGACTCGTTCCCCTGAGACGCTGTGTAGATGCGAAACTCCATCGGTGAATTACCGAATTTTGCTTGCATCAGTCACATTTCTGTCAGTATGGGGTCTAACCCATCTGATGCTCAGACAAGTATCTGTGAACGAGAAGCAACGACTTCTCACCTAGACAGTATCGCCCAGTTGATAGTAGTTTCAGGTTACCAGTAATAAGAGCACATATTACGAATATGTGACATGCAGAGAGACAGATATGGTTGGTATTTCAGGCCAAACGACGGCGACAGACGCCGAAGCCGAGTCGTTCCGGAAATCCCTAGATCCGTTGACCCATATGGATCGGTACGAGGCCACAGTAATGCTCAATTCGAGCGAATACTCCCTCGGGGTGACCGCATACCCGGAGTATCCAACCGCCATATACGAGAACGAAACGTACTGGGTCTATCTCGAGGGACGGATTTACGACGAGGGGAAGGTCGAACGTAATCACGATGGCGAAAACAAAATTACCCCCGAGAAGGGACACGATGGTGCTGATTCTGGGGACGAACACGGCTTACTGTCACTCGCCGAAACCGTATTCGAGCACGGTGACAACGAACGAGTCGAAGACTGGGTGACCGAGACTGATGGTGAGTTTCTCCTCGTCGCATACGAGAAGGACTCCGGACGACTCGCGTTGCTCAATGACGCTCTTGGGCGACTTCCCGTCTATTATGCTCAAGACGGTGGTACGTTCGTATTCTCTCGGGAGTTACGATACCTCGTCAGTGAATTCGGGGATTCGTTCGATCAGATGGGGATCGCACAGTGCCTACTGCTTGGTCACACACTGGGTGAGCGAACACTCCTCGAGGGAGTCAACCGGATGAGACCGGCGAGCCTGCTCGTTTTTGACCCCGACCACGGCCTGACGACGGAGACGACGGTACAGACGTTCGCGTTCGACGAGAGCGAACACGCAGACCGATCTGCAGAACGAAACGCCACCGAACTAGTGTCGTTGTTCGAACGTGCGTGTCGACAGCGATCGAGTTCGAAGGGAACTGATGTCGTCTCGCTTAGTGGCGGTCTTGACTCCCGTTCCGTGCTTGCCGGCTATCAGATTGAGGAGCAGTCTCCGGTCGCTGCGACGATGGAATCGTCGGAATACGTTCCACAATCCGACGTCGAGATCGCTCAGGTGATTGCTGAGGAGTTCGACGTCGAGTGGCAAACCTATCAGGTGTCCCATCCAGTGGGGAGAGACCTCGAGACCCTCATCAAAACAAAGAATGGACAAGTAGGACTTCTGACATCATTTATCCTCGGATTCTTCCGAAAAATCCGCGAGGAGTACGGGTCCTCGCTTTCGTACATTACCGGTGACGGCGGTGACATGGTCCTCCCAGATTTGACCCCTGCTCGTTCGCTGACGATGGACGAACTCGTTGATCAGGTGATCCAACAGTACGGTATCTTCCCGATCGAAGACGTCGCGGAGATCATCGGCCTTTCCGAGTCAGCGATCCGCGATAGCATTCGCAGTCGTTTCGAGGAGTACCCAGAAACGGACCCTAACGCCCTATATGTTCACTTTCGTATCTACGAACGCGCAGTCAACTTCCTCTTTGAGGGTGAGGACCGAAATCGGTTCTTCTTCTGGAGTACAACTCCCTTCTACTCGCTGCCATTTTTCACATATGCAATGAACTGCCCATCCGAACAAAAAGTGCAGTACAGCCTATATCGGACGTTCCTCACGGAACTGTCACCCGAAGCAGCCCGGATTCGCCATCCAAACTACCGCGCTCCGGTCGCGTCCTCGAGACACGCGATGGTGGCCATGATCGATGACCTCCTCTCGCGATATCCTCGACTCATGGAGTCCATAAAACCGGTCATCAAATCGGTCAACGACCTCGATACGGAGGCGTCACTCCAGCCGGATACCATCGAATGTATCCGATCTCAGGTCAACCAGTGTGGAGCAGTTAGTGACGTCTTCTCATCTGAAGATGTGCATCAATTCCTCGACTCGCACGCGGATTACGGACGAGTTTCGATTTACCGGATCTTCGCACTGACATCGTTCATCGACGATATCAACTCGAATCAGCCCGTCCTTAACACATATCGAAATAACACGTTCGTCTGAATTACACTTCGTCGCTCGAGTTCGTTTTAGCGGCCGAGTAGTGGTGAAGAGCGTCAATTGAACAGCTGGTGCCGTGAGTATCCAGTCACGATTATCAGTATGTTACTAGCTGAGGACAGTATTGAAATCAGTAGATAACAAAGATCGAACCACTAGTTAAGACAGTTGATGATTGGACAAGACGGACAGAATCAGTTGTTTCAGCCAACAACACAGGCTAGCATTCGATTCTGGATTGCATCACAGTTGGTGGAGGTGAAGCGATGAAAACAGTTATTCTTGGCTTTGATGGCCTTGATATGCGGTACCTCGACCGCTTTGCCCCCTCACTTCCAAACTTTTCTGCCCTCCGTGATCGTGGCGTGGAAGCGCCCCTTACGTCGACCCATCCACCGTGGACCGGGAGCGCCTGGCCCTCGATGTATACCGGGACTGACCCGAGCCACCACGGCGTGTACGGCTTCTTCGACTACGACGGCTATCCAGACGAGGGAACACTTGTTTCACGGCACGATGTTCACCAACCGGCGCTCTGGGATTACCTATCAAACGAAGGAGAGACATCAATAGTGGTCAATGTTCCAATTACACATCCTGCAGATCCGATCAATGGTGTCCTCCTACCCGGGTATCTCGCCGTCGAAGATGAACCCGGCCATCCAGCCGACATCCGAACAGAGTTGGATAACAGCCTCGGCGAGGAGTATACGATCTACTCCCGCAACGAAATCAGTGAGCACTCTGAAGAGAAATTCGCGGGCTATCTCGACCAAATCGATCTACGCCGACGAGCAAGCCGACAGTTACTCCAAGAGCATGACTGGAAATTGGCCGTGTTGCAAGTCCAGAAGACCGACGCAGTCTTCCACAATTTCACGTCGGATGACAAATTCCGGCAGGTGTACGAGGCAGCCGACCAGATGCTCGGGGACGTCCTCGAGACGGTCGACGACGACGTAACCGTAATCGTCTGTTCGGATCACGGCATCGGACCTGTCGACGGGTATAAAATCCACGTGAACGAGATTCTCCGAAAGCACGGTTACGTCGAGACCGCCGAAGTGACTGATCGACCGACACTTTCGACCGAAAAAGCATCGCTGACCGAGACAGGAGCGACAAACGGAGAAGACGGTAGCGAAACGCAGGACGCTCCGACGGCGCTCAACCGAGCACTGCTCGCCACTCAGCGAACACTCGAGCAAATCGGCATCGAGCCAAAAGACGTCTACGCGGTCGCCGAACGAATGGGGATCGAACAAAAACTCATCCGACACATACCGGACTCATTACGGGAGGCAGTAGGCAAGGGTGTCGACTGGAGCCAGTCACGCGCATACTGTCCCGATGGAACACGAATGGGCATCCGGGTCAACCTCGAGGGCCGCGAACCGAACGGAGTCGTCCCACAGTCGGAGTACGAAGCAGTCCGCACCGACCTAATTGAGATCCTTCAGGGACTCGAGACACCCGACGGAGAGCCAGCCTTCGACTTCGTCTGTCGGCGCGAAGCGGTATATGACGGCCCGTTCACCGAGGACGCACCAGATATACTCTTCCTACCGACAGAGATGAAACACCAGGTCTCGGCAACGTTATACGGCCGTACATTCATCTCTGTCGACAGTTTTGATCACAAACGTGATGGGACGTTCATCGGTGCTGGACCGGCCATTTCTGGCCCATCGCCGTCGCGGCTCTCACTGACTGATGTTGCCCCAATTACGATGGCCACCCTGGGCTGGTCGGTTCCGGAGACAATGACCGGGAGTGTCCCCGATGGGCTCGTTTCCGATCTTCTAGAGCCTGTTCGAGTAGACTACAGCGAACCAAGCTACGCCAGCGGAACCACAAGCGTTGCTGATCCGACAGCCAGCGACAACAAAGTTACTGACCGACTCGAGGATCTCGGGTACCTCTAATGGCTGACCGGGAGCGCGAACTGTCGACACTGCTTTCGAGTGCGATCCTCGTTATGGCTGGTGGGATCATCGGGTCGGCAGCAAAACTGGGCGAGCGAGTCGTTATCGGTCGACTGCTCACTCCCGACGCCTATGGAGAGGTGAGTATTGGGTTAGCGTTTTTCACATTTACGATAACACTCGCTTTGGTCGGGTGCACACAGGGTGTCTCCCGGTTTATTCCGCGGTACGACAGTCTCGAGGATCGCCGTGGTCTATTGGTGAGTGGAATGGCCATCACCACGGTGCTGTCGCTTGTGTTTGCCATTGGGATGTTCATCGGTGCTGGATGGCTTTCAGCGATGTTTTTCGAGACTGAGGCAGCGGTCGTATTCATCCAGGTGCTTGCAGTGACACTCCCATTCGCTGTCGGCTTCCGAATGCTCATTGCGGCTATTCGAGGCTGCGAGAACACGCTATACCGGACAATTGTGAACGATCTCGTTGATCCGGGGCTTCGCATTGGCCTGATCGGCGGCTTGCTTCTCGCGGGGATGGGCATCGTTGCAGCCGGTATTGCCTACCTCATTGCTGCAATTGTGGCGTTTCTCGTCGCACTCGTATTCCTTCACCGACTCATGCCGCTGTTCGGAGCCTACCGAACGCATACCAGAGAGCTCTTTATATTCTCCGCTCCGCTGGCTGTTTCGACGGTCATCGGCACGCTGCTTACCCAGACTGACACGCTCATGCTCGGCCATTTTCGCAGCTCCTACGAAGTCGGGATGTACAATGCCGCCTACCCGCTTGCTGGGGGATTGCTCGTCGTACTGTCGGCCTTCGGATTTCTCTACTTGCCGATCATCTCGCGCCTCGATTCTGAGGGCGAGCGCGGCGCCGTAAACGACATCTACGCGACGACGACGAAGTGGGTATACATCATCACGTTCCCAGCCTTTCTCCTGTTCGTGGTCTTCCCGGAAGGAGTGATTCATACCTTCTTCGGGCAGAATTACACCGACGCTGCAACAGCGTTACCGATCCTTGCACTCGGCTTCTTCGCCAGCGCTACCGTCGGTCGCGACAGAGAGACACTCTCTGCACTTGGGTCGACTTCCTGGATTGCGATCGGGAACATCGTCGGACTCGTAGTGAACGTCGTTATCAATCTCGTCTTGATCCCTCGCTACGGCTTCATCGGTGCCAGTATCGCCTCAGTCATCTCGTTGCTTGGGGTTCACGCCGTGATCTGCGGAGTGCTTGCGATTCAGTACGATATCACCCCGCTCTCGCCGGAATCGACGCGGACGTTTCTCTCCCTTCCCCTCGTACTACTCCCCGCGGGTGCAATCGTTTCACCGTGGATTTCGATTTCGATGGTAACGGTGTTACCCTTCCTTGTCGTGACCGGGCTGTGCTCGATAGCAGTCGTTGGTCTCGTAGACGCGTTCGAAGCTGACGACATCGTTATCATAGACCTCATCGAAGACGCAGCTGGCTTCTCGATTCCGCTCGTTCGACGATGGATCCCCGACTCGAATACGGAAACAGGCTTGTCAGCCGATTAAATAGGTTGGTCGTTATCGATTGGATCTACAACCGGTGACGATCTCGAAAGTTGATCACGGGATTGCGTCGTTGTAATAATCACGAGACTGCGTCGTTGTAATATGGTTGATGGTAGCTGACGAGGCGTTTTGCGTCTCGTTCACACACCAGAAATCGAAGATTTACCGAGAACGTCCACAGAAGCGCCGAGCGTCTGTACTGGTTGCACAAGAGCGACGCACTTGTGAACGCTGTGTCCCCTCCCTGTTCGCTTCGCTCGCTGAGGATAGCGCGGGCCCGACGGTCCCGTCGACTGGCGAACAGCGGAGTCGTGAGCAGAAGGGGTCTGGACGCCTCAATTCAGATAATCCGATCGTACGACACTGAAACACGTCGAAACGTACAGCCTGCTAACGATATGGTTAGTATAACTAACCGGATTTCCCGACTACGGATACGGCATGTCTCAATCAAACTACTCGAGTATGCGTATCGGCTGTCCGGAATGTGAGGCAAGCGTCAGTGCGTCCGTGCCCCCGGGGCCGGGGATTCACCAGGAGCAATCCTCGAACCGACTCCAGGGAACTGAAACGGTGTGTCGAAACTGCGGGCACGAACTCGAACTGTATTACTACTAACTCGACGGTACCGATGTACTCCATCGACGGTGTCGGTTTGCTTCGCCGATGGTGTCGGTTTGCTTCGCCAATGATGTCAGTTTGCTTCGCCAATGATGTCGGTTCGCCTCGAGGATGGCGTTAAAATATCCACGAAAGTCGTTGTGTCCGTCCTATCAATGAAGTGAACGAGGTGGGTGGAAGGCGAGCCACGATGTTATAACCCTCCACTCGCAATAGCTTGTAATGGCTCCAGACAGCAAGAGTGAGGATAAGCGGGTCGATATTCTCTTAGTCGAACCCAACCCAGGCGATACACGGCTCTTCACGGAATCCTTCAAAGACGCAAAACTGAAAAACGAACTCTACACCGTATCCGACGGTGACGATGCACTCGATATGATTACTCAGCGTGGGGCGTATGCAGAAACCCCACAGCCAGATCTCATCCTACTCGAGCCGAAGTTGCCCGGAAAAAACGGGATGGACGTGTTGTCCGAGTTGAACAACGAGTCAGCACTCGAGGGGATTCCTGTCGTCGTGCTCACGAGTTCGGACATGGGCGAAGATATCGTCAAGTCTCACGAACTCGATGCAGATCAGTACCTGCAAAAACCGGTCGAGCCAGAAGACTTCATTCGATTCGTACAAGAAATTGAGGATCTGTGGTTTGCGATCGTCCAAGAGACACCGGCTGAAAACTAAACGTTCGCTGAGGAGTATATTCTCTCGAAGGCTGGCGGGAAGAGTGTATTCTCTCGGAGGGTCGCGTTCCTCGAAGAGAGTTCGTCTCCAGAACCGATCTGAGTGATTTCTCGTGCAGAATTTTCACCTGAACGCGTTCGATGATGCTATCGGAAAGGAGGGCAAAAATAGTGGGGAGGGAAAGACCGGATACCCACACCGAGTTTCCGGTGAAATAGAGGTTGTGAACAGAGGTGGAAAACAGAGAGTCTCCGGACTACTGCTAAAGTGAATGAGCATCCGAGAGGTAATTGGTTGGCAAGATTCCCTCGAGATACTGAAAGTAGTCGTTCCTTACCACACCACGTTTCCGGTGAAAACGGGAGGGGAGCGGATATTGATGGGGTTCAGTGTGTGAAGTTTAGTGCGCGCACACACCGGGTTTCCGGTGAAATGGGTGAGTTGGTGAGGGAGAGATGTGGGTTTTAGGTGGGCTGTGGATTTTGGGTGGGTGTGGATTTTGGGTGGGTGTGGGTTTTACCTGGGATATGAGCTTTGCGTAAGATGTGAGTTGCACGGACGATGTGAGTTGCACGGACGATATGAGTTTTGCGTGAGGTTCTGCGTAAATCAAACGAAAAGTAAGCGTATCTACCGTTTTGCAAATCACGACGAGGTCACGACGAGGTCACGACGATATCGCGACGAGTCCAATCGATGAGTGACCGAACACAGGCACACCACGTTTCCGGTGAATGAGGGCGGAGACCCCATACCGAGACTACCACTCGCAGTCACACTTCTTTATCTTCTCTATATAGACTGTCCCATATATATAAGTAGCTATAGCCTAAATAGTCCACTGATTAGAAAAATAGAAACAGCATGACAAGCTGTTTCAGCTTTCGCTTTCATCGGAAACATCGTTTTCATCGGAAATGTTGTATCCGTCTGTGCATACTCCTCCTCTATCGTCGGTCACTGGATTGGATTTGGTCATTCCCTTACTTGAGTCACGTAATTATTGCCGACTCGAATTACGCAATTTTGGAGTGCTATTGGGCATTTGCCGGCGATCTCGGTCGCGGCGCTAGCCCGGGGCTTCCTCACCCTCACACCACGTTTCCGGTAAACTCACACCCCCGCTTCAACTGCACCCCTCCCCCCTCTCACCCCATTTCACCGGAAACCCGGTGTGCGCGCCCTCACTATTCAACAATCTTACACACCTTCACCCGTCAATCACTCGATCGGCGTGTACTCCGGTAAAACAGCCGTTTCTCGCAATCGGATGGTAATGAGTCCAAACAGTAAAGACATTTCACCGGAAACGTGGTGTCTATACCTATGTCGAGTTCCGGCGACGATCTCTTCACCCGTGACGACCCGATTTTCGAGAACAAAGAGTTACTCGAGATCAACCATTTGCCCGAGGAAGGACGTATCGTCGGGCGGGACGACGAGATCGCCGAACTCGCGAACGCTGTCAACCCGGCTATCTTCGGTCAGAGTCCGAGCAATCTCCTCATTTATGGCAAGACGGGGACCGGAAAGTCCCTCTGTGCGAAACACATCTCCGAACGACTCGTCCGCGTCGCGAAAGAAGAAGGGGTCACCGCGGAGTTCGCCTACGTCGATTGTGCTCAAGACAGCACGGAGACCCAGGCCGTTCAAACGATTGCTCACTCGCTGAACGACTCTTCGATTACCGACATCAAAATCCCGGATAAGGGGTTGAGCACGTCGACGTACTACAAACGACTCTGGCAGGTTCTCGACACCCAATACGAGGTCGTGCTCATCATCCTCGACGAGGTCGACAAACTCGACGACGACGACATTCTTATGCAACTCTCGCGCGCGGGCGAGGCTGGAAAACTCGAGTCCTGCAAAATCGGTGTGATTGGCATCAGTAACAAGATCAAGTACAAAGACCGGATGGACGAACGCGTCAAATCCAGTCTCTGTGAACGCGAGTTCGTCTTTCCACCGTACGATGCGAATCAGCTTCGAGACATCATGCAGGCTCGCAGCGACTCGTTCAAAGACGGCATTCTCGACGCCTCCGTGATCCCGCGGGCAGCGGCCCTCGCGGCTCGAGAGCACGGAGATGCGCGGAAAGCGATCGACATTCTCCGGTACGCTGGTGAGATCGCACAGTCCAACGGCAGTGAAACGGTTCGCGAGGAGTTCGTCGTCCAGGCGCGTGAACGGGCCGAAACGGATCGCTTTCGCGAGCTCATCCGTGGTTCGACCCCTCACTCACGGTACGTCCTGCAGGCACTCGCGGTGCTCTCGATTAATTCGCCGGACGAGGGTGGCTTTCGAACGACGCGAATTTTCGACGTATACGAGGAGGTATGCCGTCAGGAGGGGTCTGACACGCTCTCGTTGCGACGCGTTCGCGACCTGCTGAAAGAACACGCGTTCCTCGATATCATCGAACAAACCCGACAGAGCGGCGGGAGTGCCGAAGGAAGCTACACCGAACATCAGCTACTCGAGGACCCTGACGTTGTCCAGAAGGTGCTCGTCGAGACCGACGAAGCGTACAACAACGGACAATAATCCCAGTGAGAGACGCGGCCGACAATTTCACCGGGATACGTCGCCAGTTTCCCACCCTCGAGGAGAGTCGTTCAGGCGTTCGGCACCGGTTTCGGTGACGACGACGAGGTCCTCGATTCGGACGCCAAACTTTCCGTCGAGATAGATGCCGGGTTCGATGCTGTGAACCATCCCTGGCTCGAGTTCGCGATCGTTCCCGCCGACGATGTACGGCGGTTCGTGGACCTCGAGACCGACGCCGTGGCCGGTTCGGTGGGTGAAGGCGTCTCCGTAGCCGGCGTGTTCGATCACCGACCGCGCTGTCTCGTCGACAGCCGAAGCGGTGACTCCCGGTTCGACGGCTTCGACAGCGGCTTGCTGTGCCTTCTGGACGATCTCGTGGACTCGTTTGTACTCCTCGGTCGGTTCGCCGGGCACGATCGTTCGGGTCTGGTCGCCGGGGTATCGACCCGTTCCACCCTCGAGTTCTGCGTCGACGAACGCGCCGAAGTCCAGCACGATCGGCTCGCCGCGTTCGATCTCGTGATCGCTGCTGTGGTGGTGTGGTTGCGCCCCGTTCGCCCCGGCCGCGACGATGGTCGAAAATGCCGGCTTGCCGGCTCCTTTCGCTTCGAGTAACGCTTCGATTTCGCTGGCGAGATCCGATTCGGTCGTTCCGATCAATTCCTCGCCGCGCGAGCGGATCTCGAGCGAGACGCGATCTGCGATCGCCCCGGCACGGCGGAGTGCCTCGAGTTCGACGTCGTCCTTTTGGATGCGTTGAGACTCGAGGACGTCGCTCGCGAGGCCGAACGTCGCGTCGGGGGCGCACGCGCGAAGATCCTGACTGAGGGTGGCCCACATTCGATCGTCGACGAGAATCGAGGCGTCGCCGGGTGTACGATTGTCGTTGTTTGCGCGATCGTCGCCGTCGATCTCTGTAATCGTCTCCGTACTCGTCTCCCCAAATTCGAGACCCTCGCGGGTCTCGAACGTCTCGAGGACAGTCCGAATCAACTCCAGGGGATCCTCGTCGTCGTCCCAAGTTCGGACCTCGAGCGGTGGCTCGTCGATCGGAAGGGTCGCAAGTTGCTGTTCGTACATCTTCGGAGCGACGAGAGCTGGCGTACCGATTCGTGGCACGAACAACAATAGATGGCGTTCGGAGGGCGATTCCTCGAAGCCGGTGAGATAGGTGAGATTCGGGCTCGGGAAACAGACGAGGAGGTCGGTAGCACTTCGCTCGAGCCTGCGTCGGCAGTTCGTGAGTCGCCGTTCGAACATCGAAGCCATAGTTCCGGATTCGGTTGAGACTGGAAAGAACGTTTGGACTGCGTGAGGGATGAGACCGGAAAGAACGTTTGAACTGCGTGAGTGCTGTGGTGTTCACACTGTATTCGACTCGAATGTGTTTGCACAGTCGGTTCAGACACGTGACTGTACAGTCTGGCGAATTTGCCTCGTAGCCGATAGCATTAGACGCCCATGCGGATGCAGGCCACGAATCAACCAGCGACGAAGCGCTGTATCTTCAGCGAATGCGATTTACCGACGAGCGATCCCCGTCGACGAAACCGACGAGTGGACAGCATCGATCCGACGGAGAGCGTCGGTCGACCGACGAGACAGGAGCGACCAATGCCACGCGAGACGAGGACGTGCCGTCATCGACGGACGACGAATCGGTCTGTCCCGATTCGTTGATCGTCGTCTCGAATCGACAACCGTACCGACACGAGTTCGAGACGGACGCCGACGAAGCGAATGTGGATACGTCCGAGACGGACGCCGAAGAAGCGAACGCGGATACGAGCGCAGCAGATGCGGACACGACCGAAAACAAAACGAACACCGAATCTGGACCAGCTCATAGCCCGATCGAAGTCGACGAACCGACGGGTGGGCTAACGGCTGGACTCGACCCCGTCTTGCAAAACGCGGAAGGAACGTGGATTGCTTGGGGCGACGGCGGTGCCGACTTCGAAGTCGCGGACGACGACCACTGTGTCTCAGTCCCACCGGACGACGAATCGTACACGCTTCGCCGAATCGACCTCTCGTCGGAGGCGGTCGAATCGTATTACTACGGCTTCAGTAACCGTGTGCTCTGGCCGCTCTGTCACGGTTTCACTGATCTCATCGACAATCGCTCGAGCGATTTCGAGTGGTATCGATCGGTCAACGAACGATTCGCTGACGCTGTCGGTGAGCACGCGAGTGGCGAGTCGGTCGTGTGGCTTCAGGACTATCACTTCGCACTCGCACCGCGAATGATTCGGGAGTCGACGCCGAGTTCGACGACGGTCGCGCAGTTCTGGCACATTCCGTGGCCGTCGGCGTCGACGTTTCGGGCGTGTCCGAACGGTCGACAACTTCTCGAGGGGCTGCTCGGAAACGATCTGCTCGGATTTCACGTCGATCGATACGCCGAGCAGTTCCTGGCGTGCGCCGAGCGATACGTACCGGACGCCGAGGTCGACCGCTCTCGCGGAACGGTTCACTACGCCGGCCACACGACTCGCGTCGTCGCGACACCGATGGGGGTCGACGCGGAGTCGTACGGCGAAGCGGCTCAGTCGGTCTCGGCGAGCGATCTGACGACGGTTCTCGATCGATACGACATTCCGAACGAGAACTACATCGCCCTCGGAGTCGACCGACTCGACTACTCGAAGGGCATTCCAGAACGACTCGCGGCGATCGAACGGTTCCTCGAGGAAAACCCCTCCTGGCACGGCGAGTTTACGTTCGTCCAGTCGGCCTCGCTCTCGCGGACGGACATTCCGGCGTACGAACGCCACAACGAAGGGGTTCGCGAGGAGGTCTCTCGCATCAACGAGCGATTCGGGACGGACGAGTGGCAACCGATCGTCTACACCGAAGACTACCTCTCGACGACCGACCTCTGTGCCCTCTATCGGCGGGCGGATCTGTTGGTCGTGAGTTCGATCGTCGACGGAATGAACCTCGTCGCCCAGGAGTACGTCGCAGCGAGCGTCGATTGTGACGGTTCGTTGCTGTTGAGCGATCAAACTGGTGCACACGAGACGCTCGGTTCGCAGGCGCTCACGATCGATCCGACCGACCCAGACGACGTCGTCGAGGCACTCGAGCGTGCCGTCTCGATGGTCCCACAGGAACGCCGACGTCGAATGAGCGCACTACGCGATCAGGTGTTCGGGACGGACCTCGAGTGGTGGATGGACGCTCAGTTCGGCTGGATGTCACGAATCCACGCAGACGGAGCGTCGCCGCCGGCAGATTCGAAGGACGATTCACCACCGTCTGACTCGGGTGGCGACGCCGATTCGGAGTCGACCTCCGAATCTGATTCGAGCACCGATCTCTCCGAATACACCTACACTGCGTAATCGATGACAGCTGAGTTACCACCACAGCCACTCGCTGAGCGACGTGAGCACATCCGCTCGAAACTCGCCGGCGCTGCTCACGTGTTGTGTTGTCTCGATTTCGACGGGACGCTCGCGCCCATCGTCGAGAATCCCGACGCCGCGACACCGATCCCGGCCGCCACGAGCGCACTCGAGGACCTCGTCGCTGCTCCGGCCGTATCGACGGCGATCGTGAGCGGTCGCGCTCTGTCCGACGTTCGAACGCGGATCGATGGCCCGGCCGCGTACGCCGGAAACCACGGTCTCGAACTCGGTCGAGACGGGTCCGTTGCGATTCACCCGGTAGCTCGCAAACGCGCTGCCCAGATCGACCGCGTCTGCCACACGCTCGAGACGGTTCTCGATTCGGTACCGAACGCCCGCGTCGAGAACAAACGACTGACCGGGACCGTCCATCTCAGATCCGTCCCGTCCGCTGGGCACCCGGTGGTCGAACGACAGACGAGGGCCGTCGTCGATGCACTTGGAGCCGATTCACTCGAGATTTCGCCCGGCAGAAAAATCCTCGAAATCGGTCCCGCGATTCCGTGGGGGAAAGGAAACGCCGTCGCCTTGCTCGACGCCGAAATGCCGCCAGAAACGGTCCCGCTGTACATCGGCGACGACGTGACCGACGAGTCGGCGTTTCGTGCCGTCGAACCGGAGGGGATCGGTGTTCGCGTCGGCGAGACAAGACCGTCCGCCGCGTCGGCTTCCGTCGACTCACCCGACGAGGTGGCGTCGTTTCTCGAGTGGCTCGGTTCGAGCGCACTCGAGGAACTCGATCGACCCGCTCGAGGACCGAACGTGCCGCCACGGTCGACGCGATCAGCGCCGGCCACCGTCGCCTCTCGCCTCGAGTGATCGTTCGCCGGTACCCGGAACGATCCGATTGCGCCAGTCGAAACTGCAACGCTCGAATTGAGTCCGCGTTCACTCAATTTGCCGAACTGTCGCGTTTGAGAACCTCTTCTCCTTTCGAGATTATTGGTTGTAGAACCCACTGCTCACGAAGTCGAAAGTATTAGTTACAACTGGAAATATGGTGGCGCACGAGAGTGAACGATAGTGAAATTGCGCCAGCCAACTGACTTTCTGATCCTCGGATCACTCGAGGAGACGGGCCGAAACGTCGCGACGAATCTCGCGTCGCATACGGGGAAGAGCCGGAAAAATATAAACACCAGATTGCCGGTGTTAGCCGATTACGGCCTCGTTCGAAAGATTGGCCCGGCCGAACGCTCCGGTCTCTACGAAATTACGTCGGCAGGCGAGTCGGCGCTCGCCTACCGCGACCAGTACGACGAAACCGACGACTTCGAATCGCTCATCTCGGGTCCGTCTGCGACGGCCACCCGACGTGGTGAGACACGAACGACCATCGTACGGAACGAAACCGATAGCGACACCGACGAGTAGCCAGTTCTTGCGGGCCGGGTGGAACGCCGTTGTTCACGCTAGCGAGTAGCGCCGAGACCGCCGTTGCCCGTCTCGAGTTCGGATCGTGCACACGAAGAAAACGAGAGTTGCAGTTTTCGACTCGAGCCAGTGGGATCTGGATGGGTCGTTCCACACTGTGAGTGCTCACCGATGTAGGCTGGCGACCAGGCGTAACTGCTGAGCATCGGCGTGGCGACGATTGCGTCGTGTTCGTCGACACGATACGAGAGGCCGTGTTCGTGTCCCAACCCGAGTGCGTGTCCGACTTCGTGAATTAGAACCTGCATCGTTCGCGTCGCGTCTTCGTCGGGGACGACCCACTGCTCGGTGGCTTCGGTCGCCGATCCACCGAGTTCCTCGACCGACTCGAGCGCTGCGATGTGTCTGGCGCCGCCGACCGACGCCACGTTCGAGAATCCGTAGCCGGTCGGGGCTTCCTGCATTTGCCCGTCGGTGACGAGCAAATTGACGTCCGCGACCGACGAGGATCCGTTCGGACTGACTCTCCCGGCGACGAGTCGTGCCGGCCACTCACCGCGTCTGGTCACTTGGCCGCCGTCTTCGGTCGAGACGTCGACGGTTCCACCGTGTGAGACCTCGAGCGTCCAATACTCGAACGCGAGAACGACTTCGAGAAATTCACGGACCCGCCTCGAGACGCCACGATACTCGGCTGCTTGCACAGAGAGCCAGAACCGCACCTCGAGCGCGCCCGTCGGTTGTCGGGTCGTGTAGGCGAGGGTACCAGTCGAGAGGATCGCACCCGCCGATCCGAGAAACAGACGCCGATTCACGATCGCTGAGAGACAGGGTCACTCCCAGTTCGTGTTGGTTCACATGTGTCGTTATTACGGTCGTCTGCGGGTGGGTGGAAGGAACAGGGGGTGGCGAAAATTGAGAACGCTCACTCTGGAAGCGGAACTCGCGTATCGACGAGCTGCGCCCCGTCTCTCGAAATTCGAATCTCGATCCACGGCGGGGGATGTGAGACGACTCTTACCAGCAGCAGGTTTCCCTCACGCGTTTCAACCAGTCGCCGCGCTGGATTTCGTTGTCTGAGACAGGGCGTCCAGCAACCAGAATGGAGATTTCGCTCGAGTTGACGTTCGGTGTAGTAGTTTCCGTTCGACCCAGCGTACACACGTCCGAAGGACGATTCGCTCATCGCGGACTCCCGCACCATTCCCGGCTTCCATCTGGCCCAGAATTTCTCGTAACAGAGATTGTCATTTTCCCGCGATAGTCGACTCGAGACACCCGTATCTACGCTGGGGTGTACATAGCCGCCATTTATCAAGTCGCCTCCGCCGCGTTCGCATTCGCCGGCCGGATCGAAGCCGCAGGTTCGGGTCGAGTTACGGATTCGGGTCAAGTTACGGGGTCGGATCGACGTTGCTGTTCGGGCTTCCTTCATGCTCGAGGGTCGATAATCGAGGATGGACACACCGTATTTCCGGTGAAGACGGCAGGTTCTGCGTCGTGCTGGAGCAATTGCAGCGGTGTGGTAACGGCTGTGGGTGTGATGTAATGTGGTAACGACTGCGGGTGTGGTGTGGTGACGTCCGTGGGCGTGTCTCAGTCGACGCCACCTGCGGTTTCGAAGAATTCGGCGAGCACCGTCTGGAGCCCTTTTCTGAGGTGTTGGTGCATCGTCGGGGGAGAGACGTCCATCGCTTCGGCGATTTCCTCGCCGGTGCTTTCGCGAGGCCAATCGAAAAAGCCGCTGTAGTAGGCCAGGCGCAACGTCGTGAGTTGTCGGTCCGTGAGTTGATCGAGGATGCGATTCCGACGCTCGGCGGCCGTTTGGACCGAGCGATCGACTTCACGTCTGGCGACCAGTTCGGTATTTTCGTAGATTACGGTGAGCGCATCTGCGATCTCTCGAACGTCCGCATTCTGTGAGATTTCGATGACGCAGGTTCCAACGCCGTCTTCGACGGTTACGTCTCGTATCGTCGCACCGTGATTCGCAAGTGCTCGGACACCCGACTCGGTAAGTCGAATCTCGAGCGTGCAGTTGTCTCCACCGTCGTGAATGAGTCTGGAGCGTTCGATCGAGTGGTGGTCGTCCGCGGCTTCGAGTACGGTCTCGCCGCTGATGCCGTCTATCGTCACGTACTGGACAGTGCGCCCGCTCGAGGTCGTGCCGGCCCACTCGAGTGAGCACGTACAGTCGTACGATTCCGAGAGGTCGAACGAGAACGTGTTGCCACCATCGATCTGAAACTCGAGTTCGACGACGGTATCGGCGAACAGTAGCTGTCGGTTTTTGACGGCCATGATCGTGAATCCGATCGTTTCGCCGAGTAACACGAACGCGGCGAGTTCGTCGTTGGTGAACGCCTCGTCGCGTCTCGATAGCACCGTCAGGACGCCGTAGCTCGACTCGTTGTGAGTGACGGGAACGGTTATTGCCGAGTTGACGTCGTCTTCACGAGCACTCTGGCGTAGTGGCTCGGGGACCGAGTCGTTCGATTGCATGTCGGTGACGGTGTGAATGCTCTCCGTCTGAATTGCTTGCTGGCCGATCCACTCGGGGCCGGTCGTGAGTTCGCTTCGTGTCTCGAGGACCGATTCTGCACTACCGGAGCCGGTTCGATACGAGAGTGATCCATCACCCGCCCGTTCGGCGATCCACGACCCACAGTACAGTTCGGAATCGACGAGGTGGGCACAGACATCGCGTTCGATCGTGTCTCGCGAGGGCGCTTCGACTAACGTGTCGATTACCTGCCCCACGACGGTGCTGATTCGACTGATCGTCTCGAGTTGGTCCTGTCGGGATCGCAGTTCCCGTTCACGACGCACCCGTTCAGTGACATCTCTGGCGAGCCAAATGACGGCTCGTTGCTCTTCGATCCGTTCGTCGATCGGGACCACTCGTGCTTCGTAGCGACGCTCTCCCTGGTGCGTTCGTGCTGGATACTCGATGGTTCGGATGTCACCGCTCTCGAGTGTGTCCTGTAAACACTGACCGAGTCGTTCGGCCGTCTCCTCTGGAAAGACATCATCGAGGCTGGACCCGACTAACTCTTCGGGAGGGACGGAGTACAACGCTGCAGCGTCCTCGTGGATCTTCGCTTCGAGATACGTCTGGTCTTCACTGATGACGAACGCCTCGTCGGGGAGTTCGTTCGCGAGAATTCGGTGGTAGTGGTCTTCGAGTGACCGGTCTCCATATGCCGTTTCGACGGCGTCGAGAAGCAACTCGAGTGGATCCTCGTCTGCGTCGGCTGGAATGTACTCGGTTGCGTTCGCTCGCAAAGCGGTAACTGCGTGTGCTTCGTTTTGGCATTCCGGGACGACGACCGTCGGAATAGTTGGTGCAACTCGCTGGCAACGCTCGAGGATCGATGCGGTCTCAGAGGGAGTGACGTGTTCGAGGACGAATGCGAGGACGGTGTCGTCTGTGTCGCCCCTATCCTCGTCCTCGACCTCGACCCCCTCCCTGTTCGGCGAACTGAATTCGACCTCTGGAGTGAGAGTCGACTCGAGTGCCGACGACGGGGTCGTCACTCGAACGCTGTAGGGGGTCTTCTCCCGGAGTCGAGACTGCAACGAACTCGACTGGGTCGTCGTCACGTGGATGATCGATCCGACTCGATTCTCGTCGGGCATGTACTATCAGCTATGTTCGCGGTTACTCGGCCGGTGCCGCCTTTCTGAGCAAATGGTGCATCAGAATAAAAGCCTACTGGTCCATACTCTCTCCAACACCGACACTGCTGGTGAATTTTCGCCCGGCGGTAGCTAACAGTATGTATGGTCGATATGTGACAACTACTCTTGTCTGAAGTGGTGTATAAATCCCAGGTGACACGATCTCGTCATCTCCCCCGTGGTGTGTTACGTGACGCACCGTCTCCGCATTCTACACCGTTCCACTTCTCACACATTCCACACTGTGTACAATGTGTGACGGTAGATCGGCCGCCTGAGTGCCAGGGACGACACTCGCGACTCCCTGCAGTGAACCCCCTTCTCCACAGTCAAAATATCGTTTCTCGGGTCCGAATCGGTGCGAGCACGTAGCTGGTCGTACTCACGGCAAGTACCTCGAACTCGAGGTGTTGTTCCAAGTGGCGACCGTCCCCGCTAAAACCGGTGTCGGATCGTGGTGTGGCGGCGTCGCCGCCGAACTACAGTTCGCCCTGTTCTTTGAGGTCCTCGATGATGTCGTCGACGAACGACTCGGCGTCGTCGTACGGGAATTCACCGCCCGAGGTCTTCGTGTTCAGTTCCATCGCAGTCATCGAGAAATCTCCCGACTCGAATTTCGTCCCTGGGCCGTTCGGCAGGGCCGGGACGAGGTCCATTGGACTCGAGATTGGGTAATCAGCTTCTTCGAATGCATCGACCATTTGCTCGCGGATTTCGGATTCGTCTGCCATTGCGCATGGTAGTAGCTCCTGATAAATAATAAATTTGCAGGTAGTTCTTTCCAGCTCACCCGGTGTTGTATTACGGGTAACACATTCGGGAGCCAGAGATCGGAGTAGCGCTTCGAATTCGACGATCGTTACTGTTGAAGGTGGATCGTTACTGTTGGAGGGGGTAGAGTCACTGTCAGAGGGACAGAGCCGCTGTCAGAGGGGATAGAGCCACTGTTGGTGGGGTAGAGCGTGCTCGACCGCTCTTGGGTTACCGATCGAACGGTTCGCCGAGTGCCTCGAGGTCGATGTGTTCTTCCACGAGTGTCGCAGCCTGGCCGTAAGGTGTCGACCCGTTCGTGCCAGCCGAATCTCCACCGGATTCGTCGTCGGCAGCCATCCTCATCTGCCGGTCGATACCGGCGTCCTCGGCCACCGCCGAAAGGAATGCCGATCGAACCGACTCGTTGTCGAAGAGACCGTGGAGATACGTGCCGAGAACCGATCCCTGCGCGGCACTCGAGTCGCCGATCGGTTGGCCCACGGGTGCTGTTACGCGCGTCCGTCCGGCGTGGATCTCGTACCCCAATGCCGGCCCGTCGACGCCGTCGAGAAGCCTTGATCCGTCGCCGTCGACGGTGAGAGCCGTTTGCTCGAGGTGTTTTCCCGCCTCGAATTCAGTCTCGACTGGAAGTAGCCCGAACCCGTCGACGACGTCGGCCGTCCCGGTGCCCTCGAGCGATGCGTTCGTGATCCGTTCGCCGAGCATTTGGTAGCCCCCACAGAGACCGACGATCGGCCCGTCGAAACGCTCGAGTGCGACTCCGAATTCCACGTCGTGGAGTCTGTGAAGGTCGTCGACGGTATTTTTCGACCCTGGCAACACGACGGCGTCGGCGTCTGCGAGTTCGTCCTCGACTGCACGCTCCTCGAGCGGCACGAACGCGACGGAAACGCCCGGTTCGTCGGCCAGCGCCTCGAGGTCCGTCGCGTTGGAAATCCGGGGAAGGCGAGGGACAGCGACTCTGAGCCGTCGGTCCGCCGGAACGCCGTCGTCGTCGCCGAGCAAACCGCGTTCGTCCGTCGCTGGAAGCCCGACGCTGTCTTCTTCTGGCAGGCCCGGATCGTCGTAAGGAACGACGCCCAAAATTGGCACGCCGGTTTTCGCTTCGATTTCCTCGATTCCGGGCTCGAGCAGCGATGGATCGCCTCTGAATTTGGTGATGACCGCGCCGACGACCCGCTCGCGAAGCGAGTCGGGCAGGAGTTCGATGGTGCCATAGAGGCTGGCGAACGCCCCGCCGCGTTCGATGTCGACGAGCAGGAGAATATCGGCGTCGGCAAACTGCGCCGTCTCGACGTTCGCGAGGTCGCGATCGTGGAGATTGATCTCGCCGATGCTCCCAGCTCCTTCCGCGATCACGACCTCGTGTTCGCTCGCGAGGCGGCGATAGGAGCGTTCGGCCGCGGCGCGCGCGTCTTCCCAGTAGTCGTCGTAGTAGGTGCCGGCCGGGACGTGCTCGTGGGCCACCCCCTGTACGACGAGTTGACTTTCGCCGTCGCCGCGAGGTTTGAGCAACACCGGGTTGCAGTCCGTCGTGGGCGTCATCCGGGCCGCTCGAGCCTGAACGAATTGCGAAACGCCGATCTCTCCCCACTGGTCACGCTGAGCCTGCGTTCCACCCTGTCCCTGCTGGCCCTGCTGTTCCCGCTGTGGCTGCTGTCTCTGCTGTGGCTGCTGTTCTCGTTGTCCCTGCTGTGACTGCTGGCCCTGCTGTGTCTCGACGGGCCGACTAGCGGTCTCGTCCGACGCGCCTTCGGCTCGAACGACGACGCGGGCGTTGTTGCTCATGTTCTGTCCCTTGAAGGGGGCGACCGAGACGCCTCGATCGGCGAGCAATCGACAGAGACCGGCGGCGATTGTAGACTTGCCGACGTGGCTCGCCGTCCCGGCGACGAGAAGGGTTCGTGACATCCGCGTGGACGATACTCACCCGTGATGTGGTATCGTCCTATCGGTTCCGCTCGAGCGAGCCTCGTTTAGGACCTCGAAATGTCGTTTCGATCTCGACGTATCGTTGGGGCCTCGCCCCACCGATCACTCCTCGTTCTATTCGTCGTATTCGTCGTATTCGTCGTCAGCGTCGGGTTCCGGCGGCTGTCCGTCTTCGAACTCGAGTCGCTCGCCGTCGTGTGGTTCGATGTGGCTCAGAATGTCGTGTGGGACGTAGCCGATGTTGTACCCTTCTTCGTTGTGGAGGACGACGCCCTGTTCGTACTCTCGAAAGTCGAAGCAGTTGATCTCCTCGTAGGTGTTACCTGGTTTGTAGACAACCTTCATACGGAACAGATCATCAGTTTGGCTCGTTTCGATACGGCTTGCAGGTGAAGGCAGCTTTCGAACGCGAGCGACCGACGTCGGTCGATTCAACCCGTACGCGCGGCCTCACTCGCCGACTCGAGTCCGTTTCTCCCATCGCGGTCCGGCGCGACTCGAGAGCATGATACCGACTGCGCCGAACCCGACGCCCGCGACTCCCAACACGAGCGCGACGGATCCAGTCGGCGGAACGACGACGAACCCGGCGACGAGTGTCGGGACGAGCGCGATGCCGACGCCGAGGGTAAACAGCGAGAAGCGAACGGCGTCGAAGAGGAACTCGTTCGGATCGAAGCCGGCGATATAGACCGTCAGGCCGTAGTAGTACAGCGCGTAGCCTGCGAGCAAAATCGAACCGACGACGGCGTCGACGAGCGTCGCGTCGAACCAGAGTACGGCCGCGAGGTACGGCACGGCGACGGTCGGCGCGCCGACGACGACGAACGCGATTCGCTTCGCCCGGAACACGTCCGAGATCGAGACGGGGTAGGCGAGGTACGCCTCGAGCGAGTCGAACTGGGTTAGCCAGTTGTAGGTCGTAAAGGCCGTCAGTCCGAGCACGCCGCCGAAGAAGATACCGGGTGCGGGGGCGATGCCGGTGATCGAGTCGACGACGCCGACGAGCGCGGCGACGAGCGCGAGGAGGATGGTCGCCGAGACGAACGGCTTCGCGACGCCGCCGGACGACCGGGCCAGGTCGAGCAGCGTCTTCGAGACGAGCGCCCGCGTGTTGTCGGCGCGCAACGGCAACGCGTCGCTTAGGCGTGCGAACCGATCACCGGCGGTTCTCGAGGGCCGTCCGTAGGTCGGATCGTACAGCGCGAGCGAACCGACGCTGACGAGGACGACACCCGCGGCGAGACCGCCGGCACCGAGCAGCGTGCCCTCGAGTGGCACGAACACGTTCCAGACGGTACCACTGAGTCCACCGGCCCAGAGACCGACGACGCCGAGGATCCCAGCGCCGCCGATCGCCCACGTCGGCACGCCCTGCGTTCGAACGGCGATCATCGCGACGGTCAGGGCCATGCCGGCCGCAAACGTGAGCGTGAGCGAGAGCCACATCGCGGCCACGGCGAGGGGCGCTTCGCCGGGAGTACCGACCAGCACGGCGTTGCTGAGCGCCATCGGCAGCACGAACGCGACCGCGTAGAACAATCCGTCTTTGAGGAGGAAGATGCCGAGCAGTCGTCGCCGCGAAAGAGGAAGCGTCGTCGACGTCGATAACACGAGCGAGAGCCGTCCGAACACGTTCTCGAGCATGTCCGAACCGGCGAAGCCGGCGGTCCCGCTGTAGAGCCCGAAGCCGAGTGCGAGCACGTGGAGGCCGGTGACGACCGTCCCGGCTGCGGTGCCCGTCTCGAGTAGCGCGATCGTCGCACTGACGGCGAGAACGCCGATGACGGCCGGAAAGAGCGCGAAGCGCCAGCCGCCAAACAGCTGGGTGTGGAGTCGCCACTCCTCCCTGAGAAGCGTCGCGAACAGTCGCCACGCGGTCGTTCCGCGTCGGGAGGTCGCCTCGCGTCGGGCGATCTGCTGCTGTGGGGGTCCCGTCATCTTTTGGCGGGCGCTTCGAGTCCCTCGAGCGACGGTGCGTCGCGAACGTCCTCGCCCTCGACGCGCTCGAGGAAGACGTCCAGGAGCGAGTCGTCGCCGAGTGGCTCGCAGTCAACGCTGTCAGCGCTCGAATCGCCCTCGAGCGAGCGTTCGGTGACGATGCGGCCGTCGGTGACGATGCCGACGCGCGTGCAGATTTCTTCCGCGACGTCGATGTTGTGCGTCGAGACGAAGACGGCGTTGTCGCCGGCCGCGTAGGAGACGAGGAACCGTTTGACCTGTTCCTGGACGAGTGGATCGAGATTCGCGAGGGGTTCGTCGATGAAGACGACGTCGGGTTCGTGGAGGAACGCCTGCGAGATCATCACCTTCTGTTGTTGCCCCCGCGAGAGGTCCGTGTGGAGCGTGTCGAGTTTGCTCTCGAACCCGAGTCGCTCGGCCCAGCGAGCCGTTTGTTCGGCGACTCTGTCGGGCTCGAGTCCGCGCACGTCGCCGACGAACTCGAGGAACTCCCGTGGCGTCAGGAAACTCGGCGGGGAGCCCTGTTCGGGGAGGATGCCGACCCGGTGTCGGGTTTCGATCGGTTCTGCAGTGGGGTCGGTTCCGAGCACGCTGACCGTCCCCGAATCCGGCTGAATCTGGCCCGTGAGCACGCGAATTGTCGTCGTCTTTCCGGCCCCGTTTGGTCCGAGAAAGCCGTAGAGTTCGCCCCGCTCGACGGCGAACGCCATTTCGTCTACCGCATCGACAGTTCCGTAGGACTTCGCCAACCCGTCGACCTGTATCACACTCATCGATTTTCCGAACATTCGCCACGGCTGGTAATAATTGTGCTGGCATGGGATTCTCCGACGATCGATCCCTCGATATCCCCCGAAGCGTCGGCACGGGTCGTCTCTCGAGTCTGCACTCAGCCTGTAAGCAACATGACCGGGAGCATGATCACGACGCCGAGGACGACGCCGACCAGTAACTCTCGGCGACCGTTTCCGGGCAGATCCTCGCCGTAGGCGAGCCCCTCCGGGAAGATGTCGTGGAGCACGAGGTAGATCATCGCCCCCGCGGCGAATCCGAAGCCGAACGGCAAGAAATCCCGCGCGACGGTGACGAAGACGTACGCGATTCCCGCTGCGACGGGTTGGGGGAGACTCGAGAAGACGGCCCAGCCGAAGAGCTTCCAGTTGGGGAGACCGTAGCTGTGTAAGGGAATCGCGACGGCGAGGCCTTCGGGGATGTTCTGGATCGAAATCGCGACCGTGATAAAGACGGCGAGGCCCGGCACGGCGAGTCCGGCGAGGACGAGGTCGCCGTCGACCCCCAGATCGGCGAACGCGACACCGAGGGCGACGCCCTCCGGAAAGCTGTGAACTGTTAACACGCCGACGATGAGGACGAGCTTTTTGAAGTCGGCGTCAGGCATGTCTCGTGGTTCGAACTCGTGATTCGCGATAACTCGATCGGCGACGATGACGAGGCCGATGCCGACGGCGAGGCCAGCACCGACCTGCACGAGCGATCCCTCCTCGAGACCTTCGACGACGAAGCCGAACAGCGACGCGAACAGCATGATACCGCCCGCGAGTCCCCAGAGAACGACGGTCACCCTGTCGCTGATCTCGTCGACGACGAAAAACGGGAGCGTTCCGACTCCACAGACGACAGCCGTGAAGAGCCCTGCAACGATAACAAGTCCAATGCCTTCGACGGCCATGTAACAGTGTATCGGAGTAGCGTCGCTTCAGTCGCGGGATAATCTCTCCATTCCCCCTCACACGTGGGGACTTCCTCTCATACGTAGGGAAGGCCGTGCGTGTGAGGTGTCGACCGGCCTGTCTATCTGACGACCGTCACCGGTACCGGCGAGCGACGAACGACTTGCTCGGCGACGCTCCCCAGGAGAACGCGAGAGACGCCGGAACGGCCGTGGCTACCGATCACAATCTGGTCGACAGCCTCCTCCTCGGCGAACTCGACGATACGTCTCGCCGGAGTGCCCCGGACGGTTTCGGTCGAAATCGTCGCGTCGCGCTCCTCGGCGACCGACCGAGCGCTTTCGAGGAGGTTCTCGGCGTTTTCCTCTTCTAACTCGAGCACTCGTTCGATGTTGTACGCTGCGTCGCCGCCGTACATCGACGCCGAGGGGTTGACGACGTTCAGCGCGGTGATTTCAGCGTCCGGAAACATCGTTACGGCGTGCTCGAGCGCGTCCTGTGCCGGTTCGGAGTCGTCCATCGGAACCAAGAGGTGCATGGACGAACATTCGGTCAGCAACCGTATATATGGTGGGTGAAGTTCCCACTCCGGTAGAGGGAGATGCGGGATAGCAGAGGGGGAGATGCGGAGTACTCGAGCGCCATACCCGGACACTGAGCCACCGACTGGGCACCGCGAATTGAAAGGAGTGCCTAAAACTCGGTCCCCTGTCGTGCACGCTGGCCGTCGTCGATCGGGTGTTTCACCTTTCTGACGTTGGTGACCAGATCGGCGCGCTCCGTCAGGTAGGTTGGTTCGCTGTGGCTTCCGGAGAGGACGAGCTCGAGGCCGTCCGGCTTCGCGTCGAGCAGGTCGTGGACGTCCGCCTCGCTGAGCAGGTCACGGTCGACGGCGTAGAGAATTTCGTCTAAAATCAGCATGTGAGCACCCGTTTCGGGTGGTGCGTCGAGGTCGAGTGGTTCGGAGAGATCCGCTTCGGTCGCCCCCTCGAGCAACTCGAGGGCACGCTCGAAGCCGGCTCGAGCCTCTCGTTCGTGGTCTGCTTCATCGCTGCCGTCGGCCATTCCGTGCCAGCCGTAGTGACCGAGGTTCTCGTAGCTGATGCCGGGCAGGGCCTCGATGGCGTTATACTCGCCGCGGACGGCCTCGACGCTCGAGGCGCCGCCTTTCATGAACTGAAGGACGTGAACTCGATAACCGTGTCCGGCGGCGCGGACACCCATACCGAGTGTGGCCGTCGTCTTTCCTTTGCCGTCGCCCCACCAGACTTGCACGAGGCCGAACTCGTCGGGTGCGTCGGGTTCGATCGATTCAGCTTCGGGTGTTCGCCCCTGGCCCGGCGTCTGGTCGATCACCGAATCAGCAGACTGTTCGTCGCTCATAGTCGGACAGTTGCGTCCAGTGTATTTGTAGGTGGCCACATCGTCATACTGGCAAACACGTTGACAATTCGAACACGCCTGCTGGCGCTACCGACCAAACGAATCTTAGGGCTTCGATCCTAACGTGCTCGCAGTAAATGTCACTCGAGTACTCCGCGTCCGGCGAGACACCCGACACCGAGCGGGTTATCGGCGTCCTCGACGACGCCGACTGCCGGGCGATCATCGCGATACTCGAGGAGCCAAAGACAGCCTCCGAGATTGCAGACGAAGCCGAGTTGCCGCTCTCGACGGCGTATCGAAAATTGGATCGGTTGACAGATGCCGAGTTGGTGAGCGAAACGGCTGGCGTGCGACGTGGTCGCCACCAGACGGCGCGGTACGTGGCGACGTTCGACCGAATCGCGATCACGCTCGACGACGATCGGGAGTTCCGCGTCGACGTCGAACACTCGAGGGCCCACTCGCTCGGTCTCTGGTCGACGCTCACGCAGGTGTTCTGAGGAATTTGGGTTCCAGGAGATACCGTTCTCTCGCTTACCGATTCGACGCCTGGTCGTCGGCCTCCTCGACGTCGGGTTCGGGTTCGATCTCCGTCGCCGATGCCGCTGGCTCTGCGTCGCCCATATCTTCGCCTTCTTTGATCGCCTGTGCTTCCTCTTCCATCGCCTCGACGTCGATTTCGGTCTCTTCGATCTCGCCGACGATTTCGGCGATGTCGTTGAGCCCGATCAGTTCGCGCGTCTCCTCGTCGAACTCGAGACTCTCGAGTTCTGTGCCGGCCTCCTGGACGTCGCTGCCCGCGAGGTGCTTGCCGTAGCGCCCGAGCATCGACGACAGCTCCTGTGGCAAGACGAACGTCGTGGACTCGCTGGCTCCGATCTCTTCGAGGGTCTGCATACCCTGGTCGATGATCGCGCGTTCGCCCATCGATTCGGCGGACCGTGCGCGAAGCACGGTCGAGATCGAGTCACCCTGGGCTTCGAGGATCTGGCTCTGTTTTTCACCCTGTGCGCGGATGATCTCACTCTGTTTGTCACCTTCCGCCTTTTCGACGGCGCTGCGGCGTTCACCCTGTGCCTCGAGGATCATCGCCCGTCGGCGTCGCTCGGCGGAGGTCTGTTCTTCCATCGCGCCTTTGACGCCCTGGGACGGCGTCACTTCGCGGACCTCGACGCTCTCGACGCGGATCCCCCACTCGTCGGTGGGTTCGTCGAGTTCCTGCCGGATTCGCTCGTTGATTCGTTCGCGGCGACTGAGCGTGTCGTCGAGTTCCATGTCCCCAATGACTGCACGCAGGGTCGTCTGTGAGAGATTCGAGACGGCTCGTTTGTAGTCGTCGACCTCGAGGAACGCGCGTTTCGCGTCCATCACTCTGATGTAGACGACGGCGTCAGCCGTGACGGGCGAGTTGTCGCGCGTAATTGCCTCTTGACTGGGGACGTCGATCGTCTGCGTTCGCATATCGAACGTATGCACTCGCGAGACGAACGGCGGGACGATGTTCAATCCCGGCTCGAGCAACTTTCTGTACTCTCCGAAAACCGTCAGCGCACCCCGGTTGTACGCGTCGACGATCTCGACCATCTGCCAGATGGTGATGACGACGAGTGCGAGCACGAGTGAGCCACCGACGAACAGCGGGTCCTCGAGTTGGAGGGGTGTGAGTGCCAGCACGTTCATTGTCGTACCCAGGGCTGGCAGCCCAATAACCATTGGGTTGCGTTATCGTGTATGCCACCGTCTAGGTGAGGGTTGCCATCGAATCTTTCTACGGTTCTTTTTGCATGGAACATCGTTATAGTCCTACGAAGGGGCCATACTGTGGAGGGACAGACTATGAGCAGTGACTTGCCTAACCCAGAAGACGTAGAGGTAGACGACCTACGGAACCTAATCGAAAACCTTCCCGAAGAGAAAAGGCAGGAGTTATTCTCACAACTCGATATTGGCAACATAGACGATCTTGGTGGAGGAGATATTGGACTCTAACGTAGCCAATGACGTGTTCGATACGACATCTGATTTTGGAATAGCACACTCATCATCTGGAGATACTATTCATATTTATCTATCGAGTGATGTGATTGTTCACATTTGTCTAAATAACGATTTCAAAATGACAAATCGGCACTTTGATTGGGGAGTCATTATAAAAGGCGTCTATGATAGACCTTCTGATACTCCAGTCTGGAGTTCCAACAAGTGGTAGCGAGTTCGTAGATCAGTACGGACCGGCCCTCATCAGTGCAGCAACAACCGTACTGTTGTTCGTTCTGATGTTTGCTATAACGTATTATCTCGGCAAAAAGGTACTCGTCAGAGCAACAGAACAATCGCTCCAATCACGTGGGCTGAAAACGGGGCTTGTCAGCCTTGCAGTCAGTGTTGTCAGTACGCTGGTCTTAGTTGCAGCGATCGCAGTAGCGGCCACCGTCGCCGGCTTCGGTGCCATTTTGACTGCCTTTGCGACACTCGCTGGTGCGTTAGCACTCGGACTCAGTTTCGCTGCACAGGATTTAATCAGCAACTTTGTTTCTGGTGTCTTCATTATCAAAGACGAACCATTCAAAGTAGGCGACTGGATCGAGTGGGACGGAAACGAGGGAATCGTCAAAAAGATCAACCTCCGTGTGACACAGGTTGAGACGTTCGATAACGAACTCGTGACGGTTCCAAACAACCAACTCGCTACGTCCGTCGTTACGAATCCCGTTGCCAACGAGACGCTTCGTGTCTCCTGTGACTTCGGAATTAGCTACGATGACGATATCACAACCGCACGTGGAGCGGTCATCGATACGGCTTCGAGTATCGAGGGTGTTCTTGCTGATCCCGAACCTGCAGCCCCAGTCACAGAATTGGGTGATTCAGCTGTTGTGCTTACTGGTCGTGTGTGGATCGAGCCTCGCAAACACAGCGCTGCCGCAATCGAAGCTGCGTTTCGTGAAGCAGTAAAGCAGCGCTTCGATGCTGAAGGAATTGATATGCCGTACGCTCATACGACTCTCACTGGTGGTATCGAACTCGAGACGAATCAAGAAGCCAGCGTGGTCAGTTCCTCCACAGAGTAGCTTTCACCTGATACTGTATTGGGGTTCGTCTCTGCGTACGAACGCTCTCACGGACGAACGCGGACGGGCCATTAGACCAGCAGCTGAATATCGGATTCGGCCATATGCTGTAACGCGGTGGCCGCACCGACGCCCGTCGTGACGCCGTCGTAGAAGTCCTCCTCGTCGTAGTCCATCAGTTCGATCGTCATCTGGCACGCCTGAAGGTCGACGCCGCTCTCGAGTGAGAGGTCGATGAGTTCCTCGATGGTGGCCGTGCCGTTCTCGTCGATCTTTTTTTCCATCATTCGCGTGGCCATGCGGTCCATGCCGGGAATCGCGGCGAGCGCGTTCGGAACCGGCATGTTCGGGTTGCCGACGGCACTCAGTTTGAGGTTCTTCGATTTCTCCTCGTGGAGAATGTCGAGTCCCCAGAACGTGTGGAAGACGATGACCTCCCAGCCGAACGCGGCGGCCGTGCTCCCGAGGATCAACGGCGGGTACGCCATATCGAAACTTCCCTGCGTGGCGACGATGACCATCTTCTTCTGTCCGTCACCGTCGTCTCTGTCGGCCATCGACGCCTCGAGTTCGTCGACTCGTTCGCGAAGTTCCGCTAACTCGGCGGGGTCGAGCTCTGCGCCGGTCTCGGTCTCGTCGGTCGTCGTCACCGGTTCGTCCGTACTCATGTTACGGTGCCTTCTCGACGTAGTGGATGTAGAGGTCTCCGTCCTCGACCTGCTCGAGGAGTTCGACTCCGTCGGTGCCGTCGGCCCAGCCCTGAATGTCGCTCATGCTGCCCGAATCGGTTGACAGTACCTCGAGAACAGCGCCGCCCTCGAGATCGTCGATCGCTTGTTTGGTTTTGACGATGGGCATTGGGCACGACTGTCCTTTCACGTCGAGCGTCTCCGTGGTCTCGTATTCTGAACTCATGGGTTGTTTCTCTGCTCTGTATTGGAGCTACTACACAATATTGCGGCCGACCATAAAAGGATGTCGCTATTGCACAGTGAACAATCATCTGTGTCCGGTTGGATATCCCCTGGCTTGCCAAATTGCGCTTCTTATGGCTCTGATTGTACACTATACCGATTTGCGATCCCAAGGGTATTGTGCAATAGGTGGGATACCTTGCAAACTCTTAAGTGCTCGCGGACGGTACTCTGTCGTGAACAACATGGACGATATGGACTTTCCAGTGGCGGATGTCGACGTCGAATCGGTGACGGCATCCGAGCTCAAAGGGCGCATCGACGCGGGTGAGGACGTAACGCTTCTCGACGCTCGAATGGAGTCGGACTACGAGGAGTGGCGCATCGACGGCGAGACAGTTTCGTCGATTAACGTCCCATACTTCCACTTTTTGGACGAAGAGGTCGACGACGAGATTCTTGCACGAGTTCCGGACGACCGTGAAATCACGGTCCTCTGTGCGAAAGGCGGCGCCAGCGAATTCGTCGCCGGTTCGCTCAAAGAAGCAGGCTACGACGTCAACCACCTCGAGGAGGGGATGAACGGCTGGGCGCGCATCTACGAGGCCGTCGAGGTCGAACGCTACGACGGCGCGGGGACGCTCTATCAGTACCAGCGTCCCTCCTCGGGTTGTCTCGGCTACTTCGTCCACGACGGCGACGAAGCGGCCGTCATCGACCCGCTGCGCGCGTTTACCGACCGCTATCTCGAGGACGCCGACGACCTCGACGTCGACCTGAAATACGCGATCGACACGCACATCCACGCGGATCACATCTCGGGTGTTCGAAACCTCGCCGAGGAGGGCGTCGAGGGCGTCATTCCCGCGGCCGCAGCCGACCGCGGCGTCACCTACGCCGACGACGTGACGGTGACCAACGACGGCGACGAGTTCCAGGTCGGCGACGCCACCATCGAGACGGTTTACACGCCCGGTCACACGTCCGGGATGACCTCGTATCTGATCGACGACTCGCTGCTCGCGACCGGCGACGGCCTGTTCGTCGAGAGCGTCGCCCGCCCCGACCTCGAAGAGGGTGACGAGGGCGCCGAAGACGCCGCCAAACAGCTCTACGAGTCCCTGCAGGAGCGCGTGCTTTCGCTGCCCGACGAAACGCTCGTCGGCGGCGCTCACTTCAGCGACGCGGCCGCTCCCGCCGAAGACGGCACGTACACGGCGCAGATCGGTCAGCTCGAGGATGACATGGCCGCTCTGACGATGGACGAAGACGAGTTCGTCGAGTTGATCCTCTCGGACATGCCGCCCCGTCCGGCCAACTACGAAGAGATCATCGCGACGAACCTCGGCCAGCAAGAGACCGGCGACGAGGAAGCGTTCGAACTCGAACTCGGCCCGAACAACTGCGCCGCCAGCCAGGAGTCGCTGGCCGGTGACTAACACCACCTTCCACCAGTCGAATGGTAACTGAACTCTTCGCACCCGCGCTGTACGAGACGCTGTTCCCCGTCGGGATCAGTCGCTACGCTGTCGGGGGAGTGCTCGTCGGCCTCGGTGCCGTCGTCATCTACCTCGGCACGGGCATTACGGCCGGCGCGAGCACGTTCCTCGAGTCGACGCTGTCGTACGTCTCGGACCAATCGCGCTTCCAGCGTTATCGCGCCTCGCGTGACTGGCGGATCGTCTTTACGCTCGGTATCATCGCGGGCGCGTTCGTCTACGCGCTGACGTTCCAGTCCGGAGTGGTCTCGAGTGGGCTCTACGAGTCCGGCACGACCGGCCAGTTGCACGAAGTCGGCGGGATCACCGTCTGGCTGACCGACGTGCAGCCGTGGCGGCTGTTCCTCGGGGGAATCCTCGTCGGAATCGGCACCCGAATCGGAAAGGGCTGTACGTCGGGCCACGGCGTCTGTGGCGTCGGCTCGGCCTCGAAGACGTCGATCGTCGGCGTGATGACGTTCCTGATCGTGGCGATTGGGACGGCACAGATCGTGATGGCACTGGGGGTGAGTCCATAACCATGGCGGACCGACACCCGCTGTTCATGCCGTTGATCTTCGTCGGCGGCCTGATCTTCGGCTTTGGCCTCGGTTTCAGTCACATGGCCCGCCCCGAGGTCGTCCTGAACTTCCTGCAGTTCGAGGACTTCGGACTGCTGTTCGTCATGGGTGGCGCGGCGGTCATCACCGGCATCGCCTTCGCGCTGGTGCCGCGGTTGTTCGACCGCGCGCCCCTGACGGGCGACACCTACGGCCGACGACTGAAGTCGTTCGACCGCAACGTCCTAATCGGCGGCGCGATTTTCGGCGTCGGCTGGGGGCTGTCGGGCATCTGTCCCGGCGCGGCCTACGCCAGCCTCGGCGTCGGTAACGTCACGATCCTCTGGGCGCTGGCCGGCATGTTCGTCGGCGCGTACCTTCAGGGGTACTGGCGCAGTCAGCGCGCTGCGTCCGAGACGACTCCTGCGGGCGCAGATTGATTCGTTCTCGACCGTCGACTGGATCGACGCACCCGCCGGACGACCGACCGCCGCGACCCCTCGCGTCGTCGTCTTCCGCTGAACCCGTCGTCACTCGAGACGGTTTCTGTCGGCAACCAGTGCCCTGTAGCTTGACGGCCGTGCTCGACGACGACGCTAGTACGATGAACTTCGACGAGTTCACCGGCGAAATACAGCACCGACTCGAACTACCGGATACCGGGCGAACCGTCCGCGCGATCCGTGCGACGCTCATGACGCTCGGCGAGCGGATTCCCGACGGCGCGGCCCGGGACCTCGCGGCGTCGTTGCCGATCGAGATCAAGTGGTACATGACCGGTGCAGTGGTCGAACACGGGCAGCGATTCGACTGGCAGGAGTTCCTCTCGAGGGTGAGCGACCGCGAGGGCGATCGAACCGACAAATCGGAAGCCGCCTATCACTCGCGGATTATCGTGGACTTCGTCGCGTCGCAGGTGCCGCCGTCAGATTTCGACCAGCTGCGAAATCAACTCCCCGAGAGCGGCGATGACGAGAACTGGGGGAAACTGTTCGAAGTGGTCGACAGCGGCGGCTGGGGCGACGCACAGGAGGCACAGACCGGCGGCGGACCACAGCCGGCGGCCGGGCCGCGGACGGACTCCGAATCGACTGGTGTGGACGGCGAAACCGAGGAGTGACGGCCGGGTCCCCGTTGTCGGCTGTCGGCTGTCGGCTGTCGGCTGTCGGCTGTCGGCTGTCGGCTGTCGGCCGTCGTTCGTCGCCTCTGTTCCCACCGGCTCTCCGTTTCGCCCCACGATTCCCGAGACGTTCCTGTTCACCGACGTATTTGTAGGCTCCGTTCGAATACCTCTCACATGGATCGTCCACCGATCGAGTACGCGGCCCGGCGGACGCGATGAAGGGCTACTACCTGCGGTATTTCCAGGTCCTCGTTCGATTCTTCCCGGTCGCGCTCGCGTTGCTCAGAGATCGACGTCGGTTCCTGCTGTTCGGGTCCACTCGAGTAGTCTCGACGGCGACCCACCGAAATCGCGCCGAACGAATCACCGAAACGATGCTCGACCTCGGCCCCGCGTTCATCAAAGTCGGGCAGGTACTCTCGACGCGGCCGGATATCGTCCCCCCGACGTACGTCGAGCAGTTCGCGACGCTTCAGGATCAGGTGCCAGAAAACACCGGTGGCGACCCGATGTCCGTCCTCGAGGCGGAACTGGGCGACGAACTCGACCTCGAGACGGTCGAACCGGTTGCTGGCGGCTCGCTCGCGTTCGTCTACACCGCGGCATACGAGGGCAGTGACGAGCGAATCGCACTCAAGGTTCGCCGGCCGAGACTCGCCGCACAGATCGAACGCGACTTGCGCGTCATCAGGGGGCTCGTCCCGCTGCTCGCGACGTTCGCCGACGAGCGCCAGCGCTACTCACTCGAGAACGTCGCGGACGACTTCGAGGCGATCATCCTCGAGGAACTCGATTTCGAACGCGAGGCGGAGATCATGGACGCGATCGGATCGAACTTCGCGGAGGACGATCGAATCGTCGTCCCGGCGACGTACGACGAACTGTGTTCCGAGCGGGTGATCGCGATGGAGTACGTCGAGGGCCGAAAGATTACGGACGACGCGGCCGTCGAACGCGCCGAGACCGACCGGACGGAACTGGCGACGCTGATCGCTCGGACGTACCTGAAGATGGGACTCGTCGACGGCGTGTTCCACGCGGATCCCCACCCCGGAAACCTCGCCGTAACGGACGAGGGGCGGGTCGTGATCTACGATTACGGGATGAGCCAGCGGCTCACCCAACAGGAACAAGACGATCTGACGAATCTGTACCGCTCGCTGGTCCGTCGGGACGTCGACGCGCTGTTGAACACGCTCATCGCCCTCGAGCTCCTCGACCCGACCGTCGACCGAGTCGCCGTCCGGCAGGTCCTCGAGCTCGTGATCGAGAACCTCGAGGGCCGTTCGGACATTACCTGGCGGCTGATCATCACAGAATTGCTCTCGATGCTCCACGACTTTCCGTTTCGGATTCCGCCAAACGTGATGTTGCTCATCCGGGTCGGCACCGTCGGCGAAGGGCTCTGTCGCAGTCTCGATCCGGAGTTCGACTTTATCGGTGTCACGCGGTCGTTTCTGGTCGACCACGGATTCCTCGAGAGCGAGTTCCGGACGTTGCTCGAGGACGTCGGAGACGACCTTCGCGAATCGGGTCCCGTCATTGCCCGCGCGCCGGCACGCTTCGACGCGGTCTTCGGCCAACTCGAGCGCGGTGAACTCGTGGTCAAAACTCAGCCTTTAGACGACTCGCCCGATGGCGATCCAGCGTCCGGGTACGCCGTCGTTTCCGGCGCGCTCGTCGTGGCGACGGCCGTGTTGACGTTTCACGACCAGCCGTACGAACTCGTGGCGCTCCTCGGTGCACTCGGGTGTTTCCTCCAGTACGTTCGCATCCGTCGTGCTCACGCCTCGAGCCGATAAGCGGGAAAACGGTGTTTGCACCGCTCGAATCATCGCTCGAGGTGCGGGACCGTGGTACCTGCCGCGGTGAGTAGCCTCCCTTCGCGTGAGGCGGAGGGGATTCGGGTTACGATAGCGGTGAATTCCGGCTCCGTGGCATTCGACACAAACGCTTAGCCGATACAGATCACACATCCCGGTAATGAACGAAGCAGTGCGTTCCGTGTCGGCCACCGCCGAACGGCAGGGGCCGACGGAACGACTCGTCGTTCGACGGCAGGGGATATTCGTCGCGCTCACGTTCGTCGGGATGGTGGGCGGCCTTCTTGGCAGTTGGTTCGACGCCCCACCGTGGTTCGTCTGGGGCTGTTACGCGGGTGCCTACGTGTTCGGCGGCTGGTACGGACTCAAAGAATCCATCGCAGCACTTCGAGAGCCAGCGGTCGAGATCGACCTCTTGATGATTATCGCGGCCCTCGGTGCACTCTACATCGGCGCGCCGTTCGAAGGGGCGATGTTACTGTTTCTCTTCTCGCTGTCGGGGGTCCTCGAGGAGTACGCGATCGGTCGCTCGCGAACGGCGATCAAGTCGCTCATCGAAATGCGCCCGGAGTCGGCACGGATACTCCGCGACGGCGTCGAAGAGACGATCCAACTCGAGGACGTCGAAATCGGTGACGTGTTCGTCGTTCGTCCGGGTGACCGACTGCCCCTCGACGGCGTCGTCGAGAGCGGCCAGAGCACGGTCGATCAGTCGTCGCTCACCGGCGAGTCGGTTCCCGTGGCGAAAGAACCGGGTGACGAGGTGTTCAGCGGTACGATAAACGAGACGGGCAGCCTCGAGGTGCGGGTGACCCGTCACGCGCAGGAATCGGCTATCTCCCGGCTCATTCACATGGTCGAACGGGCACAGAGCAAGAAGGCCCCTACCCAGCAACTCATCGATCGATTCGAACAGCCCTACGTGCTGGGCGTCTTCGCGATGACTGCGGTCGCCATCGCGCTCCCGATCGTCCTCCTGAATCACGCCTTCGAGCCGACGTTCTACCGAGCCATGACGCTCATGGTCGCCGCCTCGCCCTGTGCGGTGATCATCTCGACGCCGGCGGCGGTCCTCTCGGCCATCTCCGCCGGCGGCCGACAGGGCGTCCTGTTCAAGGGCGGCGAACATATCGAAACGGCGGGCACCGTCGACGCCATCGCGTTCGACAAGACGGGGACGCTGACGGAGGGCAACACCCGTCTGACCGACGTGAACGCCCGCGACCGCCTCTCGACCGACGGTGGACTCGTCGCCGACGAACTGCTCGAGGACGGCTCGCTCACCGACGATCGACTGCTGACGGTCGCGGCCGCCGTCCAGTCGCGTTCCGAACACCACCTCGCGGAGGCCACCGTCGAGGCCGCTGCGGAGTGTGACCTCGAGACTCCTGTCGCGACCGAGTTCGAAGCCGTCGTCGGGAAAGGCGTTCACGCGACGGTTCAGGGGCGGACGATCCACATCGGGAACCCCCGCTACGTCGAGACCGTACTGGACGATCGACCAATCGACGGCCTCGCGGACGGACTCGAGGCCGTTCGGGATCTCGAGTCGGCGGGCAAGACGAGCGTGCTCGTCGTCAGCGAAACCGACGAGCGCCGCTGCGTCCTCGGGTGGCTCGCGTTCACCGACACGATACGCCCCGACGCGGCCGAGATGATCGACAACCTTCGCGAACGAGGTATCGACCAGATCGTCATGCTCACGGGTGACAACGAACGAGTCGCCCGATACATCGCCGACGAACTCGGCATCGACGAGGTGTACGCCGAGTTGCTCCCCGAGGAGAAGGTTACGCACATCGAACGCATGCAAGAACGCCACGAGGCCGTTGCGATGGTCGGCGACGGGGTGAACGACGCCCCCGCACTCGCGACGGCTGACATCAGCGTCGGCATGGGGGGTGCCGGAACTGACGTGGCACTCGAGACGGCCGATATCGTCCTCATGTCCGACAAACTCGATCGGCTCCCGTACGCTTTCGCGCTCAGCCGAGAGACCAGTCGCACCCTCTACATCAACTTCGCGATCGCCTTCGGCGCGATCGCGATCATGGTCGTCGCGATTCTCACGGCAGGAATCCCCCTCCCGGTCGCGGTAGTCGGTCACGAGGGATCGACCGTCCTTGTCAGCCTGATTGGCCTTCGACTGCTGCGCTTCGACGACTGAGATCGATTTGTGGCCCGATTTCCGGCCACCTCTCCTGAGACGAATTTCTCGCACCGAACGCCACGATTCGCACAACGGGAGGCAACGACCGAACTCGAAAGCGCACACTCTTGTGCTTTCCGCCCAAAAGTGTACTCATGGGATTTCACACGTTCCCCGTCGAGCGCGCCGACAAACTCGAGGACCCGTCTCGCTACCGCTTTTGTTCGCGCGAGGAACTGATCGAGATGCTCGGCCTCGAGGCCGGGACCAACGCCGACGCCGACGCTGACGCTGACGCTGACCTTGTCGTCGCCGATTTGGGATCGGGAACGGGTTTTTACTCGCGAGACGTCGCTCCGTTCGTCGACACGCTCTACGGCGTCGACATTCAAGCGGAGATGCACGAGCGCCACCGCGAGGAGGGCGTCCCAGAAACCGTCGAATTAGTCACGGCGGGCATCGACTCGCTGCCCTTCGACGACGGCGAACTGGATGGGGCCTTCTCGACGATGACTCACCACGAGTACGCCACGGCCGAGACGATGGCCGAACTCGCTCGCGTAATCCGCACGGACGGCCGACTCGTCACCGTCGATTGGTCCGCGACGGGAACGGGCGACGAGGGCCCCTCGATGGACGAACGCTTCGGCCCGGACGAGGTCTCGAGGCAACTCGAGGACGCAGGCTTCAGCGTCGAGCGCGTTCACGACCGCCCGGAGACGTTCGCCATCGTCGCCGAACGGTAATCCGATCGAGATCGTCGCTTCTCGTTGCCAGCGGTGAAAGGGTAATAGAGTACGGTGGTGTCGAGAGCGTATGGACGCTGGAGTTTCGGAGTTCGACCTTCTCGTCATTGGCTCTGGATCGGGGCTCGACGTCGCGAGCGCCGCCGCTCGCCGCGGCCAGTCGGTCGCGGTCGTCGAGCGGGGGCCGCTGGGAGGCACCTGCCTCAACCGCGGGTGTATCCCCTCGAAGAAGCTGCTGTACCACGCGGAGGTGTTGCAGACTCTCGAACGCGCCGACGAGTTTGGAATCGACGCCGACATCGCCGGTGTCGACTTCGCCGGTATCGTTCGCGAGGTCACCACTGACGTTTCCGAGAGCGCCGACTCGATCCACCACGGGTTGCAGACCTCGAGCCAGCACACGCTGCTCGAGGGCGAGGGGCGATTCGTCGACGACAGGACGATCGAAATCGTCGACGGTCCCGACACGGGCAAGCGCGCTCGAGCGGAGACTGTCCTCATCGCGGCCGGAACGCGGCCGGCGATTCCGTCGATCGACGGCCTCGAGGCCGTCGACTACCTCACGAGCACGGAGGCGTTACAACTCGAGGAGCCACCCGACGAACTCGTGATCGTCGGCGGGGGGTACATCGCCGCCGAACTCGCGCACTTCTTTGGCACCTTCGGGAGCGACGTTTCGATCGTCGGGCGACGCCGGACCCTCCTCCCGGAGGCGGACGAGGAGGTCGGTGCGGCGTTCACCGACCGCTACGCCGACCGGTTCGATGTCCACGCGGGGTACGAAGCCGTCGGCGTCTCGGAGTCCGACGGCACCCTCTCGATCGAGGCCCGCCCGTATCCACCCGCGTGGGACGAACCGGACGAGGCCGAGCGCGACCCCGTGACCGTCACTGGCGACACGCTACTGGTTGCGGCAGGCAGACGGCCAAACACCGATCTGTTGAACCTCGAGGCGACGGGTGTCGAAACTGACGAACGCGGCTTCGTCGAGACCGACGCGTCCCTTCGCACCACGGCCGAGGGTATCTGGGCACTCGGGGATATCGTCGGCGAGTACCTGCTCAAACACAACGCGAACCACGAGGCCCAGACTGTTGTCCGGAACCTGTTCGGTGACGACCTCGAGCGAGTCGACTACACGGCAATTCCCTTCGCCGTCTTCGGATCGCCCGAGGTAGCCGGCGTCGGCGCTCGAGAGCAAGATCTACGGGACGACGGCCGAGAGTACGCGTCGCGTACGTATCGCTACGAGGACACCGCTCGTGGAAGCGCGATGAAGGCGGAGGGATTCGTGAAAGTGATCATCGAACCGCACGGGGAGATTCTGGGCTGTCACATCCTCGGACCCGAGGCGTCGAACCTCCTCGAGGAGGTCGTCGTCGCGATGACCGCGGGGACGGGGACCGTCTGGGACATCCGCGAGTCGGTTCACATCCATCCCGCGCTCTCGGAGGTCGTCGACCGCGCGTTTGCCGGGCAGTTCGTCCGTCGCGGAGGCGGTTCTCACGAACACGACCACACTCACGACGGCGAACGTCACCACGAGCACGACGACGATCAAAGCCACAGCCACGATGGATACGACCACACTCACGACGGACACGACCACGACACTCGTTCTCGCGAGTGAACGACGCTCGGTTAGTGTGGGACGGGTTCGCCGGTCCTTCGTGCATAAACGGGCCTCCAGTCGAAATTCCGAAAATTCAGCGATTCGCCGTCGTACCTATTTAGCGTCATTCGTGCTACGACCCGGTATGAATCCGAAAGTCCACCGTCGGTGTTACGTGTTGTTCGGTCTCTCGCTCCTAGTCTTGACCGTCGGAATCGGGTACTGCGTCATCGTTGGGACGTGTCTGGCGGACTTTCTGGTCGTGATCGCTGGCCTCGCTCTCGGCTGGGTGGCGCTGTTTTACTGCCTTGGGTCGGCCGCTCTCGGTGAGTAACTGACGCCGAGATGGGTTTCTCCCTTTCCGTACATTACACGAATATCGGATAGTCAGTTGCGTTCTGAACGGCCATTTATTTTTGAGGCCGGTGTTCTGTCACCAATGGTCAAACGATCATCGCGTCGAATGGTAGTACGAACCGCTGGTGCGCTCGGTCTGACGGCGCTTGCGGGGTGTGGGGGACCGGGAGAGGAAACGGAGAACGGAGACGACCCCGAAAACGGAAACGACGACGAAAACGGTGCAGACAACGGCGACTGGGAAGACGTCGAGGAGTTTTACTTCGAAGGACGTGTCGAGGCGTGGACCGGCGTCGAACCCGACATCATCGACGGCGAAGATAACCCGACTATCACGCTGATCGAAGACAACGAGTACGACTTTACGTGGATCAACGAGGACGGCGTCACGCACAACCTCGAGATCCGGGACGAAAACGACGACATCGTCGAAGACTATCAGAGCGACGACGGCGAAGAAGAGGGTGAGGAAACGACGCTCGAGGGCGTCGTCGCCTCCGAGGAGATGGCCGTCTACATCTGTACGTATCACGAATCGACACAGGTCGGAGATATCGAGATTGAATCGGACTGAACCAGCGATTCGACGTCTCATTTTCGAGCGTTCTGTCGCCCATTCCGCGCTCTCGACGCACCGAGTATTTTATTGTATTGTGGATATAAAACACTACTATGGAGTCAACCGCTTCGGATTCATCGGTCGACAGCATTGGAATCGTTCTCGAGACGGCGGACCCCGAACGAGCGTGGAACGCACTTCGACTCGGGATTACGGCGCTCGAGGACGGCCACGACGTTTCGGCGTTCCTGCTCGGGGAGGGTGTCGAAGCCGAGGAGATCACCGACGAGCAATTCGACGTTCGCGACCGAATGGAAGCGTTCGTCGATGCCGGAGGCGACCTACAGGCGTGTGGAACGTGTCTGGAAATTCGCAATAGCGAGGAGAGCGAGTACTGTCCGATGTCGACGATGACGGATCTCCTCGAGGTCGTCACGTCGGCAGATCGCGTCCTGACGATCGGGTAATCGAGGGACCCAACTCCACACGTTCGTTGGCCTCGAACGCTCGAACGCTCGGGACGTTACGCCGGGGGAACGAGCATCACATTTCCGTTCGCACGAGCGACGAGATCCTCCGAAACGCTGCCGAGTAAGAGCCTGCGAAGTCGGCTGTGTCCTCGTGAGCCGACGAGGATCGTCGTCGGATCGACGGCGTCTTCGACGGCGAGAATTTCGTCGGCCGGATCGCCCTGTCGAACCTCGATTCGCGTCTCGATATCCCATTCCTCGAGTTTCGCTGCGAGTTCGGATAGCCGGGCGTCGGAGTCGTTGTCCGCCGTCGGCTCCGGGTCCTTCGGCGTCTCGACGTGAACGAGCGTCGCTTCCTGTGTCGCGTGACGCAGGTACGAGAACGTCTCGAACGCGTCTCGGGCGTTTTCGGAGAAATCGGTCGCGTAAAGCATTCGCTGGAAGAGGTGCTGTCTAACGACGGACGGCTCGTCGGCCTCGCGCTCGATTCGATTGACGATCAGGGGCGTCTCCGTCGTCCGCGCGAGATTTCGGGCCGTTGACCCGATGACCCGGTTCTCGAGTGGACTCTTTCCTCGCGAGCCGACGACTGTGAGGCTGGCACCGATCGTCTCGGCGATGCCCCGGATCCGTCTGTGTGGCGTTCCGCGAACGACGTGTACCTCGACGTCGAAGCCGGCGGCTTCGATGACGCGCTCGTACTTCCGGATCGACTTCCGACGTCGCTTTTCGAAGTCGATGCCCGGCATTCCGGCGTGGACGTTCGACGGAACGACCGTCACCAGATGGATCTCCTCGATCCCGATTCGGCTGAGACACTTGAGGCAGGTCTCGTTCTCGATTGTCGCCTCGCTGGCGGCCGAGAGGTCAGTGGCGAGTACCGCTTTCATACCGTCCGTAGGGATTCGCGGTATAATATTGTTTGGGGAACCCAATATCGGTTAGTCTCTAACTCCTGCGGAATGATTGAAGGTAATAATACTTGGTCCGCCGCGTTCGTTCGAATGCCCGTCCAATGCCTGCGTACAGCCCTATTCGGTGGGTGTTCGTTCTCGATACATGTACGCCCGTATTTTTGCCACCGGTTGCTGACGGATTTATCCCGCGCGCACCACGTCGAACGAGCACGAATCGTACCGACGTTCGCAGCGCTATATCTCCATAACGTACGCAGATATTCTCGTTGGATAGCAGTGGCATATCCTGCAGTAATATTGTATGGCAGTCCCAAAAGCGTTATACGGTCACTCCGGGTAGTAAGAACCGAGTAGCATTCCATGATCCGCACACTATCGAACGCGAACGGAGGGCGAGACGCGTGATCGAAGCCGGCGCGCTCTCAGCACCCGTACAGGCAACGCTCCTCGTGGGAATCATCCTCGTTCAGGCGGTCGCCCTCTACGCCGGCTACGGGGCCCTCGAGCGAGTTGCAACGCCACTGATCGACACGATCACCAACGCACGATAGATGGAGTTCCTGGGACTCAGTTTAGCGCTGATAGTGTTGTTCGTGAGCTTCGGCTTCATGGTCGGGGTTCTCTTCGGCTTCTTCGGGATGGGCGGGTCCTTCCTGATCACGCCGACGCTGTTGATCCTCGATTACCCCGCTTCGGTCGCGATCGGCAGCGGATTGGCGTTTTACTTTGGCACCTCCGTGATCGCCGTGTTGAAACACTACGACGTCGGTCAGGTGGACTACAAACTCGGTGCGATCTTGTTCGTCGTCCTCTCGATCGGGATCGAACTCGGGAGTCGACTCGTCTTCGGGTTAGAGGCGATCGGAATTGCCAACGTCGTCACGGGAATTGCCTACGTCGTCCTGCTGGCGGGAATCGGCGCGCTGTTTCTGCGCCGCGCCGCCAAACTCGACGACGGTGACGACGATGACAACGAGAACGACGCAAGCGACGACGAGATCCCGGCAATCGGCCAGCAAATCCAGTCGTACAACGTGCCACCGATGATCTCTCTCACCTCCGGGGGTCGGGCCTCCGTGTGGACGATCACGGGCGCCGGCGGCAGCGTCGGCCTCGTCTCCGGGCTCATCGGCGTCGGTGGCGGCTTCATCCGTATGCCGGCGATCTACTACCTGATCGGGACGCCACTGACGGCCGCCGTCGGGACCAGCCTGTTCGCCGGGCTGTTCTCTGGTGCCTTCGGGACGTTCACGTACGGAATGTCGGGCGGCGTCGACCTGACGGTCGTCTCGCTGTTGCTGGTCGGCAGCGCCCTCGGTGCCCGAATCGGCTCGGCGGCGACGACGATTGTCGACGAGGACGATGTGATCGTTTACTTCGGACTCATGATGGTCCTCGCCAGCGTCGGAATCGCGCTCAGCGAACTCGCGAACTGGCTCGGGACGGACGCCCTCGACCTTGTGAGCGTCCTCTTGCTCGTCGGCTCGTCGTTCGTCGTCGCATCGATGATCCTCTACAAGGTCGTTCAGTCGACCGGATCGAACGACTCGAGCGCGCAGGCGAATCCCGACGGAGGTGACTAATGTCGTCGACGAACCGTACGTCCGGAGCCGAGACGGACGTTCGATCGGTCGGTTCGTTCGCGCGTAACCGACCGTGAATCTCGTCGCGCTCGTCGCGCTCGTCCTGTCTCTCGGCGTCGCGTCTCGCGTTCTCGCGGACCGGCTGCGGATTCCGAGCGTTCTCTTCTTGATCTTCGCGGGTATCGCGATCGGCCCCGAGGTGTTCGGACTCGTCTCCCAGGAGACGTTCGGTGACGGCCTCTCTGCGATGGTCGGTGTTAGCGTCGCGATCATCCTCTTCGAGGGCGGTTACCACCTCCGCCTCGAGAAACTCCGCGAGAGTCCGACGGCACTCGCACGCCTCATCACCGTCGGCGCGGCGATCACCTGGCTCGGGACGGCCGCTGCCGTCGTCACGTTCCTCGATACCGGTCTCGAGGTCGGTCTCCTCGTCGGCGCGCTGTTGATCGCGACCGGGCCGACGGTCGTCGGTCCGATCCTGCAGGTCGTCACCGTCCGGGATCACGTTGCGGCCGTCCTCGAGGGCGAAGGTGTGATCAACGACGTAACTGCGGCGATTCTCGTAGTCGTGGTCTTCGAGGTCCTCGTCGCCGGTGACGGGAGTCCGAGCCACCTCGTAGTCGAGTTCGCTGGACGGCTGTTCGTCGGGTTAGCGTTCGGCGCACTCGTCGCCGGCGGCGTTTGGTTGGTCCTCACTCGAGGGAAGTTCAGGCCGAGCACCGCCGCCCTACACGCGCGCTTGATCGTGCTCGCCGGCGTCGTCGTCGCCTACGCCGGTTCCGAGGTGCTCGCAAGCGAGACGGGGATCGCCGCCGCTGCAATGGCAGGGTTCGCCCTCGGCAACGTCGAGTTGCCCTACCACGAGGAGGTGATCGACTTCCTCGACGATCTCTCGGTCGTCGTGCTCTCGTTCGTCTTCGTGGCACTGGCGGCACTGATCGATTTCGCGGACATCCGTGCGCTCGGCCTGGCCGGTCTCGCCATCGTCGTCGCGATCGCGCTGGTGCTCCGGCCGGCCGTGATCTACCTATCGACGACGAACGACCGATTCACGCACAACGAACGGCTCTTTCTCAGCGCTGTCGGCCCGCGCGGGATCATCCCCGCTAGCGTCGCCACGCTGTTCGCCGTCGAGTTACAGGCACTCGGCCGGCCCCAGGAGGCCCAACTGCTCGGAGGGACCGTCTTCTTGATCATCTTCGCGACGGTCGTCCTCCAGGCTGGCCTCGCACCACAGATCGCGAACACACTCGAGGTTTCACCGATGCGCACCATCATCGTCGGCGGGGGCCGAGTCGGCCTCTCGCTCGCAGAACGACTCGAACAGGACGGAGAGAACGTACTACTGATCGACGAGGATCCCACCGCAGTCGAGACGGCTCGCGAACGCGGACTCCGGGCGCTCGAGGGTGACGGCACCGATTCCGATGTGCTCGAGCAGGCAGGCGCACACGACGCCGAGGCGGTTATCGCGACCACGCCCGACGACGACGTCAACTTGCTCGTCTGCCAGCTCGCGAAGACCACATTCGACGTCGAACGAGTCGCCTCGCGGGTCAACCAGCCGGACGCAGTCGACGCATTCGAATCGCTCGGCGTTCGCGCGATCGACCTCTCGATGGCGACTGCGTGGTCGCTCGAGAACGTCCTCGAGCGCCCGTCCCTGTCGAAGTGGATGAACGAACTCGGACGAACCGGCGACGTCCAAGAAATCGAGGTTACGGCGGCGGATCTCGTCGGGAAGTCGATCGCGACGGTCAACGCCGAAATTCCGGACGGCTGTATCGTCGGACTGCTCACGCACGAAGACGGGTCGACGGAGGTGCCAACGGGCGACCACCAACTCCGTGAGGGTGACCGAGTTACGTTTATCGGCCAGACCGATGCGGTCGATCGTGCCGTCAAGCGATTCCACCCTCACGATTGAGGAGGTTCGACGGCCTGTCTCGTCACGACTGAGGAGGTTCGACGGCTCGTTGTGGATCGACCACTGTTGTACAATACCCACAACTTCGATCGCAGTCGGTCGACCAGCACGCTCCAGGAATTGACCTCCGAGGTAACTGTGGGTGCTCCCACGTGTACTGACTGACGCCCCCATCGTGCTCGTAAGCGACGTGAAACACCGCTCGAGTCCGCACTTCCGGACGTCCGTCGCCTCCCTCGAGTACGTCGCGACGGCTATCGGCGGACCTCCCGTGTTCGCCGACTGTTCAGCAAGCGCCTTTGCACTCGAAGCACAAAGTCACAAATTCACAAAAACGATTCTTTCGCATTCGCGTCGGTGGAGGCGGACGAAAGTGACTCTCTGAACCTCTCTAAACTGGTTTTGAAGTCGTCGTGGTTCTCACGAATCTCCTCCTCGGAATTATATTGCACAATATTGTGGGAACTATGCAAAGCATTAAGTCGGTATGGTCCCAACGCCAAACTACGATGACCGAACACGTCTCCAAGACGAACGCAGCACAGCCGTCCGCTCCGCGTGAGTACGTGAATAAGCTCCTGGGAGCGTTCCTCGCTATCGCGGTGGTTGGCTGGGGAGCCAGCATCTTCCTCACTGCGGTGCACTTCTGGGCACTTCCGCTCCCGTCTGAGATCACGCCCGAGGGAAGCATGGCCGTCATCACGAGCACGTGGGCCTACATCGGCCCCGTTCCACTGGCGTTGCTCGGTGCCGGCTACTACGCGACGATGATCGTCCTCGGCGGCCTCTGGCTCGAGACGAAACACGAACTGCTCGAGCGCGGAATCTTCCTGATCACGGTCGGTGGACTCGCCGCGTCGGCGTACTTCGTCTACCTCCAACTCGGCGTGATCGGGGAAATCTGTCCGTTCTGTATGGTCTCCGCGGCCGCGACGACGAGCCTGTTCGCGATCGAAGTGATTGTGAAGTACGCAGGCGGCGGGAGTATCGCGCCAGCCGTCTCGAGTACGCGTATCTGGCCGCCGCTGGTGGTCGCCACGATCGCCGTGACAGTCGCTGCAATGTACGGAATCACGCTCGCACCGATTCCGGGCGTCTAAGCGGCCTCCTTCGTTTCGAAGGGGGGATGCGTTTCTCACGCTCGAATTCGCCTCCCTTCACTCGTGATTTTCAGTCAAAGCCCGTCACAAACGCGATGAGACGCCGGCGCATCGAAATTGCGCAATATTCACATAACCCTTATGCCCTCTCGTCCCCTGACCATCTACATGGCGAATTCGATGGCAGAACAACTCCAGCAAGATATGGAGTGCGAAGGACTGCTGGAGTGTATTCACGGCCTCAAACAACTCGATAAAGATTGCTTTCGCGCGATGGTCGAAAGCGAAGAGCCGTTGACGATCGACGAGGTCGCAGAACGCGTCGACCGCGAGCGCTCGACGGCCTATCGCTCGATCCAGCGACTGCTCCAGAGCGGTTTCATCCAGAAAGAGCAGATCAACTACGACCAGGGCGGGTACTACCACGTCTACCACCCAACCGACCCGTCACAGATCGCAGACGACATGCAGCGAATGTTGAACGACTGGTACGCGAAGATGGGTCAGCTTATCCACGAGTTCGAAGACAAGTACGAACAGACCGAAGCCGACGTTCCCGCACAGGGCTAACGTCCACTTTTCACGCTGTACTTGCGCTCTCACTGATCGCCGATATGGGCACACTGGGGGTCGCGACCTGTTCTCGACATTGACCGTCCGAAATCACTATCTGATTCGGGCTGTGTTGGTACTGTATGAGTTCGGACGCGGCGTCACGCCGGTCGTTGCTCGGTCTCGCCGGCGTTGCGAGTCTCTGCTGTCTCGCACCAGGTGCAGCGGCCGTCTCCGGCGGCGTCGCTGCCGGTGGTCTCGGTGCTGGCCTCGGACAGATCGCTGTGACCGTCCTCACGCTCGGCGTCATCGGTTCCGTCCTCAGGTGGCGACGCAACTGCTCGAGGTGTGAGGCGTAGGTGAACGAAACCAGACCCGCTTGTTCGACCTGATCGCGGTCACTTTGTGACAAATCGCTTGAAATTTTCAATTGCCTTCTCACTCCCTCCAGCGATGAGGATGTCGTTGTCGCTGACAACGAAACCTGCACTCAGATCGGTTTTCAACTCATCATCTCTCTCGACAGCGATCACTGTACACCCGGTTTGTCTGCGAAGATCGACATCGCTGAGACTTTCTCCGACGAGAGACGGTGCTTTCGAGCGAATGAACTCGAAATTCACCTGTGGGGTGACGATTTCGACTTTGTCGATCAGGTACGATGCGAGTATCTCGCCAGTAATCGTCGGAAGTGATAAGACGTAGTCTGCACCAGCGTTGTACAATTTCCAGACAGTGTCTGGATCGTCTGCGCGAGCGATAATTTCGATATCGGGGGCCAACTCCCGGATGACTAGCGTCGAGTAAATTGTCGTCGTATCATCGTCCAAGGAAAGCACGATGGTCTCTGCGTTCTCGATGTCCACCTTCTCGTACGTTTCGGGGTCGGTAGCATCTCCGACCACGTCGACCGCATCCCGATTTTCACGGTCGATTATACTCGCTGAAATACCTGATTCCTCGAGCGTCTCAGCGACGGACCAGCCGACAGTGCCGTACCCGCAGATAATGACGTGAGAGGGGTGGTGATGCGTCGGAATTGATCGGGCAGTTAGACTATCGAAATCGCTGTGTTCGCCGGCGACGAGAAGAATTGTATTCTCTTCGAGAACCGTGTCCGGGTCCGGCGAGATAACGAACTTCCCGCCGAGCCATACCCCGATGATCGTGAGGTCGGTTTGGCCAAAAATATGCGCCTCTCTGATCGTTTGCCCCGCCAGATCGCTCTCCTCTTCGACTAACAGCTCTGTGATCTCGTAGTCATTTTCGACGTGAATGACGTTCCGAAGTTTCTCTGCAAAGGAGGTTGTCGCTCGTCTACCGAAGGCGTCTCCGAGTTGTTGACGAGCCAGGACGACCTCATCCGCGCCTGAATACTCGTGATACGATGCCGTCTTGTAGTCTCGGACGACGCTGATAATTCCCAGATCCGGATTGATCCGAAGCGCCGAGAGGATAACTGTCGGATTGGCTTCGTCGTTGACGTCCGCGACGAGGGAACGGGCGTCGGTTGCATTGGCGGCACGGAGGGTTTCGATCTGTTCTGGGTCTCCGTGAATCGCATCGATACCACTCTCTGCGAGTTCCGTAACGAGGTCTGGATCCTGTTCGATGAAGACGCATGGTATCCCGACTTCGTCGAGTTCTTTTCTCAGCACATCGTCTCGTGCCGAATGTCCACAGATAATGACGTGGTCGGTCAAGTCACTCGTCGTCGGTGGCTCGGTTTTGAGCCCTTGTCGGAGAAGTGGGATAGCGAACAAAGGGAGGCCTAAGAATACGAGCAAAACACCCGTGACATTCATCCCGATAACCAGGAAGTTCAATACAGTGCTTTCCCACGGTGCATGGCCGCCGAATCCAGCGGTGGTAAGCGATTCGATAACGACCTGAATCGACTTGTATATCGGAATCTCCTGCCCCTCGAACGTCAGCATTGCCCACTGGTAAATGACAGAATAGGTGAGTATGATGGCGGCGACAGCTGTAAGCGCCAACCCAATACGCCGTCTCCAATCTTCCATACGAACTCCACTCTCGAACGCTTCAATAGAACTTCTGAATAAGTATGGCTGACCGGCTGCTGTAAATTAGTTGCCTGAGCAAATTACTGACAACTGTATTGCCCATGTAGGAACGCATCCCTCCACTACATCCACCTAAGTCGCTCGGCAGACAGTGGGTCTCTACGATTGGAGGTGTATTGTACAGAATGCACAAAACCTTTAAACACTGTCGGCACATACGTCATCGTGATGGCAACTGAGACCCAAAACGACTCATCCGATCCGTCGGCCGACGAACCACTCCACATCGAGAGCGAAGCCCACCTCGAGGACGTCGTGGACGATCACGATGTCGTCCTCGTGGACTTCTTCGCGACGTGGTGTGGCCCGTGCCAGATGCTCGAGCCCGTTCTCGAGAAACTGGCGGCAGAGACCGACGCCGCGATCGCGAAGGTCGACGTCGACGAACACCAGCAACTCGCGGGTGCCTACGGCGTTCGCGGCGTGCCGACGCTCGCGCTCTTCGCGGACGGCGAGCAGGTCGAACAGCAAACCGGCGCGCTGCCGGAGGATCACCTTCGCGACCTGATCGAGCGCCACACCGAATAATGGAGGCGACCAACACCGAGGCCGTCCGCGACGTCGTCATCGTCGGCTCCGGTGTCGCCGGCCTCTCGGCAGCCGTCTACGCCGCCCGGGCGGACCTCGAGCCGCTCGTGCTCGAGGGTCCGGAGCCCGGCGGTCAGCTCACGCTGACGACGGAGGTCGAGAACTACCTCGGCTTCCCCGACGGCGTTGGCGGAATGGAACTCGTCCAGCGAGGGAAAGAGCAAGCCGAGCGCTTCGGCGCGACGTTTCGCCACGGCGTTGTCGAACGCGCCTCGCTCGAGGAGTCGCCGTTCGCCCTCGAGTTGTCTTCGGGTGACGTCCTCGAGACTCGCGCGCTCGTCGTCGCGTCCGGCGCGAGCGCCCGCTGGGTCGGCGCGACGAACGAAGACGAGATGATGGGCTACGGGCTCTCGACGTGTGCGACCTGTGACGGCGCGTTCCACCGCGGCGACGACGTGCTCGTCATCGGCGGGGGCGACAGCGCGATGGAAGAGGCGCTGTTTCTCGCGAAATTCGCCGACAGCGTCACGGTCGTCCACCGCCGCGACGAGCTCCGGGCCTCGGATATCATGGCTCGTCGCGCACGCGAGAACGAGTCGATCGAGTTCCGCTGGAACGCGGAACTCAGCGAAATACACGGCTCGCAGGAAACGGGCGTCACCGGTGCGACGCTCGTCACCCATCCGGCGGGTCATCCGAGAGCGCGACTCGAGGACGGGAAGTCCGTCGAAACCGAACGCGTCGACGTCGGCGGCATCTTCTACGGCGTCGGCCACGTCCCGAACACGGCGTTCCTGGCGGAAACGCCGGTCGAGCGCGACGAGACGGGCTACCTGCGGACGGAGCCCGGAACGGCGACGGAAACCGCCGTCCCCGGTGTCTTCGGCGCGGGCGACGTGATGGATCCCGACTACCGGCAGGCGATCACGGCCGCCGGAACCGGAAGCATGGCCGCGCTCGACGCCGAATCGTGGCTCGAGGAGCGAGCGCTCGAAGACGAACCGACTCCCGCTGCGGCACTCGAAGCGAGCCAGTAACCGACGGTCGGCTCAGTGCCCAGAACGCGACCGTCACCGCTCCGGTAATCTGTCTTGTACAAATGATACAATTTTTCTACTGCCGACCGCTCGTCACCGAATGAATCCTCTCGCGCTCGAGTTCACGGCGAGGGCTGTTCGCCCTCGAGGTTCTCGGTGAACGTCTCCCGGACTTTTTCGACTTTGGGAGCCGCGTGCATCGTACAATAGGCGTCCTGTGGATTCTTCTCGAAGTAGTTTTGGTGTGCTTCTTCGGCTTCGTAGAACGTCTCGAGTGGCTCGATTTCCGTCTCGATACCCTCGTAGAGCCCCTCACTCTCGAGTTCCGCGGCGAAGGCCTCGGCGGTCTCGAGTTGCTGGTCGCTGTGGGCGTAGATGGCCGAGCGATACTGCGTGCCCACGTCTGGCCCCTGTCGGTTCAACTGGGTCGGGTCGTGGACCGTGAAGAACACCTCGAGGAGTTTCTCGTAGCTGATCTCGGCGGGATCGTACTCGAGTTGGATGACCTCCGCATGACCCGTCTGGCCGGTACAGACTTCGCGATAGGTCGGGTCATCGGTGTGGCCACCGGCGTACCCGGAGGTGACCGACTCGACGCCCGCGAGCTCTTCGAACGCCGCTTCGATACACCAGAAACAGCCGCCGCCGAACGTCGCTCGTTCCATACGCTTTCCTAAGCGGTCCCCGAGGAAAGGTGTGACGGGTTAGCCAGCCGCCGCGTTTCGATTCGACCGATGCGAGGAACCTCGAGGCTGAAAGCGTAGGCGTGTCCGTCTGGACCAGCAACTGCAGGGGACGCGTACATATCGCTCACTAGTGGGAGACATTGAGTACTCGAGCCGTGTGGCCCACTGAGAGGGACGAGACGCCCCGACGGTCTGTTCGACGAACGAGGTTCGTCACAGCTCTAGTTTCAGCTCCCGTACCTACCGCGCCAACCGTGCGCCCGTCGAACGCCGCGGAGAGTCTCTCACTCGGTTTTCGTCCGCCCGAGCCACTCGAACACAGTAAATCACTATGAGCACTATACCACGTCGCAAACTCCTCTACGGACTCTCGGCTTTGACAGGAATCGGGTCGCTCTCTCTCGCGACGAGAGTGGGCCTTCCGTCGATATCGGATTCGGATTCGGACTCGGACTCGAGTTCCGGAGCTCGAGGAGGCGAGTTCGATCCGGCTGTCGACGGCTTCGGCTTCGACAACTTTTCGACGCCTTCCGAGCCACCGGAGCCGAGTGCGCTTCTCTCTGCCCGCGACGTTCGAGAGTATCTGATCGCATCCGAGAGTTCAGTCGTCCAACCGGTCGAAGCGAACGCCGGGTTCGATCGATCGATCGGAGCGATCGCTGACGAACTCCACGCGAACGCCAACCGGTTATTCGGGATACGAGGGTTTTGCTTCGGGATCGCGATGGCGTCGCAGTGGTACTTCGAAGCGCCATCGGCAGTCCCCGTCGAGCACGACTCGGTCAGCGAGATCACCGACGTCGACGAACCACTCGAGGAGTCCAGTTCGCCAGTCCGGGACGACATCGAACGCTTCCACCGAAGCCAGTTTCTGTACCCCGAAACCTGGGCCGAACGGTGGGTGCTTCTTCGACCGGAGTTCATCGACTACCAGCAACAGGCGAGCGAGATTCGTTCGGCGATCGACACGGTCGGATCAGCGGGGGTAACGATCAGCGGAAGTGAGGTCCTCGACGGTCATTACCTGCTCCTCTACGACTACGACGCGGACGATGACAGCATTACGTTCACCGCGTACGATCCGAACGACGACGCCGACGAGCACGCCGAGTTAGACGAGCCACACACGATCGGTATCGATACGACCCGTGGAGAACCGCTCATGGGAACGTACGAGGGGGAGTACGACCGATTTCTCTTCACTGATACAGATCGCTCCGTTCGACAGAACGTCGAGTCGACGTAGACGCAGTCTCACCGAGCGATTTCTCGAGTCCGACAGTGCGTTGTGCGAGTCAGTCCTCGACCGTCCAGCACAGTAACGCCCCGTCGTCGATCCGCTCGACGCGCTCGAGCGCGAGCGACGGAAAGTCTTCGACGAACCCCGCGCCGTCGGCGAGCGTCGGTGCGTCGCGCCCGCCGATGACGGTTCCACCGACGTACGTTCGGAGTTCGTCGACCAGTCCGCACTCGAACAGCGAGAAGATGAGTTCGCCACCGCCCTCGACCATGAGTCGCTCGAGGCCCTCCTCCTGGAGCGTGGCGAACGCACGGAGGAGGTCGACTCGGTCGTCGCCGGCACTCACGAGGGTTGCGTGGTCTGCGAGATTCGCTCGTCGGTCCACGGGAGCGTCGTCGCTCAGACAGACGTACGTCGGGGCCGCGTCGTCGAGAATAGCGGCGTCTACTGGCGTCCGTCCGCTCGAGTCGACCACGACCCGAGCAGGCTGTTCCGGTCGGTCGTTTTCGACCCGTCGCTCGCACAGGGCTTCGTCTTTGACTGTCAGGTGTGGATCGTCAGCGAGAACAGTTCCGACGCCGACCACAATAGCGTCGCTCTCGGCTCTGAGTCGGTCCATGCGGGCGAAATCAGGCTCACCGCTGATCGCAACCTGCTCGCGGCGTCTCGAGGAGAGTTTGCCGTCCGCGCTCGTGGCGGCGTTGACGACGACGTGCATACGCCTTGCTGCGTAGCGGTCCCTAAAGAAGCTACTGCGGACGCGATGGCGCTGTCGTCGGACTATCGCTGGCCGTTGGTGACAACCTGTGAACGGTCCCTCGGTTAGACCACTTCGACGTCACCGATCATCGTCGACTGGTGGGGCTCACAGACGTACTGGGTCATCTCGTCGGTCACTTCGTCGATCTCGAGCGTCTGCGTTTCTCCTTCGTCGCCCATCAGGTCGGTCTCGTAGCCGTCGACGACCTCGTCGTCATCGTCTCGAATCTCGATGTTGTGGTCGACGCCGTCGATGTTCTCCCACGTAATCTCGTAGGACTCTCCTTCTTCGAGGGTGAGCGTCGGGTTCTCTTCGTCGGCGATTTCGTCCGGTGCGACGCCAGTCCAAGCTTCCGTTTCGCCGTCGAGTTCGATCTCTCCCGGCTCGATCGGTTCGCCGTTTCCGTTCTCGTCGTCGTTCTCGTCGTTACCGTTCTCGCCGTTGCCGTTCCCGTTATCGTCGTTACATCCCGCCAGGGCTGCTGGAAGGGCGGCGACGGCACTCAGCTTGAGTATTCGCCGTCGGGTTGGTGACTCGTCTGGTGACATGCTGTATACACGTTATCCGCGCCATTTCCATAACCTGCTGCCTGGCACTCTCAGGGCTGCAAATTCCGGCATTTCGCTGTTCCAGATGGTGGTCCGTGTTGTGTAATACCACTCACCCGAAGCAGTACCGCGTTCGGCCACTCGTTTTCCTCACCCGCTCGCTCCGTTGCGCGAACGCTTTTTAATCCCCCACCCGAAAAGCCACTGATGGAACTCGATAAGCATGCTGAGGATCTTGCCTCCGACCTCGGTGTTGACAAAGAGGAGGTTACCGCAGACTTGCAGAATCTGGTGGAGTACAGCGTCCCCATCGATGAAGCCAAGCAGAGCCTTCGGCGCAAGTACGGCGACGGCTCGAGCGATGGTGGCGGTGCTCCCTCGAGCAAGGATCTCGGTGATGTCACGCCCGAGGACGGAAACGTCACCGTCACGGGCGTCGTGTTGACGGCCGGAAAACGCTCGATTCGCTATCAGGGCGACGACCACGTCATCGTCGAGGGTCGCCTCGCCGACGAGACCGGTGCGATCGATTACACCGCCTGGGAGGACTTCGGTCTCTCGTCGGGCGATACGATCACGGCGGGGAACGCGGGCGTCCGCGAGTGGGACGGCGAACCCGAACTCAACCTCGGCGAGAGCACGTCGCTATCCTTCGAGGAGGAATCGCTCGACGTCCCGTACGACTCCGGCGGCGAGTCCCAACTCGCCGACCTCCATACCGGCGACCGTGCCGTCACCGTCGAAGTCACCGTCACGGACTGTGAACGCCGGACGATCGACGGCCGCGACGGCGAGACCGAAATCTTGAGCGGCGTCTTCGGCGACGAGAGCGGCCGACTGCCGTTTACGAACTGGGATCCAGCACCCGAAATCGAAGCCGGCGGGACGGTTCGCATCGAGAACGCCTACGTCCAGGAGTTCCGGGGCGTCCCCGAAGTCAACGTCTCGGAGTTCTCGAGCGTCACGTCACTCGAGGGCGAGATCGACGTCGGTGCCGACGCGACGACGATGGACGTCGGCGACGCCGTCCGAACGGGTGGCATCTACGACGTCGAACTCAGCGGCAACGTGATCGCCGTCCGCGACGGCTCCGGGCTCATCCAGCGCTGTCCCGAGTGTTATCGCGTCGTCCAGAAAGGCCAGTGTCGAACCCACGGCGACGTCGACGGCATCGACGACATGCGGGTCAAAGCGATCCTCGACGACGGCACCGGTGCCGTCACCGTCGTCCTCGACGACGACCTGACCGAACAGGTCTACGACGGTACGCTCGAGGACGCCCTCGAACAGGCCCGCGAAGCCATGGATCAGGAAGTCGTCGCCGACACGATTCGCGACCGAATCGTCGGCCTCGAGTACCGCGTGCGCGGCCACCTCTCGGTCGACGAGTACGGCTCGAACCTCGACGCCGAATCCTTCGAGGAGCAAAGTGACGACCCGACGGCCCGTGCACGGGCCTTCCTCGAGGAGGTGGACGCATGAGCGCCAACGACGACGACGGCGAGGATATTCCCGGCCGAGAGATCGCCTACCGGCTGTTCGCGAAGGAGTACGACGACGCGTCGTTCTCCTACGCCGAGAGCGACGAGGAACGCGCGCCGAATTACGTCATCTCGCCGACGGGGGCGCGACTCAACCGCATCTTCGCCGTCGGCACGCTGACGGAAATCACGTCGGTCAACGACGAGATGGTTCGCGCCCGCATCGTCGATCCGACGGGTGCCTTCGTCGTCTACGCCGGCCAGTACCAACCCGACGAACTCGCCACCCTCGAGCAACTCGAGGCTCCCGAATTCGTCGCGGTGACGGGCAAGGCTCGAACGTTCCAGCCGGACGACTCCGATCAGGTCTACACCTCGATTCGTCCGGAGAGCATCGCGACGGTCGACGCCGACACCCGCGACCGGTGGGTCGTCAGCGCGGCCGAACAGACGCTCGAACGCATCGGCACGTACGCCGCCGCAGCCGACGTGGCCGCCCACGGCGACGAATTGAGCGATGCGCTCGCGGCCGTCGACACCGACGCTGGCCTCGCCGCGGGCATCCCGCTCGCCCAGGACCACTACGGAACGACGCCCGCCTACCTCACAGATCTTCGCGAGTGCGCCCTCGAGGCCGTCGAAGTCGTCGCGGACGAGCGCGACCAGGTCGGCACGCACGATTTGCAGCCGAGTGACTCGAGTCCCGACGCCGACGTGACGTTCGCCTCGCTCGCCCCCTCCTCGAGCGTCGACCTCGAGCGACTCGAATCGCTCGCGGGCACCGACACTGCCGATGGAACGCAACACGAAACGGCGGAGAGCGAACTCGAGGCCGATGGCGAGCCCGACGCCGAGGTGGCCGTCGCCGGCGAGAGCGAGTCGATCGATTCCGGATCGGCCGCCGGCACAGCAACCGCGACGGATCGGGAGGCTGCCTCTGAAACCGAATCCGACGCAGCCGACGAAGCTGCACTCGAGGCCGAATCCGACGCAGCCGACCCAGTCGAGGAGGCGCCACTCGAAACGGACGCCGAGACGACCGACGATTCGATCGAGGGCGACGACACCGTCACGGCCGACTCGAGCGACCCGTCCTCGGAATCCGAACCCAGCGATGCCGAGCCATCGAGCGGAGGTGCTGACGCTGAGGCGGATCCGGACGACGACCTCGGCGATTTCGACGCTGGCGACTCCGGAATGTACGAGATGGACGACGACGAGCGCGAACAACTCGAGGAGGAGTTCGGCACCGAGTTCACGACCGGCGGTGAGGTCGACGATCCCGGTGAGGCGGATATCGACGTCCCAGAACCCGAGGACGACGGGACTGACGACACATCCAGTGAATCCACTGCAGAGAGCGTCGACGCGTCGCCTGACGACGATGACGACATCGGCGAGCCACCGGAATCTGGACTCGAGACGGCGTCCGAACCCGAACCTGACCCAACGGACGAACTCGAGGAGGGAGCCGACGCTGCTGAGACCGAAGAAGAGACGGCGACGGACGCAGCCGACGCTGCCGACGCTGATGAATCTGTGAGTGAGGACGAACTCGCTGGCGAGGACGACGACCCCGCCGACGACGTCGACCTGCAGACGGCCGTCGTCGAGACGATGGAAGAACTCGACGACGGCGACGGTGCCGACCGATCGGAACTCGTCGAAACCGTCGCTGACGAGACGGGCGTCGCCGAAGGCGACGTCGAAGACGCGATTCAGGACGCGCTCATGGGCGGGCAGTGTTACGAACCGGACGACGAGACGCTCAAGGCGATCTAACTCCGTTCTCGAGCTTACTCATGTCCGACGAGTCCCGTCGATCCGCCGTGGCCCGCGTCGAACCGGTTCCCGACGAACCGGCGGCGATTGCGACCGTCGGTGACAAACGCGCACTGCTCGTCGCCGACTATCACGCTGGCTACGAAGCCGGATTGCGCTACGAACGCGGCGTCACGGTTCCGAGTCGGGCCACAGAGCGCCGCGAACGCCTTCTCACGCTCCTCGAGCGAACCGATCCCGACCGACTCGTCGTACTTGGCGATCTCATGCACTCGATTGGCGACCCAGGCGGGGCCGAACGCGGCGAACTCGAGGTCTTACTCGAGTCAGTTCCGCGGACGATTCCCGTCACGGTGGTGAAAGGCAACCACGACGGGGCAATCGAGACGTGGCTCACCGAGGACGAAGCTGAGATCGAGACGAGCGTGACGGTCGTCTCCGGTGCCGGCATCGACCTGGGGGAGGGTACCGTCGGTGTCTGTCACGGTCACACCTGGCCCGCACCGGCCACGCTCGAGTGCGACGTGCTCTGTCTCGGCCACGAACACCCCTGCGTCCGCCTCGAGGACGACGTCGGCGGCAGCCGCGTCGAACGCACGTGGCTTCGCGGCGAACTCGACCCCAAGCCGTTCCGACCGCGACCCGAGTACGAGGGGCTCTCGTGGCTGAGCGACGAGGCTGTCGAGCCCCCTCGAGTCGTGGTTCTCCCGGCGTTCAACGACCTCGTCGGTGGAACCTGGATCAACGTCCCCGGCCAGTCGTTTCTCTCGCCGTTCTTGCCGGCCGGCATCGCCAGTGGCGAAGCCTATTTGCTCGACGGAACGCGACTCGGGCCGTACCAGTCGGTGTAGCGTGGAAGCAATGCTGGTAGCTGCCCTCGAGTAAGATCGGACGGCACCGGGCACTGCCACGCCCGGCGGTTACCGCTGTACCGTCTTCGACTCGATTCGATCACTCTCTCGCCACTGATAGTAGTGATAGGTCGTCCCGGCGATTTCTTTGACCGAGACACTCGCTCGGTCTGGAACGTCCGCGGGATACTCGTCTGGATCGGGTTCGCCTTCACTCTGCTCGTCACAGCCCTCTTTTGAACTCGCTTCGGCCGTGGCCACCTTCCACGCCGCGAGTTCCTCGAGGTAGTCGCTGGCCACGCGAAGCGTCTCGACGTCGCTGGACTCGAGCGCTGCCAGTCGTTCCCGGACGTCCTGCTCGAGGGCAGACGGCGGGCGGGGTCGATCGTTCGTCGTCATCTTGTCGTCGACGTTGTGTCCCAGGGCCCAAACCGTCGGCGATCCGTGGGTGTGCTCGTTCGACGGAGTGACTGAAGTCGACACCACGCCCGTACTCACAACTCGGTGACGATCACGAGTCGACGATTGTCCTGAAAATACCCTACTCAACCCGTTAATCGAATATATACACTGTCGACGTGTGATTTATATACCCGAATCGGGTCAGTGATGACAATAAGTTCACAAGAACACCGACCCGCTCCGCTCATCGATCCAATTCCAAGCGATCTCGATTCGACCCAGGCCAAACTGGTGTATCTCTATCTCGAGGCGACCGACGGCGCGACCATCGACGACCTCGGCGCGACGCTCTCGATGTCCAAGCTGTCCATTCTGAGCATCCTGAACACGCTCTCGAGTGCTGGCTACGTTAACCGAACCGACGGCGAGTACGTCGTCTCGTAATCCTCGTTCTGGGGCCCGAGTTCGACTCGCTCCTGTCCATCCGTTGGCGTCCAGCGAAGTTCCTCAGCGTGGCGTTTCAGGTTCGTCGACCAGTATAACCCTCTCGATTACTGTACTCCAGAGTACGGTACTACAGAGTATGATATTCTAAAGTATGATACTTCAAAGTATCATTCGTTGGGTTTGGTGGCGAGGTAGCCCTCGAGTATCAGCTATCGATCTGTTCCAACGAGTGAGATAGCCGACCGAATCGCGTGAGTGACCAGTGAGCGACGACCGAGCGAAACGCGAGCAAAATCGAAACCTGCGGTGAGCCGGGACGCCGTTAGAACGTCTCGAGGTAGCGATCGAGTTCCCACTCGGAGACGTCGATGAGGTACTCTTCGAACTCCTGTGATTTGGCCTCGACGAACTTCTCGCCGATGTGTTCGCCGAGTGCGTCGTAGATAACCTCGTCTTCCTTGAGGGCGTCGACTGCCTTTCCGAGATTCGAGGGGAGCGTCTCGATGCCGTACTCTTCGCGCTTTGCCTCGTCGAACTCGTAGATGTTCTCTCGAACCGGATCCGGCGCCTCGAGTCCCTGCTCGATGCCCTCGAGTCCAGCCTGAATCATGACCGCGAGCGCGAGGTAGGGGTTACACGAGGGGTCGGGCGAGCGGAGTTCGACACGGGAGGCCGCGGGTACACGGGCGGCCGGTTTGCGGATTAGCGCCGAGCGGTTGCGATCGGACCAGGCCACGTAGACGGGTGCCTCGTAGCCGGGGACGAGTCGCTTGTAGCTGTTGACCGTCGGGTTCGCGACTGCCGTAATCGCCGGCGCGTGCTCGAGGATGCCCGCGAGGAACGAGTGGGCGGTGTCGCTGAGGTTGAACTCGTCGTCCTCGTCGTGGAAGGCGTTCTCGCCGCCCTCGGTCATCAGCGAGAGGTGTGTGTGCATGCCCGAGCCGTTGATCTTCGGGATCGGCTTTGGCATGAACGTCGCGTGTAGGTCGTGTTGGGCGGCGATGGCCCGGACGACGGTGCGGAACGTGCCGACGTTGTCGGCCGTCGCGAGGGCGTCGTCGTACTCGAAGTTGATCTCGTACTGCCCGCGGGCGACCTCGTGGTGGCTCGCCTCGATTTCGAAGCCCATGTCCTCGAGGCCGTAGATGATGTCGCGGCGCACGTCGGCGGCGAGGTCTTTCGGTGCGAGGTCGAAGTAGCCGCCGTGGTCTGCGGTTTCGGTCGTCGCGTGGCCGTCTTCATCCTCCTCGAACATGAAGAACTCCGGTTCGGGGGCGGCGTTGACCGTGTAGCCCATCTCGTCGGCGCGCTCGAGTGCGTTCTTGAGCACGCGTCGTGGATCTCCCTCGAACGGTTCGCCAGTCGACGTGTTGTAGACGTCACAGATCATTCTGGCGGACGATCCCCCCTCGCTCTGCCTCCACGGGAGGACGGCGAACGTGTCCGGATCCGGAACCAGACGCATGTCCGACTCCTGAATGCGAACGAAGCCTTCGATCGACGAGCCGTCGAAATAGATTCCCTCTGCGAACGCCTTTTCGGCCTGTCGAGCCGGAACTGAGACGTTCTTTACCGTCCCCAGAATGTCGGTGAACTGCAATCGAAGGAAATCGATGTCCTTCTCCTCAATTTCGTCCAGTACGGTTTCTTCTGCCGTGGTCAGACTTCCACTTGTCATCTTCTACTCGATTAGGACATCGGAATCTACTATTAAAGCTCTACTGTTGTGGGCGAATATACCTAAATTAGAATAAAGGTGGACATATGTCGATCAACACTCTTTGATCGGATCAGGCGGGCTGACATCGCCCGTAAAATATCGAGAGAAAGTGGATGTTCGTCTGGGTGATGACGTATCGGTGTGACTGCCTCGGGAGCAAATCGTTCGTCTCGTCGACGAATTAGTACTGTTCCTCGAGTCAGTTTGCCGTCGCCGTCGCGTCACCGACGGCCACTCCGGTTGGATGCCGTTGCTCGATGACTCGTGAGTCCGATACCGACGGTCACTCGCCAGATGTGAAGCGTCGCCCTGAGCGCGTGGTGCCAGGTGAGCGGTGACTGCGTCGAGGATGGGTCGATCGACTGGTGCTCTCGACGCGACCGTTTCATGATCGTCGTCTCGCAGACGGGACAGACGAACTCGAAGTGGTGGGGTCGCGTCCACTGATCCCAGTCGCCGTCGACCGGACTCACGTGATCGCAGCCCCAACAGAACAGGGTTGATTTTCGCGTCGCTGGTCCGCGCTCGTCGGGCGTCGGTGCGGGCCGGGTCATCGCTCGACCGTACCGGTTTGGGGTACAAATTCACCGGCCACACTTCAGTACCTTCCACAGGGTATCCACCGAATTACGCGTGAAACGAGCCGAAACGAAGCGGCGAACGACTACTGAGCTACCCGCAGCCGTTGTCCGCGAGACGCGACCGAACCGATCATCGCTTCCGAGACTCGAGCGCGCTTTCGACGGATTCACGCGAACAACTCGCGTGAACGGTCAGCGACGAGACCGGATTTCGTCGACTCCCGGTCGCTACCGATTTCACGTTTCGCGTGCGAAGGCGTGTATGAACGAGACGCCACCCCCGATGCACCTCGAGGACGGTGACGCGCTCGATCGATTTCTCGAGAGACACGACGTCGCTCTAATCGAGTTGTACACCAGCGGGTGTGGGAAGTGCCAGGCGATGGAACCCGTATTGTGAAACGTCGCGCGTGAAACCGGCGTTCCGATCGGACTGGTCAATCCCGGGGATGACCTCGCCCTGCTCGAGCGATTCGACCTCGAGTCGGTTCCGACGCTGTGTTGTTTCGAAGACGGAACGGAAGTTGGACGGATCGCCGACGGCTTCCTCGCTACTGCGGAGGTCGTCTCCTTTCTCGAGAGCAACTTCCAGAAGCCGTCGACTCTTCGTGAACGAAGCTGGCGGCTCAAATCGTGGTGTTCGTCGTGCGGGGATGCTCGGGTCCAGTTCTGCCGGAGAGTCGTTACCCGGTTGGGTCTGCGTCGTCTGCGTCGTCTGCGTCGTCTTCGCTGCCTTCGCTGTCTTCGCCATCGTCAGCGTTCTCGTCCGCGTCTTCGCCCTCGTCCTCGAGTGCGAGCTCGCTCGGGTGGACCTCGCCTGCGAGGAACTGCTCGCCGAGGTCCGTAATCTCGTACATGCCGATCGCTTGTCGCTCTAGCAGGCCTCGTTTCGTGAGTTCCCGACATCGATACGCCGCGTCCGGGCCGCGACAGAGCCCTTCCTGTTCGATGTGTTTGGGTGCGTAGATGTAGCTCTCTTGCATTAACTCGAGGATGTCGTCGTCGACGGGGGTGAGCCATCCCTCGTCGTCGTCCCAGTCGTCGGTGTCGTCCGGTCGGTCGCCGTCGGGTGGATTCGTGTCGTCCATACTCTCCGAGTTACGTCGTGTCCTCACCGAACCCGAAGCAATCGTGCTACAAGATCCTGTTGGATCCGTTCACCGCGTTCTCGTACGGTCTGTCGTGATTCTGTCCCGGTGATCGCTCGACCAGGGTAGCGATCACTGGTAACACGGCACACCGATCCGTGTCACGGCCGCGATTCCGGCGGGGCGGCGTAGTCGAGGTGCACGTTCGGCGCAGTTGCGGGTGAGACGCCCGTAATCTGCTGATCCACGAACGTCACGTCGGTGAGTTCCCCCGTGAACTCGAAGCGAATCGTCCCCTGTTCGATCGTTCCTTCGACGGCCGAACCGGAGATGATCGTGACGTTGGTGTCGCCGTGTTCGTCCCGAAGGTGAATTTCGCCGTCGACGGTCAACTCGAAACTCGAGGGTGTGCCGTGACCGATGATCGTGAGCGTGTTCGTCGCTCGATCGGTCGCTTCTCGATTCGATCCCGTTGCGGCGATGGTTACCGTCGGTTTTCCCGGTAACGGGGCGACGACCTCGGCACCCACCGTCGCGGGTTCCTCGCTCGTGTTCGATTCTCCGTCCGCAGGGGGATCCTGATTGGGTTCCATATACTGGGACCACCCGAGTATATCTTCATAAGCCTTCTCACTGAACTAATGGTCGGGGCCGTTGAAATACACGATGTCGTGGTTGTCAGTTGTTCCCACGAACTGGTACCGTTCCGTCGTGACTCGAGGACTCCTTCGAGTCGCTCGCTCCGACCTCGAGTCAGCAATTTCATCGTAGCAGCCGTCGCTACCGTTTTATTCGACGAAAAAATGCTATATATGTATGAATTTTCTCACAAACGACATTCGGGATAAACGAACACGAAACACTTATGGATGAATCAGTAAAATAATCGGTATCACTAGCCGATGAGTCTCTCTCGCTTACTATCTGATCTCTTTACCGGATCGGAGACGAGTACCGACTCGCCCGCATCGACGCAGGATTCCGACGCGAGCGAGTCGACGCCAGAGAGCGAGACGACTATTATCTACGAGTGTCGAAACTGCGGGACGAACGTCTCAGCGGAAACGACGTGTTGTCCAGCGTGTGAGAGCGACGATATCGTCCGCTACACGATCGATTAATATTCGTCGGCATCGCATTCGGCCGGCACGTGATTCGAGAAGCGACAAAACCGCCATATACTCGAGTTGTACGGACTGCTGTGACGAGTTATCGGCACGACCACGACCCGTCCTGCGGTTGCGTCGGAACTGACTCACAGCAGTCCGTATCAGGGTGCTTCTCGATACTGTTCCGTGTTCGTTGGTGACTCGGTGTACTCGTACTCCGTCACCTCGAGGTCGGCGCTCTCTTCGGCGTCGAACCAGATCCCGAGTCCGAGTGCGATTATCCCGAGCACCAACGCGACGAAGGAGCCAATCGCTCCGGCGAAGCCGTCGTTGCCGCGCAGCGTCCGCACGACCGATCCGACCAATCCGGCGCTTCCACCGGCCACCCCGATCGATCCCGCGCCGTACATGACGACGGCTGGGTGAAACTCGGAGACGACGTACTTGGTTTTCAGTCGCCAGAGGAAGTTTCGAAGCAACAACATCGAGACGAACCGGATGAACGGAACGTAACGAATGCTGCTCTCTTCGTCCCCGTAGATCGCCGTCATCGGTACGTCAGCGACGCGGCGTTCGTGGACGTTCAAGTGCGCGAGGAGGTGATTGAGGAAGCCGTGCTCGTCCGTGATCCCATCGAGGTCCAGTGATTCGACCGTTTCGCTCGAGATTGCCGTGTAGCCGTTCTGGGGGTCGCCGATGGCCCAGTAGCCGGAGGCGAACTTCGAGAGCCCGGTGAGCAGGGCATTGCCGAAGAACCTGAACGCCGACATATCCTCGCGGTCGTCAGGATGGAGGAGTCGGTTGCCTTTCGCGTAGTCGGCGTCGCCGTCGACGACGGGGTCGATGATCCGATGGAGGATGTCGGGGTCCATCTGGCCGTCGCCGTTCATCACGGCGATGACGTCCATGCCGTCGTCGACGGCGTTTCTGTAGCCCGTCTTGACGGCTGCGCCGTAGCCGCGATTTTCCTCGTGTTGGATCGGAACGACTCGCTGTCCGTCACCGCCGTCGGTAACGGCCGGCTCGAGGTCCCTGGCGGCGGTGTCGTTGAGTCTCGAGGCGACCTGCTGGATAACGCTCCAGCTATCGTCCGGCGAATCGTCGTCGATCACGTAAATTCGGTCGACGAAATCGGGAACCGTCTCGATGACGGTCCCGACGAACGGCGCTTCGTTGTACGCCGTGACGACGACGCCGATTCGACTTCCCTTATACATCGTCCCCTCCGTGTCGGCCGTCGGTCGTCGGCTCGTCGGCCGAGGAAACGCTGGTCGTCGTTCGATCACCAGCCCGTTCGCTCACGCCACCGTCTGCCGTGAGCGATCGCTCGCCACCTAATTTCAGCTCGTCGCCCGCGAGGCCACCCGCCGGTGACTGTCCGTCGACTTTCCCCGCGAGCGTGTACACACGGTGGTCGGTCTCCGCCAGATCGAGGGCGTCTCGGCCGTCGACGATCACCATCGGCTCGAGGTCGTCCCACGAAATCGCGTCGAACTCGTCGTGTGGGGTGACGAGCACGGCGGCGTCGAACGATTCGTTCGAAAGCTCGTCGATTTCGAGCGCTCGAGCGCCGTACGCTTCTGGATCGACGAGCGGATCGATTCCGGCGACGTCGGCTCCGCGCTCCTCGAGCGCGTCGATCACGCCCAGTGCCGGCGAGGCTCGCGTTTCCTCGATGCCTGGCCGGTAGGTCACGCCCAGCACGAGGACGGATGCTCCGTCGAGATCGGCGTCCTCGGCTGTGAGCACTCGCTCGAGGCGGTCGACGACGACCGTCGGCATCTCGTCGTTGAGTTCCCGGGCGGTCTGGGTCACGGCCATCGGCTCGTCGTTCTGAGCCAGCAGGAAGTGGGGGTAGTAGGGGATGCAGTGGCCACCGACTCCAGGGCCGGGGTCGTGGAGCTGACACATCGGCAGGTCGTTCGCCGTTTGAATCGCTTCGCGAACCGAAATGCCGAGTTCGTCCGCGAGTCGGCCCAACTCGTTCGCCAGCCCGATGTTGACGTCGCGGTAGATCCCCTCGAACACTTTGACGGCTTCGGCCGTCGTCGCGTCGGAGACGGGGTGTACTTCGTTGCTCGAGAGTTCGTCGTAGAGGAGGGCGGCCGCGCGGGTGCTCTCGTCGTCGATGCCGCCGACGACCTTCGGGTACTCCCCGCGGATGTCCCGGAGCGCCGTCGTGGACGACGTTCGCTCGGGACAGAACGCGAGGCCGAACTCGTCGCCCGACAGGCCGCTCTTTTGCTCGAGGTGGGGCTGGATGACGTCACGACAACTCGTCGGCGGCAGCGTCGATTCGGCGACGACGAGATCCCCCGGCTCGAGGCCGGCGGCGATGTCGTCGACGACCGACTCGACCGTCGTCAAATCCGGCTGCTGATCGTCGTCTAGCAGCGTCGGGACGATGATGACGTGAATTCGGGCCATCGAGGCTGCCCGCTGGCCGTCCGTGGTCGCCTCGAGTCGGCCGGCGTCGACCTGGTCGGCGATCAGCGTCTCGAGACCCGGTTCGCCGACGATGTGGCTCTCGCCGTCCGCGATCCGCTCGACGACGGCTGGGTCGATGTCGACGCCGGTGACGTTTCCGAACCGTTCGGCGTAGACGCCAGCGAGGGGGAGCCCCATCTTCCCGAGGCCGTAGACGGCCACTGGAGTCTCGCCCGACGTGAGCAACTCGCGCTGTCGGTCGCTCGAACACGAGGCTCGATAGAGGCCGATCGCCGAGTCGTCGCCGTTCGTTCCGCTTTCGGCCGATCCGGTCGTTTCCTGCTCGGCCGTCTCTCGGCTCATTGCGCTTGCACCTCCCGTTTGGGAGTCTCGTCGTCGACGAGTGCAGAGATCGTCTGGACCGTCTCGAGGGCGGCGATCCCGTCTTCGGCCGTCACGACCGGTTCGGAATCGGTTCTGACGGCCTCGAGAAAGGCCTCGAGTTCGTGACGAAGCGGTTCGCCGTTGTCGACTCGTGGGCGTTCGATGACGCTCTCGTGGCGATAGCGTCGTTTCCCATCGTCGACGACGTACTCGGGGTAGGAGTTTCGGTGAATCAAGACGGATTGTTGGAGGTAATCGACCTCGAGAAGGCACTCTCGAGCGGTTACGGTGAGCCGACGGACTTTCTTTTGCGTGACGCGACTCGCCGTCAGCGAGGCCACCACGTCGTCGTACTGGAGTGTGGCGGTGGTGTACTGGCCGTCGTCGGTCCCCATCGCGGTCATGGCGTCAGGCTGGCCGTCGAGAATGGCTCTGACGATGTCGATATCGTGGACCATCAGGTCCGAGACGACGTTCCCGAGCGAGGTTCGCTCGAGTGGCGGGCCGAGGCGTTCGGCCTCGAGGCTGATGACCTCGAGGTCGTCGATCAACTCTGAGACCGTCTGGACGGCCGGATTGAACCGTTCGATGTGACCGACTTGCAAGACGAGTCCGGCGTCGGCTGCCTGTTCAGCCAGCGCTCGGCCTTCCTCGACGGTCTCGGCGATCGGCTTTTCGACTAACACGTGGACGCCCGCGTCGAGACACTTCGAGACGACGTCGTAGTGGACGCTCGTCGGCACGGCGACCGTGACGACGTCACAGCGCTCGAGGACGGTATCGAACGCGACGGCGTCGGTGTCGTACTCGCGGGCGACTCGCTGGGCGACCTCGTCGTCGTTGTCGCTGACGCACGCGAGGTCGACCGATCGCAGTTCACTGTAGACGCGCGCGTGGTTTTCGCCCATCGAGCCGACGCCGATGACGCCGGCGCTGATCGGTCGTGCGGAGGGTGTTCGGTTCATGAGTGGAAGTGGTCGTAAATCGCGTCGACGACGGTTCGTCGATCGGCCGCCGTAAGATCGGGATGGACGGGCAACGAGAGGACGCTCTCGCTCGCCCGTTCGGTCTGCGGAAGCGTCGCTGCGGCCGTACTCACCGTCTCGTAGGCGGGCTGTCGATGAATCGGCGTTCCGTAGTAGACGCCGGTGTCGACATCGTGGTCCGCCAGCGTCGACGCGAGGGCGTCTCGCTCGTCCGTCGAAATCGTGTACTGGTGGTAGACGTGACGGTAGCCCGCCGGTTCCGTCGGCGTCTCGAGTGCCAGCGATGCCAACTCGTCGTTGTAGTAAGCCGCGTGTTCCCTGCGGGCGCGGTTGAACTCGGGGAGTCGCTCGAGTTGGGCGCGGCCGATCGCGCCGGCCATGCTCGTCAGTCGGTAGTTGTGGCCGAGACGGACGTGGTCGTAGTTGCCGTCGGAGCCGACGTCTCGCCCGTGATTGACGAAACTCGCGGCGCGGTCGGCGACGTCGGCTCGATCGGTGGTGATCACGCCGCCTTCGCCGGTCGTCATGTTCTTCGTCGGATAGAACGAGAAACACGCCGCGTCGCCGAACCCGCCGACGCGCTCGCCGTCGATCGCCGCCCCGTGGGCCTGACAGGCGTCTTCGACGACGAACAGGTCGTGTTCGTCCGCGATCGCACAGAGGTCGTCCATCGGTGCGGCGAGCCCGTAGAGGTGGACCGGCATGATCCCGACGACATCGTCTCGGTCCTCGAGCACTCGCTCGACGGCAGCGGGATCGAGGGTGTACGTTTCGGGGTCGATATCGGCGAAGATCGGCGTTCCGCCGGCGAGTCTGATCGCGTTCGCGCTCGCGACGAACGAGAACGACGACGTGATGACGCCGTCACCCGCTTCGAGGCCGAGCGCCTCGAGCGCCGTGTGGAGGGCCGTTGTCCCGTTCGAGGTGGCGACGGCACGATCCGTGCCACAGTAGTCGGCGAACTCGTCTTCGAAGGCTCTGACTTCCGGGCCGTCGGCGAGCATCCCGCTCTCGAGGACGGATTCGACTCGCTCGAGGGCGTCCGATCCCAGGTCGGGGGCCGCGATCGAAACGGATTTCGTCGACTCGTCGGCCGGCGGATTCGCGTCACTCGAGCGGCCAGCGGCATCGTCAGCATCACCAGAAGCGTCGGATTCTGCGACGCCGCCGTCCGCTCGAGCGTTCGATCGGGCCTCACTCGTCTGCTCCGTTCGCTCGGGGTAGTCACCCCCTGAGCCGGGGTTCGTCCCGGTCATACGAGTTGGTTCGCCCCCTCGAGTGGCTTCGGTAGTGGACGTTCTTTCGCGGGCGTCCCGACGGCGAGCGTGTTCGGCGGAACGTCTTCCGTAACGACGGAGCCGGCGGCGACGAACGCGTTTTCACCGATCGTCACGCCGGGCAACAGCGTCGCGTTCGCGCCGATCGACGCGCCGTCTTCGATCGTCGGTCCCTCGAGGCCGTTGTCCGTTCTGATCGGGTACTCGTCGTTCGTCAAGGCGGCGCTCGGGCCGATGAAGACGTTGTCGCCGATCGTCGTCTCGGTCGGAATGTAGACGTTCGTTTGCAAACTGACATGGGAGCCGATCGTCGTTTGGCCGTCGATAACCGTCTTGGTCCCCACGAGCACGTCGTCACCGATCGTCGTCGCTTCTCTGACCAAAATGTCGTGTCCCGTCGTAAATTCGTCGCCGATAGTGACGTCTCCGTAGAGAATCGACCCGGCTCTGATGGTCGCGTCGTCGCCGACTCTCGTCGGCTCCTCGAACTCACCGTGACCGAGCGTCGTCTCGTCGTCGACCGTACAGTTCTCGCCACAGACGAACCGACTCATTGGCGTTCACCTCCGCCACTGTTCGTCGAGCCCGTCGCATCCTGTCGACTTGCTACGCATCGTAGATATCTCATTGATTCACCGATACCCGCGTGGGCAATCGTCCAAATACAGCCGGGAATACGGCTTTGTTATCCCCGGCCTGCGACGGCTGTAACCACCAACTATACCGATCTCACGCCGCAGTGTCTGTAACCCCCCTCGAGACAGCCCAAAATCGCCGCGTTCGGCCACTCGAGTTGGATACTCGAAAAGAAATATTGGATTATTCGTCAATCACGAGTCCCGACTGGTACATCTCCCTTTCGTCCGGGTAGACGAGAGATAGTAAAGTGCCATAGTCTGGCATTCGGTGTCGTGAGGTATCCAAACAGACCCGGGATGCGGGAATGGGAGTCATTTGGGAACCGCGAGGACGCTCATGTCTGAACACGAATTGTCACAAGCGCAGTTGTTCGACGTCTTTAGCAACGCCCGGCGACGCCGAACCGTCCAGTATCTCAAGCAACAGGGTCGACAATGTGATCTCGCACCGCTCGTCGAGCAGGTTGCCGCCTGGGAGAACGATGTCGACCCGAGCGAGGTCACGCGAACCCAACGCCGACGCGTGTACATCTCGCTCTATCAAACCCACCTTCCGATGCTCGAGGAACACGGGATCGTCGACTGGAACCCCGACGAACACGTCATCAGGCTCCTCCCGGGCGACGAGGTCTTCGATCCGTACCTCGACCACCGCCTCGAGAGTCAGCGACCGTGGCATCGCTTCTACGCGGTCGTCACGTCACTCGGCGTGATCGCGTTCGCACTCACCGTCTTCTCGGTCGGGCCACTGACGGTGACGGCCGCGCCGCTCGTCGCATTAGTCCTCTGTGTGCTCGTCCTCGCTGTCTCGGTCGTCCAGCACCTTTCCCGGCGACCGAAACTCGACCCACCACTGGCACTGTAAGTCCGAGCGAACCGACGACCCGTCCGACTGCCCTCGAGATACCACCGCTCCATTCTCCGTCCACAGTCGTCGATGCGACGAGTTTCCGTCTGAGTTACTCCTCTGGATTCGACTTCGGTTCGATTCCGGTTCGACTTCAGCGGTTCTTCGTGCCCTCCGCGTCGACCGCCACCAGCTTCGTCGAGAGTCACGTGAACGTCGCGATCAGCCTTCGTCTCCGAGTGGCCCGAGCGTCCGGTAGTCGCTGTTGCTAGGGAGTTGCCGTCGCTAGGGGCGTCGAAATTGCACGGACAGACGAACGCGAACCAAGAAGATGAACGCCGCGGGGCTCACGCGAGTCGCGAGCGCCTATCGAGCGATCACTCGAGCGTGACCCAGAAGTACGTGTCCTCGTCGGCGTTCTCGTTCGTCGGTTCGTCGGGCACCTCGTCGGCGTACAACAGGACGCTCATCCGGACCGTCTCACCTTCGTCCGCGGTCGGCGTCACGGTGAGTTCGTCCGTCCCGGTCGTTCCGTCGTCGAGGGTCGTCTCGAGTTCCTCGAGATCGCTTCGCTCTTCGACGCTGTCGTCTTCGACGACTTGCTCCTGGATCACGACCGTGTAGTCGGTCTCTTCGCCTTCCTGGTTGTCGATCGAGACGGTCGCCGTCACCGACTCGCCCGCCTCGATCTCGTCGTCGATCTCCCCTGCGACGAGGTCGCCGTCGTCGTCCTCGCCGTAGAGAGCTAACTCGGTGAATCCGCCCGTCGATAATGGGGCGAGGAAGGCAACGAGGAGGGCTCCCGCCGCCAGCCCGACTGCGAGAACGAGCACGATCGACGACGCCGTCGCAACGGCGCTCTCGTCTCGTCGAAGCTGTGAGAACGACTCGAGTGGCGAGCCGATAAATCGCTCCGGCTTCGGCGTTCGCAGTCGGCGGACGACGCCCAGTTGCGCCAGCACGACCGTGATGATCACGAGGCTTGCGGCGATCGGTTCGGTCGTGAGTCCCCACTGCGTAAACGGTAATGCGATGGCGACGAGCGGGACGATCGCGAGCGAGATCGCGAACGATAGCCCGAGTCGCTCGAGCCAATCGATTCCGCGGACGTAGCCTGACGGTCGGTGGGGGTCGGTTGGGTCGCCGCCCGCCGTCCTCGGCTGTCTCGACGTTCGCTCGGCGGCTGGAAAGAGCACCGAGACCAGCGCGTATCCCGGCAGGAACAAGGCGAGTGGGAAGGTTGCGAGTAGCCTGAGAACGCTCCCTTCGGCGTAGGAGGTGACGAGTACGTACGCTATCACGGCGACGATCGAGACCGCCGCCAGATCGATCGGGTACTGTCGGACTGCGCTGAACCGCGTCGGCGTCGTGGTTTCGTGACTCATCGCTTGACTCGGTAGTGATACTGGTCAGTTCGCCGCTTCGCCGGTGACAGGACGCCTCTCATTCTCGAATCGTTGGCTCAATGCACGCTCTCGGGTTTTGTTATGCCCGTATTACCGCGGATCCATCTCTCGATTGCCACTTCCCACAGCAGCGAGGCTCTTCCGGCAACCCACGAGTGACCTAGAAGTCGAGATACTGTTCTTCCCATTCACGACGCTCGTCGATTCGTTCACGACCACTGTCAGTGATCGCATAATAGTTCGTTCGCCGATCGAGTTGGCCCTTTTCGACCAGCTCTTTGTTGACGAGCGTATCCAGATTCGGGTACAACCTCCCGTGATTTATTTCCGAGCTATAGTACTTCTCAACCTCGTCTTTGACGGTCTGTCCTGACGGTTGATCAGCACCTGCGATTACGTATAGGAGGTCTCGTTGGAAGCCGGTCAGATCGTGCATTGCTCAATCACAAAGACCATTCCCCTGAGTAGATATTTGTTATCCGTATCATACAGCAGCGTTAGAACTCCTTTCAAAAGATGTTTCACGAATTAAAGTGGGTATTCGAGCGACTGTGTCTCGAACCAGTGGGTCCACTCGGTCCTGACAGTCGACTCACCCATTACGTTCGTGTACTCCGCTTTCGCTACAGATAGAGACAGGCTACGGCCGTGATACGCACTCGAGTCTCGAAATCAGTCGTCGATTTCCGACACCGAGACGTTGATCCCATCCCCACCGATCTGTACTTGAAGCGTGTCGATCGTCGCCTCGTACGCCGTCGTGTGTGAGCCATCGTCGTCGAACCGAACGCACTCGGCTAAGAGATTGCTCTCGAGAAGGTTGTTGATTCGTCTGTACACCGTTGCTGAGGAACTGTCCGTCCGTTTGGTGAGTTCTTTTGCTGTTTTCGGCCCATCTCGTGTCGCGACGAGGATTGTTCGCGCACACTCGTCCCCGAGGACGTCGAGCTGGGCGGACGGTTCTGGCGTCGATTCGGAAGGCGTGTTACTCGCTTGCATTGACATCGTCGAAATCACTCGGTTGTCGCAGATTGTCGCCGTCCACTCCTGTGAGCGGTGGCCTCGGCTCGGACCGACTGGCAGACCGACTGATTCTTTCGGCCGTTCCAGTACGTTCCAACACGACGATGAGTAAGCGATAGTGGTATTTTATAACGATGTACCTTATATCCCGAAATAAGATCATTCTCGACCGAAATTCTCCGTTTCTAGCTGGAAATGGGTGCTTTCGGACCGTCCCAATAGCGCTAATCGACTGTTTGATCGTGAACTGCACGAAAAGACACGTGAAGTCACCCAGAGGTTCACACTGTTCGCTCTCCCAACACGTCCCCACTTTCACGTCAGTGAAGGGGAGCGAGTCTCATCCGCAGGCGTGTCGTCGTCGCCAAATCGGCGACACTCGAGGGTCGGGTGAATCACTGGTTATCTCGGGATACAGACTGGAAAACCGCTATTTCGCGACACTCACCGAGACGTTTGAAGTGAACGGTCGTCGTCCTTTATTCGCGTTTACACTCGCTGTTGGAGTGACGCCCGGGCGAGGTCGGTTGCGGGACGCGACTCGTCTGGCCGCGACTCGATGGAGCGGCCGTCGCAGGTCACGGCCAGCCGAAACTCGTCGCCGTCACTCGTCCGAGTTCACTCCCAACCATGAAAACCCCCCAACACGACTGGAAACCGATGGAATCGTCGACTGCAGGTGCACGCTGTCGGAACTGCGGAACTCACGTCACCCAGCAGTTTGCCCGCGTCTTCGGTGACAACGGCGATGTGGTCCACGGCTGTCCGGGCTGTACGACCTATCGAGAAATGCAATCGGGCGGCCACCTCCCGCGTGAGTAGTTTACGTACACCCCCTCGAGTCGTTCCCGTTCCGTTCCATTCGTACCGGTTTCTCGCGTAACCCACGACGGTAGGGCTGGCTCTCACTCGTCGACGAGCTACCGCTCCTAGACGGCTAACCACCGTCCGAAACGAGCCACCAGACGAACCGTCTACCTTCGTCGGTGTACGGGTCCAATAGCGTACACCGCACGTCCGTTCCAGTCCGCTCGAATTCCGGCCTGAATGATTCCACATCGAACGAACAGCAGTGTATCCTCAGCTTACTTCGACCATCGCAGCGGTGGCTGTGACGGCTGGTGAATTCCCGAGACCTAGTCTGCAAAAGTTAAAGTTAGTGGTCTACGAACGAGCGAGGTGTATGGTAGCTGGTGGTGGACACTTCGTCAAAAATACGCGCTCTTCTTGATCGATGTCTGTTCAGACTAACCGCAGTGAGTCACTCGCAGAAAGCGAGGTGTTCCACATCCTCGGAAACGATAGACGTCGGGCTATCGTTCAACTGCTCGCCGAAGACGGTGGACAGGTCGACGTTTCCGACGTCGCCTCCGAGATCGCTGCAACCGAGACCGACACGACGCCAGTCCCGAACAATCTCTACAAGAGCGTCTACGTCTCCTTACAACAGACTCACCTCCCCCAACTGCAAGAAGACGACGTTATCGAGTACGACTCCGAGGCGAAGACGATCCAACCGGGCCCACACTTCGAGGACGTATTACAGTACATCAACGGCCACGGTGCAAGCGGCCCGACCGTCCTCCAGTTACACTTCGCCATCTGCGTCATCGGACTCGCCGTCATCGCGTTCGCCGGAATCGGTGCACCGGTCGTCTCGAGTATCGATCCCGTCTTCGCGAGCGTGATCGTCCTGTTAGTCGTCGCTGCCAGCAGTCTCTACCGATTACTGGCGTAAGGACAGTCGACCGTTCTCTCTCGTTCTAGTGTGCCCGCGACTTCTAGAGCGTCTCGTTCGGCGGCGAAAAAGGGGTGAATCGTCTGGTTAGCCAAGGGTCGGCTGCTTAGCTCGTTGCAACGACTGCTGGCTGTGGCTCGGCATAGTCATCGTCCGCAGGCCCGTCATCGACGGGCTCGTCCGCAGCGTCGACATCGTCTTCGACGCCATCGTCAGCGGGCTCATCGTCGACAGCATCATCTTCAGGGGCATCATCGACCGGGTCGTCGTCAGGCGCATCATCGACTGGATCGTCATCAGGTGCGTCCTCGAGCATCTCGTCGGCGTCGGAGATGAAGACGAAGAGCGTCGCCTGCTCGATCACGATGTCGTAGTCGTCGTCATCGACTTCGGGCGTCGACTCGTCGTCAGCCGGGCCGTCGTCGGCTGGTGCGTCATCGTCGTCCATCGGTGGGCCGTTCGGACCGTCCTCACCTGGCGGACCGTCATCGTCGTCCATTGGTGGTCCGTTTGGACCGTTATCGGCTGGTGGTCCGTCCTCACCTGGTGGGCCATCATCGTCGTCCATTGGTGGGCCGTCTGGACCGTTATCGGCTGGTGCGTCGTCATCCATCGCTGGACCGTTTGGTCCGTCGTCAGCCGGAGCATCGTCATCGGCTGGCGCGTCGTCGTCAGTTGGCGTGTCCGCTGGTGAGTCCATGCCGTTCGCCACGTCCTCATCGGTCACCGGAATGATCGTCACTTCGTCGATAGTCACGGTGAGTTCGACATCAGTGAGCGTGTAGCCGGCATCCTCGAGTTCGTCGGTCACGGCATCTTCAGGGACGTCGTCAGCGGCGGGGTCGTCGCTGTCGATTTCGACGTCGTTTGCGTCGTCCGCGCCGTTGTAGTCGTCGTTGTCGTCGACGCCGTTGTGGTCGTTGTCAGTGTCGTACTCGTTGTCAACGTCGTTATCGTCGACTCCGTTTACGTCGACGTCGTTGTCGTCGACATCGTTCATGTCCACGTCGTCACCGTTGGTTGGCATCTCGTCGACGTAGACGAAGACGAGAAGCTCTTCGACGAGCACGTCGATCGTGTCGTCGGGTGCGTCATCGGGGTCTTCTTCGACAGCATCGTCATCCGGGTCGTCGACCGGAGCGTCGTCGTCAGGGTCGTCTGCATCAGGTCCGTCCGCTACAGGTGGTTCTTCAGCAGGGTCGTCGACCTCAGGAGCGTCATCATCTACCGGTTTGTCGTCGTCATCGTCCGCTTTGTCATCATCGGGCTTCTCTTCGGCAGGTTCGTCGTCCTCAGGCGCATCGTCTACCGGTTTGTCGTCGTCATCTGCCTTATCGTCGTCATCTACCGGTTTGTCGTCATCGTCTGCCTTGTCGTCGTCATCTACCTTGTCATCATCTGCTTTATCGTCATCGGGCTTCTCTTCGGCAGGTTCGTCATCGTCAGGCGCATCGTCTACTTTGTCGTCATCATCTGCCTTGTCGTCTTCAGGCGCATCGTCTACCGGTCTGTCGTCGTCATCGACTTCGTCATCATCGACGTCCGCTGGTCGATCGTCATCGTCTGGCCGGTCTTCAACTGGGTCGTCGTCAGGGGCCTCGTCATCAGGGACCTCGTCGTCATCTACTTCGTCATCATCGACGTCCGCTGGTCGATCGTCATCGTCGACCGGATCGTCGGCTGGTGCATCCTCAGGGGCATCGTCCACAGGAGCGTCGTCATCGACTGGTGCATCATCGTCGTTCGGATCGACATCGTCACCGACTGAGACGACTGCCTGGTCAGCGATTGGCTCGCCATCCTCGGTAACGTACGGGCCGTCTTCGTCTCCGTCACTTTCGACGTAGTCGAACTCCTGGTTGTCGTTCGTATCGTGGTGGGCCATCGCGACGAGCGTCTCGTCCTCCTCGAGTGACTCGTCGAGGGTTACTTCGACGTCATCGTGCGTTCCCTCCTCAAGGTACTCCGAGGAGCCGATAACGCTATCGAGGACGTTTCCTGCGAGTACGCTGCTGTCGTGAATCGCGACGAAGCCACCGTCTTCGAGGGCGACCTCGTCGACGACGACCGTGTCGTCCTCGAGTTCTTGGTCGCTGAACGTCACGGCTGCGTCGGCATCGTCGTCAGGTGCCTCGTCGTCGAGGGCGTCGTCAGGCGCGTCATCGTCATCGACGTCGTCGACGTCGTCATCGTCAGGCGCATCGGGATCGTCGGCGTCGTCGTCGTCAGGCGGTCCGACCTCGTCCGCGTCGTCATCTGCGTCCGGTGGTGCATCGTCGGGTTCGTCGTCCGGTGCTATGTCCTCGCCCGCTTCTGAGTCGTCGTACCCATCGTCTTGCTCGTCGACGGTTGCAGGTGTGGCACCTGCGACCATCGCCCCGCTCGAGCAAATCATCATCAAGACGGTGAGTACCACGAGTAGCTGATTACGTGTAGTCATGTCTGTGCCGGAAGGCATCGGCTAATGGCTGGAGGCTCGCTTAAACCGGCACAACCATTGCGAGTCGAAATCGGATACTACGGGCCAGCAGGCGCGGTTCGAGTTCCCGTTTGACGCTCGAAATCAACGATTGCTGATACGGTTCGGGCCAACGGTGTATCGGTGTAACAACAGGACGGTCGGTGTGGTTCCTGAACCGAGTCACCACAGGCCGTCACTCGCTCGTCGGTCGCTCGGGTGATTGTGACGCTGTCGGCTCGTGTCCGGGCAAGCAGACGAGGTTCTCTCTGCCGAGTCGGAGCTTCGTAATGCGTCCTTCCTCCTCGAGTTCGGCGAGTAATCTGCTGACTTTGGCCTTCGACCAGTCGACGGAGTCGACGATCCGAGATTGCTTCATTCGGCCGCCGTTGTCCTGAATTAGCTGTTGAACCTGTTCTCGATCGGTCAGGAACTCTTCGGTGTGCGTACTCGAGTCGGCTGAGAACGAGTCGCGACTACCCAGTCGGTTGCGGACGACGAGAACACCACCGAGGAGTGCGAGACCGAGGATGCCAAGGAGCGCAGCGATGTGTGGACTCCACTCGAGTTGCGCTGGGTGGCCGACGCCGGCGGCCACGAACGGCGCGGACCAGATGGAGATGTCGGTGGTTACTGATTCGATGCCTGCTGTCTCAGGAGAGACGAGTGTCGTGGCGGATCCGTGGAACTGACTGGTCATGTGAGATAGACTGGTCTGGCTTCACTCACGCTTCTCTATACCGTCGATACCGCTTCTCAAATCATTTTTCATCGTGTTTTTATTCGTATTATTTCATATTTCATGATGGTTGATAGCTCCTCGATAGTGCGATTGAACGCAACTCAGGGAATGGCGCGCGTGGCACGTGAGGAGGCGAGGCGATGATCGGCTTCCAACCACGCTCGTGGCGTGGGTCAGGAACGCGAGTGTGCGACGTGTGGCCTCGAGTCGACAGCCTGTGCTGTCCCGGCGAGCACACGCCAATACGTGGACGACGCGAGTACCATGCGAGCAGTGTCGCGGTGGAGTGGGGTAGGTTCACGCCTTGAATACCCACGGTCGGTTGCTCGAGGTGCTCGTGAATCAGCGAAAAATCACACGCCGGGGACGCCGACGGCGTCGAATCCCGTGACGCCGATGAGCGCCAGCACGTAGAGGACGATCAGGACCGATAGCCACGCGACGATCGTGATCGCGGCGGCATCGACCCAGCCGCCTGGATAGCGTGCGTTGACGACTGCGAGGTACGCGAGCAGTACCAGGAGCGGACCGAGTAGTGGGATCCAACCGAAGAAGAATCCAACGACGGCCCAGATAACGGCACCTAACAGTGCCGTGATGAGCGCATACGTGTAGTCTTCGGCGTCGACGACCACCTTCGCGCCGGCGTAAATGCCAACGGCACCGATGAGCAGGCTCACGACGAAGACGATGAGGCTTTCGATCATACATTCTTTCGAGGCCACGACTACCGTTAGTTATCTTTCACCTACACTCACGAAAAGAGCAGTGTACCGCGACGAAACGTCGGTTTTCGACATCGTTTCCGCCAGAAATTTCGTCGTCGTTTCGTCGGACACTCGCGGTTAGGCCGACCGTTCGAGGAATTCCGGTTCGCTCCCGGTCGGCGCGAGTCGCGTTTCCTCGACGAGCGAGTGAATTCCACGCTCGAGGTCGACTCGAGATTCGAAGCCGAGCGTCTGGGCCGCCTTCGAGACGTCGGCACGGCTGTGTCTGATGTCACCGGGACGGGGGTCGCGGTGAACGATCGACGAGGACGACCCCGTCGCGGTTCGGATGGTCTCGGCGAGGTCCGTAATCGACGTTTTGGCACCCGTGCCGATGTTGTACGCCTCCCCGACGTCGTCGGTCGTCGCGGCGTATAGATTCGCGCGAACGATATCGCTCACGTGGACGAAATCTCGGGTTTGTTCCCCGTCGCCTTCGATCGTGATCGGCTCGTCGGCTCGGGCCTGCTCGAGAAACGTCGAAATAACGCCACTGTAGGGCCCCTGCTGGCGGGGACCGTACGCGTTGAAGTATCGCAACGACACCGTCGGCAGGTCGTACAACTCGGCGTAACGTCGCGTGTACTGATCGAGTGCGAGCTTCTGGATGCCGTAGGGCGACATCGGTTCGGTCGCCGACGCTTCCGTCACCGGCAACTCGTCGGGATGGCCGTACACCGCAGCGCTCGAGGCGACGACGACTCGCGCATCTTCCTGTCGGGCCTGTTCGAGGACTAAGAGACTCGCCTCGAGGTTCGTCTCGTTGCTTCGGCGCGGGTCGTCGACGCTTCGCGAGACGCTGACGATCGCCGCGTGGTGGAAGATGATGTCGACGCCGCGAGCGGCCTGCTGGAGCGCGATCGGATCACCGACGTCGCCGTCGATGACGGTCACATCTTCTGGGACGTTCGCTGCGTCCCCCGTCGAAAAGTTATCGAGGATTCGCACGTCGTTGTGTGGCGTCAACGCCTCCACCAGGTGACTGCCGATAAAGCCTGCCCCACCGGTCACGAGTACCGTCTGATCGCGAATCGCTGACGAGTCCATCTACTCGCTGGAGCACCTCTCCACCGTTTAGTATACGATTCGTACGCTGGCGTATTCACGCCCTACGAATCGGGAAATACGTCGTGTCTCGCCAATCCTGATGCAGGTCTCGAGCAGTACGACGCTGTTTCTCGGCCGGTGTGAGAGCATTCGAGTGTCCGTCGAGATCGAAACCGAATGCGCGGAATGATGCCACCAAATCGGCCAACAGAAGCTATATGCGGCCCCCGTGACAACCCCCGTCAATGACCGTCGACCTCGTCGTGAGCAACTGTACCGTCGTCACGCCGGCCGGGCGAACGCCCGACGCGGGTGTCGCCGTCGAGGACGGTGAGATCGTCGCCGTCAGCCGCAGTGACCAACTCCCCGACGCCGACCGGGAACTCGACGGCGACGGGAACGTACTCGTTCCGGGGCCCATCGACTGTCACATTCACAACCGGGAACCCGGCCTCGAGTACAAGGAAGACTGGGAGTCAGCGACGCGGGCGGCCGCCGCCGGGGGCGTGACGACCGTCGTCGGCATGCCCAATACGGACCCCGTCATCGACCGCCCCGAACACCTCGAGCTCAAGTTCGACCGCGGCGAGGCTTCGGCGCACGTCGACTTTCAAAGTTACGTCGTCGTCACTTCGGAGAACCTCAAGTTGATTCCCGACCTCGACGACGCCGGTGCACTCGGGTTCAAAATCTTCCTCGGTTCGACCGTCGGCGACGTGCCACCGCCGAACGACGGCGAGATTCTCGAGGCGATGGAAGCGATCCGAGAGACGGGCAAGCGTCTCGGCTTCCACGAGGAAAACGGCGAGGTTATCGATCACTACACGGCGCAGTTTAAAGCAGCGGGAAAGAACGACCCGATTCACCACTCTCACTCCCGGCCCGTCATCGCCGAACGCGAGGCCGTCGAGCGGATGATCACATTCGCCGAGGAGACGGGCGTGAAGATCCACATGTACCACGTTTCCTCGGGTTCGGCGGCCGAAGCCGTCGCACGCGGCAAGGATCGCGGCGTCGACGTCACCGCCGAGACGACGCCCCACTACCTCTGGTTCACGGAGGAAGTCATGCGAGAGAAGGGGAACCCGGCCCGCATTCAGCCGCCGATCCGCGATGCCGAAGAACGCGAGAAACTGTGGAACGTCGGTATCGACGACGGCGTGATCGATTGCATCGCCACTGATCACGCCCCCCACACCCCCGAGGAGAAGAAAGTCGACGACCCCTTTGGCAACACGTGGGACGCGATTTCCGGCTTCGTCGGCCTCGAGACCGAGATTCCAGCCATGCTCACCTTCGTCGATCAGGGCCGACTCACGCTCGAGGAGTGGGTTCGTCGCCACGCCGCCCGACCCGCCCAGGTCTGGGGGATGTACCCACAGAAGGGCTCCTTGCAGGTCGGGACCGACGCTGACTTCACGATCGTGGATCCGGACGAGGAGTGGACCCTCGAGGACGCGTCGGCGCTTCACTCGAAAAACTGCGTGACGCCGTTCGAAGGCGAGTCCTTCACCGGAAACGTGGTGTCGACCGTCGTCCGCGGCGAAGTCGTCTACGAGGACGGATCCGTCGTCGGCGACTCCGGGCACGGAACGCGAGTCACACTCGAGTAGCGACCGTTCCCGACGCAAACTGTCGTTTGCCGCGAGGATTATCAGAACCTGAAATCAGCAATCGGTTTATAAGCAATATCCAACCCTCCGCCACGGATGAGGACCTCCCGCAATGTCAGATTCCGACTCCGATGCGGACGACGCCGACGCCCAGCAGGCGAAACGACTCCGGTCAGTCTACCTCTCGGTAACGGACGGCGATACGGACCCAGTCGTCGAACCCCAGCAAGAAGACTCGAAAAACCGAGAAATTAGCGAAGATCGCGTGAACGAAGCCGTCGGTCCCGCGGAGTTACACGGACTCGACGATGCGATCGACGACCCGGAACCAGCGGACTAACGCTCACCTGCCACGTATTTTTTCACTGCGTCTCTCGAGTTGCCGGAGCGAGCGCTTCGAAGCGCTCGCTCACTCTCGCTCGTTGATCTCGAGGACCTTGCCGGCCGCGATGGTCTGACCCATGTCACGGATGGCAAAGCTCCCGAGTTCTGGGATCTCGCTCGAGGGCTCGATGCTGAGTGGCTTTTGTGGTCGGATGGTGACCACAGCAGCGTCACCAGACTGGATGAAGTCGGGGTCTTCTTCGGCGACTTCGCCGCTTGCGGGGTCCATCTTCTTGTCGATAGACTCGATCGTACACGCGACCTGTGCCGTGTGGGCGTGGAAGACCGGGGTGTAGCCAGCCGTGATGACCGATGGGTGTTGCATGACGACGACCTGGGCCTGGAACGTCTCGGCGACGCTCGGTGGGTCGTCGGCCGGGCCACAGACGTCACCGCGGCGGATGTCGTCCTTGCCGATTCCGCGGACGTTGAATCCAACGTTGTCACCCGGCGCTGCTTTTGGCACCTCTTCGTGGTGCATTTCGATCGTCTTCACTTCGCCGCCCACGTCGCTGGGCTGGAAGGAGACGGTGTCGCCGATGTTCATGACACCGGTCTCGATTCGGCCGACTGGGACGGTCCCGATACCCGAAATCGTGTACACGTCCTGAATTGGGAGCCGAAGCGGCGCATCTGTGGGGGGCTGTGGCTCGGGGAGATCGTTGAGTGCCTCGAGCAACGTCTCGTCGCCGTACCAGTCCGTCTCGTCCGACGACTCGGCGACGTTGTCGCCCTCGAACGCCGAAATCGGGATGAACGAGGCGTCGTCGGTGTTGAATTGCACCTGTTTGAGCAGTTGTGTGACTTCCTCGAGGACCTCGTCGTACGTCGATTCCTCGTAGTCGACGACGTCCATCTTGTTGACGGCGACGATGAGTTCGTCGATACCGAGGGTCCGAGCTAGGAAGACGTGCTCCTGGGTCTGGGGCGCGACACCGTCGTCGGCGGCGACGACGAGTACGGCGTGATCGGCCTGAGACGCCCCGGTGATCATGTTCTTGACGAAGTCGCGGTGTCCGGGCGTATCGACGATTGTGAAGTCGTACTCGTCGGTGTCGAACTCCTGATGGGCGATGTCGATGGTGACGCCCCGCTCTCGCTCTTCGGCGAGGTTGTCCATGACGTAGGCGAACTCGAAGCCGCCTTTGCCCTTCTCTTCGGCCTCCTCGCGGTGTTGCTCGATGACGTGTTCGGGGATGTTCCCCGTCTCGTAGAGGAGTCGCCCGACCAGCGTGCTCTTCCCGTGGTCGACGTGTCCGATGATGGCCAGATTTTGGTGGGGTTTGTCACTCATAGTGTGTCTCGCACCCACGTACTACGGTCGCCGGACGTAAAAACGACTACGTATGCTCTCTCGAGTGAACTACCGGCTGTGGTAGTACTACGCGGGATTCGCTGATGCGCCACGTACCGCGAGAACCGTCGACAACGCCACCTGTAGCGTGCTACACACATCTCGAATGTCACGAAATCGTCCATCGGTGCGCAGTACTGACCGCGCGTCAGCGTTCACCTCTCCCCTTCGAAACTCGCGTCGACAGGGATTCCCGAGCGGGCTCGCGGTCGCTAGAAGCCGCCACCGAAGAGTACCTCGAGGAAGTCCTGGACCGCGAAGACGGCGAGGACGAACGCTAGCAACACGAGAAACGCGTTGACGACGTTCAGCGCCGTCGTGTTCCGGTGTTGTCCCATCGTCTCGCGGTCGTTAACTGCCCAGTACAACAACAACGCCGCGAGCGGTAGGCCGAAGATGCCGTTGTACGTCGGGAACAGGATGACCATGTCGACGACCTGCAGGTCCAGGAGGTGACTGACCAGCGGCGAAGCGAAACCTGTCGCGGTGACGGCGACGAAAACGAGTTTGAAGGCGCGAGTGCCCTGGTCGACGTCGATGTCCATCGCCTGTGGAACGATGTACGCCGGGGTCCACATAATCGGGATGATACTATTGAACGCCGCGACGGTGACGCCCGCGACGAACAGCACCATCGCCCACGTACCGAACACTTCGACGAGCGCCTCACCCGGCGTGATGAAGGACTCGAGTTCGGTGTACCCCATCGGCCGCAGTATCGCGGCGGCCACGATCAGGATCGCGACCGTGGTAATCCCGCCGACGGTGAATCCGATCGTCAGGTCCCGACGGGCGTTCGAGACGTCGCTCTCGTCGGCCCACCCCTTCTCCTCGACGAGGATCGACTCGAGGAAGAAGTTGGGCCATAGCGCGGTCGTCCCGAGCAGGCCGGCGGCGATCGTCAATGCGCCGAGCGTGTCCGACGTCGGAACGAATCCGAGCGCCACAGCACCCAGGTCGGGATTGCTCGGTCCCGCAACGACGAGGTAGAGCACCATCAGCGACAGCATCATCACGACCATCAACTGTTCGATCCGCTGGTAGTCCAGCAAGCCGACGCCGATGGCGAGGACGGTCGTCACGATTGCGACCGGCTGCCAGGCGATGGCGCCGCCGGTCAGAAAGGAGACGCCGGCGCCGACGGCGGCGACGAGGCCGAGACACCAGGCGATGCAGCCAATCGAGAGAAAGACTGCAATCCCCGTCGCGAGGACGCGTCCCAGTTTTCGTCGGACGAAGACCATGAGCGGTTCGCCGTGGATCCCCAGGCGCGCGCTCATGTCTTGGGCCATGATGCCGAGCAGTACCGCGCCAACGACGGCCCACAGGAGCGTGTAGCCGTGCATTACGCCGGCCTGACTCGCGATGAAGACCGATCCCGAGCCGAAGTAGCTGGCGACCATAACGAACGCCAGTCCGTACTCTCCAATCGCTTTCGACAGCTCGTCAGCGAGCTGTTCCGGAACGGATTTTGTTGCGCCCATTGGTTATTCGTATCGATATACGATATGCGAGCAATACGAGAGACAGACGATACCGTGCACGTAACTGAATATATTCACCGCTCGGAAAAGGGTCAGCGCTTCAACTGCACGGTCGGTTTACTCGAGGCCGGCACCGACGGCGTCTTCGACCGTGTCGAAGCCGTCGCGCTCGAGTAACTGGACGAGTCCGCGATTGATCCGCTTCGCCGTCGACGGGCCCTCGTAGACGAAGCCGGTGTACAACTGGACGAGGGACGCGCCGGCTCGAATCTTCGCGTACGCACTCGTCGGCGAATCGACCCCTCCGACGCCGATAATCGGCAGGTCGCCGTCGGTGTGTTTCGCGATCGATCGGATGACTGCCGTCGACCGATTTTCGATCGGCGCGCCGCTGAGCCCGCCCCACTCGCTTCGTTCCGGGGACTCGAGTCCCTCGCGACTCGTCGACGTGTTTGTCGCGACAATGCCGTCGAGGTCGAATTGCCGGACGATATCGACTAACTCGAGCACCGACTCCTCGGGTTCGTCGGGGCCGATCTTCACCAGCATCGGGACGTCTCCGTCGTTTTCGGCCTCGAGCGTCTCGAAAATCGCACGAAGATGCTCGGGCGAGGCCTCGTCGAACTCGTCGGGCGTGTTCGGACAGGAGACGTTGACGACGACGTAGTCGGCGAAGGGCGAGAGTCGGTCGAAGACGCGCCGGTAGTCCTCGATCGCTTCGTCCTCGCTCGAGGAGTTCATCTTCCCGATGTTGACCCCGAGTGGGAAGCCCGGAGTGCCGTCGGCCTCGAGTCGGTCGCGAACGCGGTCCATTCCCTGACCGTTGAATCCCATTCGGTTGACCATCGCCTCGTCCTCTCGGAGACGGAACAGCCGCGGCCTGTCGTTGCCCTCCTGAGAGTAGGGCGTAACGGTCCCGATTTCGACGAATCCGAACCCGAGCGCCTCGAGCGCGTGTGTTACTTCGGCGTTCTTGTCGAAGCCGGCCGCCACGCCCACCGGGTTTGAAAACGTGGTTCCGAACAGGTCGACCTCGAGTGCCGGGTGTTCGTACTGGTAGGCACTCGAGAGCGCCGTCCGCGTCGGCCACGTGGATTGGGCGGCCCGGAGCGTCCGTTTGCCGAGGTCGTGTGCCGTCTCGGCGGGGAGTGTGAACGCGAGGGGCCGAACCCGCGAGTACAGCGTCATTGCCCGAACACTCGAATCGCTGGTACCTAAACGTCCCGAAGCCGCGACGGAGTCGAGCGCGTCTCCACTCTCACCCCGTGGCGACGCTATCAGGAGTCGAACCGATCTCGAACGCGCTCGCGCAACGTTCCCTTCTGGACTTTCTCCCCGTTCGGTCCCGGCGTCGTCGGGAACGCCTCGACGAACTCGAACGCGGCCGGAACCTTGTAGTCCGCGACTCGGTCGTCGAGAAACGTCTCGAGGCTGTTGGCGGAAACCCCACCCTCACTCTCGCCGGCCTCGCGGTTACTCTCCCCGACCTTGCCGTTGCTCTTCCCAACCTCGCCGTTACTCTCGAGGATGACGAACGCGACCGGCACCTCGCCGTGGCGTGGATGGGGTGCACCGACGACCTCACAGGAACGGACGGCAGCATGCTCCTCGACGGCGGCTCCGATCTCTCTGGGCGCGACGAGGAAGCCCCGCGTTCGCAGCGCGTCGTCGAGCCTCGAGCGGTAGTAGACCGAACCGTCGGCCTCCCGAACGCAGAGGTCGCCGGTGTAGAACCACCCCGACTCGTCGAACGCCTCGGCAGTCGCGTCGGGCTTGCCGAGGTAGCCGTCCGCAACCGGATAGCCGCGAAGGGCGAGTTCGCCCGCCTCGCCCGCTGGGCGTTCCGCTCTCGACTCCGGATCGACGATCCGAACGTCTATCTCGGGGTGAATCGGTGGCCCGCCGACTCGTTTTCGTTTCGCCATCGGCGCTGCCGGATCGCCGACGAAGAGTTGGCTGTTCGCCTCCGAGAGGCCGTAGGGTTGGACCACCGGAAAACCGAACGCGTCTTCGATACGTTCGAACAGCGGTTCGTCGAACCCCTTGCTGATGAACCCGACGACGCCGCGCTCGAGCGTGTCGACGCGCGAGCGAGCGAAGTCCGCAATTGCGAGCATTCGTTCGAACATCACGCCCAACCCGGAGAGGGAGGTCGCATCGTGGCCGTCGACCAGGTCGATTGTCCGCTCGGGGTCGAAGTGCGTCTGCGTGACGAGCGTCGCGCCCAAAAGGAGGTGTGCGAACACCGTGTTGTACCCCCAGATGCCACAGAACGGCAGCGTCGCGACGCCTACGTCGGATTCGTTAATCTCGAGGTGGGCTGCGACGTGTGCGCTATGGTTCACCAGCGAGCGATTCGACTGGAGACAGCCCTTCGGGTCGCTCGTCGTCCCGCTCGTGTAGAAAATCGCCGCCGTCGCAGCGGGGTCGCTCGCTGGCTCGAGGTCGGCGTTCGATACTCGACTCCGTCCCTCCTCGACCACGTCCTCGTAGTCGCGAATGGCTGGTCGTCGTGGATCCGACTCGAGGCTCACGACGGCATCGAGCGTCGGAATCGAGTCCGGGTCGAACGTCGATGGCGACTGCGTGGCGACTTCCGGCACGATCGATTCGACCATCTCGTGGTAGTTCCGTCCGAGTAGTGACTCTTCGGTCACGAGGACGCTCGCGCTCGAGTCGGTGAGCATGTACTCGAGTTCGTGGGTTCGATAGCGGGTGTTGACGGCGACCATCGCGGCCCCGAGAACCGAGGTCGCGAGCTGGCAGGCGACCCACTCGGGTCGGTTCCCGAGCCAGACCGCGACGACGTCGCCCGCACCGACGCCGAGGTCCGCTAGCCCGGCGGCGAGCGATCGACTTTCCTCGAGGAGAGTTGCGTACGTCCAGTCGGTGTCGGGACCGACGACGGCCGACTTTTCTGGGTGCGTCGATGCGACCGTCTCGAGTGCCTCGTATATCGTCTTCTCCGGCCATGCGAGCATTTTTCCTATCCCAGCAGTCGGAATCCGTCGATAAAATCGTTGTGCCGTGTGGGCATTTCACAACTCGTGTGGCTGCTCGGGTCGCTCGAGCAGGACTACTCGGCGGCCGTCGTGTCGTCCGTTGGAGCGTGGCGCTCTGACTCTCGGCTGACTCGTTGGGCATCGGGGCCGAACTCGTTTTCGAGAAGGGTGGGCACGTCCTCGGGTGTCACGTCCGAATACCACTCGTTTCGAGGGTGGATCGCGATTGCGGTTCCCTCCTCGCTACAGAGGCCGAGACAGCCGGTTTCCGTCACGGAGATCGGACTCCAGAACGCGTTGCGTTCGCGGAGCCACGATTTGACGGCCTCGAGCGTCTCCTGCCCGCCGACGTCGGCACAACAGGCGTACTCGGAGTCTCGAGCATTGGTGCAGACGAACACCTGTGCGGCGAGGCGGTCGCGTTGTCGGTCAGTTTGTCGTTGCATTCGTTATGGGTTCGCGGTGAGTGGGTCGTTCGATCCGCTGGCAGTTGTCTCGCCAGTGGGGGCCGTTCGCCGTCGAAGTGCGTTGAACGTCCCTGCGAGCAGCACCCAAATTGCGGCCTGGCTGAGTGCGGCGAGCGCCTGGTACGTCGAGACCAGGTCGCCGGAGAGGTCGGGGTGGGTAATCACCGTCGGCGTCGCGAGCGGGACGATGGTGACGACTGCTGCAATCGGCACTGCGGCGACGAGGAGGCCGACGACCGGATGTCGCGGTGCGCCTCGCTTGTACGCGGCGATCGACGCGGCCGCCACGAGTGCGCCGAGTGCGATCAAGCCGACGTAGACCGCTAGCCGGCCATTGATCGTGTACAACTGCTCGGCACCCGGAGCTGCGGGTGGCAGAACGAGCCACGGTGAGAGCGAGACGGCGAAGAATCCGGCTCCGGCGAGCACGTACGCTTTCACGCTCTCAGAACCGGGGAGTGCTGGCTCGAGGAAGTAGAGCGCGATCGCGAAGAGGCCGCCGAGGAAGATTGCCCAGAGGACGCCGCTCCCGGCACTGACGATGGCTGTCGTGGTTTCGGAGACGGCGTGTTCGTGGCCGTGGTCGCCGTGTCCGTGCCCGTGATCGTGGCCGTGGTCGTGTTGTGCGTCGTGAAGGTAGTCGCCGAGTGGATTGCCGACGAGCACCATGTACATGCCGTAGGCGAGTCCGGCGACGACGCCGGCGAGAATTCCTCGTTGGAGGTAGTCAGCGATCATCGTTAGTGACACGCGATTCCCGCAGCGTGGCGGAAGTTGTGCATTGCGTCGTGAGCGAGGGGCTCTTGCAGGAAGACGAGCGTGAACGCAATTGCTGCACCGAACAACAGTCCGCTCGCGATCTGCAACGGAGAGAGTTGATTCTGTGCCGATTCGAGTCGATTGTGAACGCTATCGTTCGTCGCAGCCATGCAATTCAATTTGGACTAACGAAAGTATACTTGTAAATGTACCGGTCGGCGCTACTGAATTGAATACAAACCGGAACACTCGCTCGAAAGAGCCCGTTGCAACCATCACGAATAATGTAAAAATATAGGCTCGATGGACGGTCACGCCGTCGGATAACGAAATTGTTTTCCTACGTCTGCCGCTTGACTCGACTAACGACGAGCGATATGACTATTCAACGACGGTTACCTGGAGGGTTGTTCCGTGGCGGTTGAACGAGTGCTCGTACCGCTGTCGGATACGGTGACCGTTCGACAGACGGTCGAGTACGCTGTGCGCTCGAGTCTCGAAGACGCGACCGACCTCGAGGTCCACCTGGTGGTTGCCCTGCCACACGAAGCGAAACACCTCGAAGGGCAAGCGAAGACCGACGAGGCTGAAACGCTGCTGGCGAAGGCCGAAAATTGGGTTAGTGAGGACGCTGGCGACAACGCCGTGACGACCGAAACGTCCTTACTCGGCACCGAGGAGTACCTCTTCGGCCCTCGAGACTTCGCAGAGACGTTCGAACGCTACGCGGACGATCACGACATCGACAGGGTGGTTCTCGACCCGGAGTACCAACCCGGCGCGACAGCACAGATGCTCCAGTCGATCGAGCGCGAGCTCGATGCGGTTGGGCTGGCCTACGACGAGGCGCCAGTTGAACGACCAGCACGACACGAACGACTCGTTGGAAGCGGTTCCGAACGATTCGATCGCCTGTTCGCGATGTTCTGGATTTCCTATGGTTTCTACCTGATCCTCGGCGATCCGACCTACTGGTTCGACCTCGTGACGGGTGCCGCAGTTGCCGGCATCGTCTCCGTTTCACTCGCGCACGTGACGTTTACGTTTCCGCTCGACCGAATTGGCTCCCCCCTTCGGACGCTTCGCTTTGCGGTCTACGTGCCCTATCTGATCCTCGAAATTATCAAGGCGAATCTCGCTATCTCGATCGTCATCCTCCGACCGTCGATGCCGATCGATCCCACGATGACGCGGGTCAATGCACGCGTCAGAAGTGGTCTCCCACTGCTCGCGTTAGCGAACAGTATCACGCTCACACCGGGGACGCTGACCGTCCGAGCGAACGATCAGCGACTGCTCATTCACACGCTGATCCCGACGGCCCGCGACGACCTCTTCGACGGCTCACTCGAGCGAGCCGTTCGGTTCGTCTTCCACGGTCGTGAAGGGGCCAACATTCCGACGCCCCGCGAGCGCGGTGACACCGAAATTCTGGGAGGTGAGGACGGATGATTCCGAGTGGCGTGACGATCGAGGACATCTTCCTCGCCGCGGCGGCGCTGTTCATCGTCCTCGCGATTATGATGTTCTATCGCGCCGTTGCCGGTCCGACGACGCAGGATCGCCTGCTCGCGGTGAACGTTCTCGGGACGAACACGGTCGTGATTCTCGCCTTGCTCGCGGCGGGACTCGACGAGCCGTGGTTCCTCGACGTGGCCCTCATCTACGCCCTGCTCAACTTCCTGATGGCGATCGCCATCTCGAAGTTCACGGTCGAGCGAGGTGGTGTACTGTGATCGAAGCGATTCGCTTCTGGGCCATCGTCGTCCTCATCGCGTTCGGACTGTTCTTTACGTTCGTCTCCGCGGTGGGGGTGCTTCGACTGCCGGACATCTACGCACGTGCACACACCGCCTCCCAGACGGACACGCTCGGTGCGGGACTCGCACTGGCGGCCGTTGCGATCGCCCTCGGCTGGGACAGTATGACGATCTACGCCGTTTTGTTGCTGTTCTTCGTGTTCATCACGAACCCGACCGCTGCCCACGCGATCGCTCGCTCGGCGGCCGAGACCGGAATCGATCCGTGGACGACGGACTCCGACGAGGAGGGTGAGTCGAAATGAGCGCCATCGCGTACACGCTGACGGTGTTCATCTTGCTCGCCGCGATTTTCACGGCGCTATTCCGTGACGTGCTCTCCGCGATCGTCGTCTTCGGCTCCTACAGCCTCGGGATGGCGATCCTCTACACCTATCTGCTCGCACCCGACGTCGCGATGACCGAAGCCGCGATCGGTGCCGGCGTGACGACCATTCTGCTCCTGTTGACCATCGCGCGCACGACCCGTCCGCCGACGGATCGCGTGTTCGAACGGATCAACGTGGCGGCCGTCGTCGTCGTCGGCGCGTTCGTCCTCGTCCTTCTGACGTTGCTTCCGGATATGTACGCCGTCGGGACCGCGGACGCACCGATCTGGGGCGAGGGCGTCCTCGCCGAGACGCCGTCGCTGTACTACCTGCAAGAAACCTACGCCGACACCGGCGCACAAAACGCAGTGAGCGCCGTCTTGGCCTCCTACCGTGGGTTCGACACCTTCGGTGAGGCCGTCGTCGTCTTCGCGGCCGGATTGGCCGTTCTTCTCGTCTTGAAACGGGAGGTGTTCACATAATGTCGAACGCAGATTCCTACGACGATACGTACACCGAGAGCCAGGTGATCATGACCTCGGTCAAGATCATCGCACCGTTTATTCTCACCTACGGGATGTTCATGAGTCTCCACGGTGCCGACACGCCCGGCGGCAGTTTTCAGGGTGGCGCGATCATCGGCGTCACCGTCCTCATGCTCGCCTTCGCGTTCGGCATCGAACCGACCCGTCGGTGGCTGAAAAACTCCTTCGTCGTCGGCCTCGTCACCGGTGGCGTCGCCATCTTCATCGGAACCGGGTTCGCCACGATGGCACTCGGCGGAAACTTCCTCGAGTACGACGCTATCGCCGACACCTTCGGCATCGCTCACTACTGGGGGATGGAACTGATCGAGGTCGGCGGCGTCGCGTTGATCGTCGCCGGCGTCGTCATCACGCTCTTTTTCGCCACCGCGGCTGGCTTTACGCCAGACCGCCAGGTTGGCGGAGAGGACTCCCTCGAGTCGGAGGTGAGCGACGATGATTGAAGGCGCTGTTGACGTGCTCGCGACGCGCTACGCGTACGCGTTGATGTTCGTCGTGATGGGGATCGGGATGTACATGATGATCGCGAACGAGAATCTCGTAAAGAAGCTGATCGGGGTCAACCTCTTCCAGACCGCGATCTTCCTGTTCTTCGTCGCGGTCGCGTTCGTCGAGGGCGGCTCCTCACCGATCGTCCCTGCGACGGAGAATCCCGGCGAACTCGCGATGGCGAGTCCGCTCCCCCACGTGATCGTGCTGACGGCGATTGTCGTCGGCATCGCGTTGACTGCCGTGGGACTCGCACTGATCGTCCGGATTTACGCGGAGTACGGAACGCTCCGCGAGGACACCCTTCGGGAGGTGCGTGCCGATGAGTGAACTCGCCGAAATGCTGCCGGCCCTACTGGTCGCCGTCCCGATCTTGCTCGCGGCCGTACCCATCGTCCTCGGATTGCGATTCGAGCGGACGGGCTGGTCCGTCGCCGCGATTACGACAACCGCCCTGACCGCCGCGACCGTCTACCTCGCCACAGCCGTCTACGAGACCGGACGCGTGGTCCACGTGCTCGGCGGCTGGGGTGAAACCGAAAACCGTCCACAGGGTGTCGGAATCGAACTCGTCGCCGACGAGTTCTCCGTGCTGATCGCCTTACTCGTGACTATCACTGCCGCTGGTGCCCTCGCGTACATGCGTGCCGGTGGCCCGCGCGGGAACACGTTCTACGGCGGCTACCTGCTGCTCGTGGGGGGGCTGCTCGGCCTCTCGCTGACCGGCGACGTGTTCAACATGTTCGTCTTCCTCGAGATCGTGGGGCTGGCGACGTACGCGATGATCGCCGCTGGCGACGGTCCCGAGTCGGCCGTCGCCGCCCTCAAGTACCTCATTCTGGGGACTGTCGGCGCGTCGTTGTACCTCATCGGCGTCGGATTCCTGTTCATGGCTACCGGAGCGTTGAACATGGAGGTCCTCGGCGAGGCGATCCCACAGATCGCCGAAGAGGGCGGAAGCGACCTAACGCTCCTGCACGCGGCCTTCGCGTTCATCTTCGTCGGCTTCGCGCTGAAGGTGGCCCAATGGCCCCTGCACACGTGGCAGCCAGACGCCTATCAGCACGCCCCTGACGGCGTGACGCCCGTGATCGCGGCGCTCGTCTCGACCGTCTCCGCGTACGCGCTCGGTCGAATCATGTACAACGTCTTCGGCCCCGAGTTCCTCACGGCCACGCCGTACCTCACCGAAATCGTGGTCGCCGTGGGCGCTGTGAGCGTCGTCGCCGGAAGTACGCTCGCGGTCATCCAGCGCGACGTCAAACGGATGTTCGCGTACTCCTCGGTCTCGCAGTTCGGCCTCGTCGTCGCCGCCTACGGTCTCGTCACGCAGACGGCGTTCGTCGGCGCGGTGATCCACCTGATCGGCCACGGCGTCATGAAAGCCGGGCTGTTCATCGCCGCCGGACTCATCGCCATCGGCTACGGCGCTCGCACGGTCGACGAGTACGCCGGCCTGGCGAAGAGCCGCCCGTTCGCAGCCGGCGCGACGGCCTTACTCTTGATCGCACTGATCGGAATTCCGCCGTCCGCCGGCTTCATCGGCAAGTGGTACATCGCCGTCGGTGCCGTACAGGCTGAAGCCTGGACCGTCGCCGCCGTGATCTTCCTGAGCACGATGTTCACGCTCGCCTACGCCGCTCGCTTGCTCGAGAAGATGTACTTCACGCCGGCGACGCCCGTCGAATCGCCACACCCACCGGGGCCGGTCGCGGCCGACGGTGGCGAACCAGCCGGTCGCGATTCGATCCGTCGGGGCTCCCCCGAGGCCGTCTCGTTCGGCATGCTCGCCATCCTCGTCACCATCGCACTCTCCGCCGTCGTCATCGGCTTCGCCGGTGGTACGTTCTTCGAGTGGCTCGAGCCGTTTACCTCGGAGGTGTTTACTGAATGACTGAAGTTGCCGATCCACGTCCGTTAGCCGCCATACTCGTTTCGGCGGTCGCGATGTGTCTGATCATCGCGTCGTATCGCTATCCGAACGTCCGCGAGGGCTGGTCCGTCGTCGCCGCGGTGGCGAAGTTCGGGATCGTCGCGAGTATGATCCCCGGTGTGATGGACGGCACCGTCTACGAGTGGAGTCTCGCGGACTCTCTCGGCGTCGAGTTCCTCGCCGGAATCGACTTCGTCCTGCGAGCCGACCCGCTCGGCTTGCTGTTTGCCCTGCTCGCGAGTTTCCTCTGGATCTTCACGTCCTTCTACGCCGCGGGCTACATGCGCGGACTCGACGAACACGCACAGACGCGGTTCTTCGCGTCCTTCGCGGCCAGTCTCTCGACCGCACTGGGGATCGCGTTCGCCGGGAACCTGGTGACGATCTTCATCTTCTACGAACTGCTGAGTCTCGTCACCTACCCGCTGGTCGCCCACAACGAGGACGACGAAGCCCGAATCGCGGGCCGCAAGTACCTCGCGTACACGTTCTTCGGTGGCGGGGTCTTCTTGCTCGCCGGGACGGTCCTCACCTACTGGCTGACCGGACTGGTCGGCGATCCGACCACCGCGTTCGAAACGGGCGGCATCGGCGCGCTCGCCGAGGCCGCACAGGTCGAACCGGTGTTCGCACAGGCTGCCTTCTTCCTGCTGATCGCCGGCTTCGGCGTCAAGGCGGCCGTCATGCCACTTCACTCGTGGCTCGCCGACGCGATGGTCGCGCCGACGCCCGTCTCCGGACTGCTCCACGCCGTGGCAGTCGTCAAATCCGGTGCCTTCGGCGTCGCTCGAGTCATCCTCGAGGTGTTCGGTCCCGGTCTGATCCACGATCTGCCGTTGAATGTGCCCGGAATCGGCGAGGTGGGGCTGAACGTTCCCGTCGCGATTCTCGCGGCGTTCACGCTGACGGCGGCGAGTATCATCGCGCTACGAAAGGACCACCTCAAACGCCGACTGGCGTTCTCGACGACGGCCCAGCTTTCCTACATCGTGTTAGGGCTCTCGATGCTCCATCCCTTCGCGATTCTCGGGGCGCTGTTTCACATCCCCGCCCACGCGTTCGGGAAGCTCACCCTGTTCTTCTGTGCGGGGGCGGTCCACGTCGAGACCCACACCGACTACGTCAGCGAGATGGCCGGTATCGGCAAGCGGATGCCGCTGACGATGTCCGCCTTCGCCGTCGGTGCGGCCGGCATGGCCGGGATTCCGCTCATCGCCGGCTTCGTCAGTAAGTTCTACATGCTGATCGGCTCCGGTTCCGTCGGTGGCGGCTACTGGATTTTCGCGACGGCGCTGATCGTCTCTGGCGTCCTCAACATCGCCTACCTCTGGCCCGTGGTCTACACGGCCTTTTTCGAGAGCGAGGACCGCCACGACGCGAAACCACTCCTCGAGTTCCCGCCAGGTGGCAAACGAGAGTCCTACTTCGGTGACGAGGAACTTCGAGCCGACGGTGGTGAGCCAGAGGACGACCAGCCCGAAAGCGGCCAGCCCCAGCCGACCGACGACGAAGGCGAGGCCAAGGGGGCCGGCACGCCGACGGAGGCTGAGGAGGCGACTGCAGACGACGAACCTGAGTACGCCGTCGACAAGTACCCGAGCGACCACACCATCCCGGAGGAGACAGAGCCAGCTGACGATGACATCGACGACGGACACACTGATGATCACGACGACCACGCCGACGAGCACCACGACCACGGCGATCACCACCACGGCGGCCCGCCGGCCGGCGGCTGGGAACGTCACTCGCCGTTCAGCGAGAGCACGTGGCTCATGATCGTCCCGATCAGCATCATCGCGACCGGTGCGATCACGCTCGGCGTGATCCCCGATTACGCCATCTTCCTCGAGCTCGCGATGTACATCGTCGAGGGCGTCTTCGGCGTCGAGTCCTTCGGTGAACTACACGACCTCTCTCTCGAGGAGGCCATGGAGGTGATGGACGAATGATCGAAGCGGACCTCCTGACGATAGCGTACCCGCCGCTGCTGGTCTTCGTCGCAGCGCTGCTCGTCCTCGTCTTACCGCGCACCCTCGGCTTCGCCGTCGGCGCGCTCAGTCTCGCAGCCGTCGTCGCCGTCGCTGCGTTCGCCCCCGAGGGTGCCCACCTCACCGGCACGTTCCTCGGATTCAGCGACGTCAGGCCGTTCTACATCGACGAGTTCACCCGAATGATGGGGATCGCCCTCGGCTTCCTCGGCACCTTCGCCGTGATCTACGCCTACTCGAGTGAGGCCTCGAAGACGATGGCCGCATTCGCCCTCGCGTACGTCGCGTCGGCGATCGGTGCCGCGTTCGCGGGCGACTGGCTCGTGCTCGTCTTCATGTGGGAGATCATGGCCATCACGAGCACGCTGCTCGTCTGGCACTACGGCGGCGACGCCGTCCGGGCGGGGTATCGCTACGCCATCGCACACGGTATCGGTGGCAGCCTCGTCCTCTTCGCGGTGATCGCCCACTACGCGCAGGTCGGGACGTTCGTCTACGGCGAGGGCGTCGACTATCCGAACGCGCTGCTCGCTGGCGGATTCGCGGAGGGGCTGCCGATGTTGCTCGCGATTCTCGGTATCGGCGTCAACGTCGCGTTCGTCGGCTTCCACACCTGGCTGCCCGACACCTACCCGCGACCCCACTTCGCGGCCTCGGTGTTCCTCGCAGCGTTCACGACGAAGACGAGCGCGTACATTCTCCTGCGAGCAGTGCCAGAGGGCAACATCTACCTCGCGTACATGGGCGGTCTGATGGCCGTCTACGGCGTCGTCTTCGCGCTGCTCCAACACGATATGCGCGCGCTGTTGTCCTATCACATCCAGGCCCAGCTGGGCTACATGGTCGCCGGGATCGGTATCGGGACGACGATCGGTGCCGCCGGCGCGATGGGACACCTGTTCAACAACGTTCTCTACAAGAGCCTGCTGTTCATGGCCGTCGGGGTCGTCATCTACCGCACTCGAGAGAACGACCTCTACAAGCTCGGCGGACTCTGGCGCGAGATGCCCCTGACCGCCATCGCCTTCTTCATCGGCGCGCTCTCGATTACCGCCGTTCCCGGATTCAGTGGCTTCATCAGCAAGGGGATGGTGCTCGACGCCGCCGATCCGAGCTACTACGGCGGCTCGGAGTACCAGGCGCTGTACTGGTTGCTCTTCATCGGTGCGATCGGGACCTTCCTCTCGTTCATTAAGCTCGGCTTCTACGTCTTCTTCCACGGCGAGAGCGACCGATCGGTTCGAGACTCCAAGCCCGGTCAGACGATGGCGATGCTCTCCGTCGGTGGGGCCTGTGTCGTCCTCGGACTACCTGCGATCGGATGGCCCGTCTTCACGGACCTGCTGCCACTGATCGACGGCACCGAGTTCCTCGGTCCCGGCGGCGACGAACACACGCTCACGCCATACAGCACCGGCCACCTGCTCGATGCGCTCATCCTCATCACGGTGTCCGCAGTCGGCTTCAAACTCATCCGCAAGCCGCTCTCGAAGATGGACTACTCCGACCCGGCACTCGTGGTCAACCCGGCGTCCTACCACATCGGCCGCGGATCGATGCGCGCCGTCACCGCGACGTACGCAGCCGTCGACAACGCCGTCGTCGGTCTCGTCAAACGCAGCTACTGGGTCGGCAATAATCCCGTACTGGCGGTCGATGCCGCGGCTCGGCGAGTACCAGTTCTCGAGGTCGAAGAACAACGACCCGCCGACGGTGGCCGCCCGTCGACGATCCACCTGCGCACGAGCATCGGGACGACCGTGCTCTTGCTCACGATCGTGCTAACGGTTATCGTCTGGTTGCTCATCAGCTGAGACGCGTTTTTTCTCTTCGTGGCGAGAACCGTCCTCCGGACACCCTGTGGACTGTTGGTACCGGGTAGTGAATCCGAGCACTGCGTCGTGACGTTTTCCGCTCTCGCCGGTCACTCGTCGAAAAGAGAAACGGGAGTGACGGCAGTACCCAATTAGTCGTCTCGCTCGCTCGAGTCCACGTCGATGACCGGCTGGGACTCGGGAACGGCGATCGTCCGTTCGAAGATGGACGCGCGTAACGTGGACTTCGTCGTCGACGCCTCGCGTCTGAACTGGCTGTCGGTGTCGTCGACGTTGCCACGCACGCCTCGAGGCGTGAGGTACTCGCCGTCGACGTCGACGTTCGCTTCCGCACAGAGGCGTTTGAGGACCGAACGCGCACCTTCGGTCGTGATCGCCGGCGGCGCGATGTCGCGTTCGCGGGCGAGTTCGACCGACGTCGCGTCCGCGAACATCGCGTCGATCTCTTCGTCCGTGTGGCCACGCTCGGCGAGCGTCGTTCGCACTTGCGCGGCGATCGACGGCGCGTGACGAGTCGGAAACAACGGCCACTCGTTCGACGGCGGATCGAGCACGACGCGGTAGCGCCGCAGCGGCGTTCGGGCCGGGGCCGGAAGCGGCACCTCCTCGAGTCGCTGGGATTTTCCGAGGACCCGAATCGTTCCCGTGTAGAAGTCGACGTCGTCCCAGGTCGCCCCGCTGCGTCGCTCGTCGTCGGGAACGCGAAATAGTTCTGAGCCCCGGACGTCTGAGTGCGCCAGCAATGCGACGATCGCGTACTCTCGGAGACGATTGCGTCGTTCAGCGTCGCTGGATTCCGTGCTGGTCGCCTCGAGTGCGCGCTCGCGGATGGTCGTCACGAGTCGCCGTCGCTGCGTCGGCGACCAAAATTCGGAGTTCGCCGTCGACTCAGCGGTGGGGAGTGCGGATTCTGCTCGCTCGCTGGCGGCTGGATTTGCCTCGATGATCCCCCCACGGACACACCACGAACAGAACGCGCGGACGACGGCGTAGTACGTACTCGCCGTCGAAGCCGTGTACTCGCCACGATCAGTACGTGTGCGAAGCTCTGTCGCGTACGCCCGGAGAGCCGTTTCGTCCAGCGTCGCAAACGTCGTGACGTCGTGGGTGTGCTCGAGCCATTCGGCCCAGCGGCGAAGTATCGACTCCGCGTTCGACGCGTACGTTCCCGCACCGGGGCCGTCGGGGTCGCCGACGGCTTTTCGCTGGAGATAGGCGTCGACTGCGTCGGCGATCGTGACGCGGTTCCCGTCCGTGCTCATCCCTCGATCACTCCATCCGCTTGGTGGTGTAGAGCGAATTCATATTGGCGTCCCTCCGCCGGTTCCCGTCGTTCGCGGCTCTCGTGACGAATTCGTTCGACAGTCGTCTCGATACCGCGGTTCATCTACGTGTACGCTACTCCTCCACAACCCTAAATCTGTGTTTCGATCTCGAGCCTGCGGAAAGAAACGTGTAACTCACGGTAGGATACGCGAAACGGTTCGACGACTGGACTGTCATGGGTCTGTCACTGTCGGTAAAGGCCCAAGGCGACCGTCGTCGAATCTCGGTCCATGATGGACCGATCGTTCGACCCGAATACACATTTCGAGGCGGTAGCCAACTGCGCTCGAGATGCAATTATTATTCTATCTGCAGACAGCACGATTCAATACGCAAATCCCGCCGTCGAATCGATTTTCGGGTACGAACCGGAGAACGTGATCGGTGAGTCCATCTCGGTACTGTTGTCCGAGGACGATGCCGAAACGTTGCTCGAGCGGTTCGACCAGTATCTCACGACCGGAGACCGATCGACGGACTGGGGTGATATTCGCCTGCAAGGAGTGTGTCGAAGTGGAGAGACGATTCCGTTGAGCATCTCGCTGAGTGACTTCACTCGAGACGAAACAACGTACTTCAGCGGCATCTTTCGCGACGTCTCCGAGCAACAACGACGCGAGATTCGACTCACCGAATTGAACCGCCTCGCACAGGATCTTACCAATGCGGAGTCGTTCCAAGACATCTGTCAACGAACTGTCGACGCAGCACAAGCGATATTCGATCACCCGATCGCCTCGATCGAACTGTACGACGCCGACGATGGGCAACTCGTTCCGTGCGCGTGGACGTCCGATGTCGACGGACTGTCCGACGAAGAGCAGCTATTTGCCTCCGAACGGTCGGTGCCGTGGAACGCGTTCGTTACCCAGGAGCGAACCCTAATCCCCGACCTGGAGTCGGAACCGGACGTCGAGCGCGACGAGACGCCCCTTCGGAGTGTATACGTTCAACCGCTCGGCTCGTACGGCGTGTTTGTCGCCGGTGCAACTGAGACGAATGCGTTCGACGAGTCGACCGTCGACAGCGCGAACATCCTGGTTGGAAACGCGTATTCGTCGCTCGAGCGAGTCGACAGAGAGGAATCGCTGCGTGAACAACGAGACCAACTTGCAGACAAAACGGCCTCGATCGATCGCGTTCGACGGATCAACACCGTCATTCGAGATCTGACGAAAGCGCTTACGCAGGCGAGCAGTCGGAAGGAAATTCTCTCTGAAGTCTGCACCCGACTCGCAGCGTCTGAACCGTACCAGTTCGCGTGGTTCGGTTCTGTGGATCAGACGGACGCTGAGATCGTCTCCCAGGCGACGAGCGGCGGGGAAAATGGGTTTCTCGACGAGTTCGAAGGTACTGACAACGACGGATTCGATCACGGACTGATCGACCGAGTCGTCGACACCCGTTCACCACAGGTCCAGAACTCGATCTATCAGGATCCGCCGTTCGAACCGTGGCGACAGGCGGCAATCGAACGCGGCTACCGAGCAACGATCGGCGTTCCGGTCGTCCATCAGGATACCTTCTACGGTGTGATCAACCTGTACGCCGCGGAAGAGGACGTCTTCGAACAGATGGAAGTCACCGTACTGAAGGAACTCGGCGAGACGATCGGATACGCACTCAACGCCGACGAGCGAAAACAGGCGTTCACGAGCGACCGATCGGTCGAATTGGCCTTCGAAGTAACCAACTTCGGCGAGTCACTGCTCGGGCTGGGTCTCGATTCGGACGGCTCGTTCGAACTCGAGAACCTCGTCGAGCGCCGCGACGGGACAGTGACAATGTTCTTTACGGCCGACGAACCGGAGCCAGACGATATCCTCGAGTGGCTGTCGAACCAGCCACAGGTCCTCGATTCGCGACTGGTTACCGATCGAACTGACGACCGTCTGTTTGAGTCACGCCTCGAGCGGTCGACGATCTGGGCACAACTCCTCCAACGCGGCAGTATCGTGTGCGAGGCACAGGCGTCCGGCGACTCGGCTCGACTGGTGATCCGAATCCCACGAAGCGCCGATCCGCGCTCTTACGATGCGTTGCTCGAAGAGTGGTTCGACGATGTCGAACTCGTTGCACGCCGAGAGTTCGACGAACCGGTGATGGCACCAGAGGAGTTCGAGGCGGAGCTTCACGATCGGTTGACCGAACGTCAAGAGGAGGTCCTCGAGACGGCGTACTACGCTGGATACTTCGAGTGGCCTCGGGAGACGGACTCGAAAGAGTTGGCAGAGACGCTCGGAATCGCCCAGCCGACGATGAGTCGACACCTTCGCTCGAGCGAGCAGAAGTTCCTCTCGATGCTCTACGATGACACGTAGGCCCCGGTGCTAGAATGATAGCAACGCGTTCGACAGGGGGATAGCCTGATACTCGTAATACCTACCCGGCGGGGGCCGCTTTAGGCTAGTGTAATGACTTCCTCCAATCTCACGCTACCAGACTCCGCGCCAGTAAGCCAGCGCGTCGTGTCCGCAGTTGCAGACGCGACAGACACGGATCCCTGTGAACTCGAGCCGATCTTCAACGCGATCAATCCGGAGAGCCTGGATTCCCTCTTCGAACCGACGAACGGTGGGGCGTCTCGATCCAGCGGGACGATAGCGTTCGAATACGCGGGCTGTGACGTTACGGTCTCCGCCGATGGCGCTATCGACGTCTCGGTCCGAACGCCACGAACGACGCCCCAGGCCGAGTCGATCAGCACGGACTAATCAGATCGAGAGACGACATTCACTCATGAGTCTCGATCAACGATCCACGTCCGATTCGCGGTGTCACTACTGCGGAGACGAAATTGAGACGGACGAGTGGCACCCTGCAGTGATCGACAAAGACCGTGATCCGAAATTGTTCACTTTCTGTGAACAGTCCTGTAAAGAACAGTGGCAGTCGAACCACGAGTAATCGATCCGAATGAAATACTGTCTTCACTGCGACTGGCAAACCCAACCCGGCATCGCGCGATTCGACCAATCCAAATCCGCCGTCGAACACTTCGTCGAAACCGGCCACGCGATCGAAACGGTCGAAGCGGTATCGGTCGGAGAGACCACGGCCGCTTCAGACGCTGGAACTGACGGATCAGACGGGCTCACGTCCGGTTAGTTCCTTGACGCGCCGCGTACGTTGTGTCTCTCGTTAGCAGGAACGCGATTCTAACGATGATTCTCAGAATATAATAATAATGACATATATGTCCAAACTACTTTCATCGTAGAATATAGATTTATTTGATATGGTGCTCACATGGCCGTATGAACGTTGAACACGCAACAGAACAGGTTCGGGATGCGCTTCAACGGTTTGGCATGAATCCGGACGAGATACGGTATGCCGAGTCGCGAAATCTCTTTTATGTACGTATCGGCGTCAACGGGACCGCGGAGCGGTACTTTGCCGATGTGGGCGAATTGGGCGGTTCGGATGCGGTCAGTGCGGTCGTAGACCCGACTCGCCTCCAATCGGCAGTGCGACAGATCGATGGGACGGAGGTATCTGACGGCCGTATTCATATCGACGGGTCGACGCGCGAGGCCCACTTTCAGATCCGTATCGAGTAATCGCTCTACTGGGACGGGTGTGGGTACGGGCTGTGTTCTGTTATTTCGCGTGTTTTACTGGCGGAAAATCGGTCGGTGGTCGTCGATGCTGTGTGTGCTGTTCGTAGGAGTACGCGAGTTCGAAGAGCTTCGGTTCGGCGAACGATCGCCCGAGGAGTTCGAGACCGACGGGCAACCCGTCGGGGGTGAAACCCGCTGGGAGCGCGATCGCAGGAAACCCGGTGTGCGCGGCTAATTCACACGGTAGCTCCTCGAACGGTTGGTTCTCAGACATCGGAACTGGCGGCACCGTCGATGGTGGATAGAGTAGCGCATCGAGGTCGTGTTCGGCCATTTGCTGTAGCGTGTACTCTCTGATCACCTTCCGCTTTTGTAGCCGTTGGAGGTAGTCAACGTTCTCATCTAACCCCTCTGCATTGATGTCGAGTGCACCCTGGTCTAGGATTCGCTCTTTCACTTCGGGGGCAACCTCGCTCGAGTCGACGACCGCTTCGAGCGAACTGTACGGTGCCGCATCTCCTAACTCCGCTAGATATCGATCGAAATCCCGTTTGAACTCATGTTCGGTAACGCGGGCGTCGGCTACAAATTCCGTCTCGATCATGTCGACCGGATCCACGATTTCAGCTCCTGCCGCTTTCATCTCGTCAATTTCTCGATCTATAATTTCGGTAATGGTGTCGGCCGCCGCTTTCGGCACGCTCTCGACTTCTTGTCGGCCGAAAAACGCTCGAACGACGCCGATTCGGGCACCCTCGAGCCCGTCCGGATCGAGGTGAGAAACGTAACCCGATTCGGGAACGTGTTCGACACCCGTTGCCGTGACCGGATCCCCCGGATCGTACCCCACCATGACGTCCATCATCCGTGCTGAATCCGCGACCGTTCGAGTGATCGGCCCGGCGGTGTCTTGAGTTTCGCTCAGCGGAACGATACCTGTTCGACTAATCAACCCGACGGTCGGTCGAAGGCCGACCAGATTGTTGAATGCTGGCGGCGATCGGTTCGACGAACACGTGTCCGAGCCTGTGCCGATCGCTCCGAGATTTGCAGCGATTGCCGCTGCAGTCCCTCCACTCGAACCCGACGGTCGGCGATCGGATGAGTACGCATTTCGCGTTTCACCGCCCATTGAGCTGAGCGTATCGACTCCGTAGGAGAATTCGTGCAGATTCGCCTTCGCGAGGATGATCCCGCCGGCATCGCGAAGGGCTTTGACAAGAAACGCGTCTCGGGGCGGAACCGAGTCCGCCAACGCCTTCGAACCCGCCGTCGTCGGCATATCGTGCGTGTCCTGATTATCCTTGAGAATAATTGGAACCCCGTGAAGCGGACCGGCGAAACCACCCGATTCAAACTGCCGATCTAACTCTCGGGCGCGTTCTCGAGCGTCAGCGTTGACCGTGATAATCGACCGTAACACGTGGTCGTATGCGTCTATTCGTTTCAAATACTGACCGACGAGTGATACAGCCGTCACTTCTCCCGATTTCATCGCACTGTGAATGTCACCGATTGTCGCCTCACGCAACTCGAACGACGAGTCGTCGTTCCCTGCAACCGCTGCCTGTGAACTGACGATGGAAGCGACACCTAACGCGCCGAGGCCTTTGAGGAGCGGACGGCGGTCGAGCGATCGAACAGTGTTCTCGACTGTCCTCGGACAGTACTCGTACTGATTGTTATCGACTGGCATACGAACATCACTTTTCTAACTGTGTGTAAGAGTATTACTTAACCGACGCTGAGTATTATCAACTCGACAGTCTAATCATTGCAAGTACGAACGAGCGTATATTACAGGCGGTATCAGCGAGTACGAACTTTTGAAGTCCGTCAAAAGGCGCTTTGAAGATATTCCCGATCAGACTGCTTTTTCCGTTCGTCGTCGCTGGATTGAGCGAGAAACCTTTGAGCGGAGCGATGCCATCTACGCAGGCGACTCGTTCAACGGTGAGTAAACTGCTCGGCCTCGACTCGTCCTCTGAGCCATCACGGCCCGTTTCACGGCGACCAGTATACTTCCCGAACGACGATATTTCATATAGCAGTATAGGATTCATTAATCAGGGTCTCCTTTTCTCAATGGCTCTCGAGGCGAAAACCGGCGGAATCAGAGATAACCACATTCACTTTGCTAAATGCCAGTTTGACCAAGTAGATTTACCTGGGTCGGCGCCCTCCCCCACAGCAAAGATCATGCCAGGCGAAAACCCCAGGGGTACGACCGTCCACGAGGCCGTTGAGCGCTACCTCGAGAAAAAACTCGAGTCGGGCGGCAGTCGATCGACGATGAAACCCGTCCTCGAGTCGTTCGCCACGTTCTGCACTCGAGAGGATGTCGAATACGTCGGCGACCTGAACTCGAATGACTGTCGAGAGTTCGGACTCGAACTTCGCGAGCACTATATCGACGGTGAGATTGCCGGCTCGACCGCCAACACGTACTTCGCGTACGTGAGAGCGTTTCTCTCGTTTTGCGTCCGCGACGAACAACTGGACACAAACCCCGCAGCGACCGAGAGTGCCGAGGAGTTCCTTCCTGAAGACAGGCCGTCCCGAGAGACGCAGTTCTGGGAGCCCACACAACGCGAGCGACTCCTCGAGTACGCCGACGAACGTGTCCGCATGGCTCGCGAGGAGACCATCGATGTAACGGTCGAGCGCGCCTATCGCGACCGAACGATCGTCGTCCTCCTCGCCGAACTCGGGCTTCGCGGGGCCGAAATGTTCCGCGACACGACCGACGACGAACGGGAGGGGTTGCGATGGGCCGACGTCGATCTCGAACGCGGCCGTCTCGAGGTTCTGGGCAAGTCCCGCGACCGCGAACCCGTCGGACTCACGAAAGCCGCTCGCAACGCCCTCGAGCGCCTCGAGCGCGTACAGGACCCGCCGATCGACGACTGGCCACTGTTTCCGACCGGACACGCTGCGAGCAAGTACGCCGCCGTCGAGGAGGCGACCGGCGAGCGTCCCGAGTCCGGCAGCGACATCGACGCAATCTGTCGCGAAGCGGGGGTCTCACCCCCGTCGATCACCAAAGAAGCGGGTCGCCAGATCCTCAAACAACTCACGAACGAGGCAGGCATCGAACTCGAGGGCGACGCCGACTATCTCCAACCCCATGGGGCTCGGCGAGCACTCGGTGCCGAACTCTACGAAAAAGGCCACTCGGAACTGGCACAGAAAGCGCTGCGACACGCGTCCATCGAGACGACTCACGAGGCGTACAGCGACATTCAGGCCGAAGATGTCGCAAAGACCATGGATAACATTCGCGAGTGAGTAGCGAGTAGCGCTGTAGCCGCCTCACTCGACACCGTTTTCGTCGTCTGAGTCGTCTGAGTCGTCTGAGTCGTCTGGGTGGCCACCGGTCGGCTCTTCAGCCTCGCTCGAGCCGCCTGCACCACCGCCGTCTTCGTCGTCGACTTCGTCGGGGTGTTCGGCCTGATCGTTCTCCTGGTCGTCTTCCTGATTCGGTTCCTCTTCACCCTCGTTGTCACTGCACCCGGCGAGTGCCGTCGTCGTTCCGACTGCCGCGATTCCGGTGAACTCGAGCAGTTGCCGTCGATTGTACTGGGTCACGGTATCGACCCGTAGATGAGACGACCGAAAACCACTCGTGCTTGCAGGAGTGCGGACGGTGGGGTGCTTGAAGCCCAGCGGTGCCTACGAGGGGTGTTGATGGCGAATTCGTTCGGCTGTCATTCCGGGAACTGGCGTTCCACACTCCCGGCACTTCCACGTCGGGGAGACGCCGGCGGATTCCTTCTCGAGGTCCTGGTTGAACTGGAGGAGCGCCCCACAGGTACATCGATGGGTCGTCGCCATACTGGGATACTGTACTCCCCTCACGGTAAACGCTGTGCTGGCTACCGAGTGGATAGCGGGGCAACGACTACGGTGGTACCGACGAACAGTGAGACAATGTCCGAGACGACGCACCGAATTCCCGTCGCGAACGACGAATCGGTCGCCGCCGTCCACCACGAAACGACCGGAACCGACTGGATCGTTTTCTGTCACGGCTTTCTGAGCGACAAATCTGGGAGCTACGAACAGCGATGTCGCTACGCCCTCGAGCACGGGTACAACGCCGTTAGATTCGACTTTCGCGGCTGTGGCGAGTCGGACGGAACGTTTCTCGAGCAAACGCTCAGTTCGAAACTCGCGGATCTTCGGGCGGTCGTCGACTACTTCGATATTCCGTCGTACGTCTGCTTTGGCTCGAGTTTCGGCGGCAAAGTCGCGTTCCACGCGGCAATTGACGACGAACGAATCGAGGCACTCGTGACGCGAGCGCCCGTAACGGCCAACGAGGCGTTCGACAGCTACCGATCGTCGGTCGAGCGCGGCGGCGTCCTCGAGTTCGAAACGGGTGATCGAATCGACGGTCGGTTCTTCGACGACCTCGAGCGACACCGATTCGGTGCTGTCGTGGACGGCCTCTCGGTCCCCGTCGCGATTTTCCACGGGAGAGCGGACGACTCGGTCGGTATCGAACACAGTATCGACGCAGTATGTCGTCTCGAGACGGACGTGCTGCTCGACGCGTTCGCTGGCGAAGGTCATCGATTTACTCGAGCGGGGGAGCGACGGCTTCGACAACGGATGATCGACTGGCTCGATACCCTTGCGTGAGTCGTGGGCGGTAAACCATATGACGATATACAAACTCGAAATTTCGCTGCTGTTGAGACGGTGGGGGCTATCGTAGCGCTGTGCCGGCGAACGGATACTTTGACTGTCGAATGCGTGTTCTCTCGTTCAGAAAAATCGGACTGTTTTTCATATTGTTGCCAGAACGATCAGCTACCAGTGAGTGAGGATACCGATCTTTCGACAGTACTCGCGGTGCTCGACGACGAGTACGCACGTAAAATCCTCACCCATACGAGCATCGAACCCATGTCTGCCAGTACCCTGAGTGAGCGGTGTGATGCATCCCTGCCGACGATCTATCGCCGACTCGACCGCCTCGAGGAGTGCCAACTCGTCTCCGAGGAAACCGAACTCGCACCCGATGGTAATCACTACAGCGTCTACAGTGCGAACCTCGAGCACCTCGAACTCACCCTCGAAGACGGCTCGTTCGAACTCGAGATCACGTATCGCGAAGAGGACGTTGCCGACAAATTCACCCGGATGTGGGAGGGGATGCGATGAGCCAGGACGTCGTTCGAGTCGACGAAGCACCCCTGTTCGAACTGCTGACTATCGCCAGTCTCTTTCTCGTCGCACTTCTCGGGACGATCATCGCGTATCAGGCCTACCGAGGCTACCGTCGAAACGGGACGCCGTCGATGCTCTATCTCGCTACTGGGTTACTGTTGTTGACGCTCTTTCCGTTCGTAATCAACGTCGTCGTGACGACGCTCACGAGCCCGGGACAGGTCGTGACGGTGTTTCTCGAGAACGTGAGCCGATTGTGCGGGCTCGTCGCGATCATGTACTCGCTGTACGGTCGTCACTGAGTCGAGTGTTGTCACTGCGGTCGGTGGATCAGTTGGCTACGACGTTGAAGAGACAGCGCACACCTCGAGCCGAAGCGAAAGTGGGGACCGCGCTGAGGCAGGGTGAGTCGAACCGAGATGGGGCGGGGACCCAACTGGCTATCGACTCGAACCCAAGTCAGCGATGTGGCGATGTCTGGATGACATGCGTGATGAAACAACACCAGCTAGCGACGGTGCATTTCATCACCTATGACTTTCTCCCGTTCACTAATAGTTTCACGAGTGGATTTTCCGAGTTGGAAAATCCGCTCGGAAACTGGGACGAGCCTGGCCGTGATATCCTTGCCCAAGAAGACAGCTATTCGGCGGCCGAACGAGTGGCTCTGGCATGCACTATTTGATCGTGACGATGGGTGTTCACGAAATGGCAGCGTGCTGTGATTACCTCGCCGAACGAGCGACGTCCGACGATACCGTTACAGTCGTTGGTCTCGCTCCCGGTGAAGAGACACACGCAACACGAGACGCACAGGAGGCACTGAACGTCGCAGCCGTTAGACTCCCAGCAGTCGGTGACGTACAGACGACCCTGTTAACGGATGTTGACGACCCTGCCTCGTCGCTTCTCGAGACGGTAGCGACGGCCGACGCAAACGAACTGCTCCTCTCTCCGAACGACGACCAGTCAGCAGGTCTCGCGACTACTGGTTCGGTCGTCCAGCGACTGCTCGAGCGATCACCGGTCCCCGTCGTCGTCGTTCCCCGAACCGATCTGTAACCGTTGTGCCACAACCATCGATTTTTGCTGTGTTCGGCGGTACGGTGTGCAAATCTGATCGCGTCGGCGACGTCGCGACGAACCGCGTTGTTTGTCGTTTTGAACTGTCGGTCTGTAGGCGGTCATGGATTTTCCGTCGACAGCATGACGAATGCGCAAGCGAGCGCCGACAACTCACGAAGATCAGTTACCGTCACCGGCTTGTGATCGTCTCGCGCGGTGCCGAGAAATCGCTGGACTGGGCTCGAGAACGCTAACTACAATCACGACGGCAGTTATCTCGGGCGTTGGGCCGTTAGACGTCCGGGAACGCCGATCCGATCACGTTGCCGTCGTAGCGCAGCGAGACCGACGGCGTCATCTGTTCTGTTTCGACGTTTTCCATCAGCGTGACACGCTCGCCTTCCTCGAACGTCTCGTCGACTTCCTCCTCGAGGTCGATTTCGGTCGTCTCGCCGTCCGCGAAGACGTCGATCTCGAGTGACGAAACGGGGAGTGATGGGCCGTCTTCGTACTCGAGAACGAGGGAATCGCCGTCGATTTCGGCGAGGATATCGACGTTCGGTACCGCAGAGCTGCCACCGATACGGAAGTCTTCGTCCCAGAAAACACCGATCTGCGCACCGGTTTCCACGTCGTCCAATGTGAGCGTCGATCCGTCGGAGACCGTGTCACCGTCGTCGCTCCACTGGGTCGATGCGGGTTCGTCGTCGATCCGAAGTTCGTAGTCGTCCGCTGGCTCGGATTCGTCGTCTTCGAACGTCAGTTCGACGGTGAGCCTGTTCGCCTCGTACTCGTACTCGATCAGAGGCACGCCCGGCGGCTGGACCGTTCGTTGGGCGAGGGAGTTCTCGATCGTTGGTTCTTCCCAGCCGACGACGACGGTCTGGCCGGGTTCGATCGAGTCGAGTGTGACCTCGGCACCCTCCTCGAGCGTGTCTCCCTCCCACGGCGTTTCGGACGTAACCGGGTCGTCTTCGCTGTCGAAGTTGAGTTCGTCGTCGTACACGCCGACGACGAGTTTGTCCCCGTCGAGTGCGTACTCGTCCTCGTAGCGAATCGTCATCGTTTCAGCATCCGCGTCGTACTGGAGGTCGAAGATGAAGTTGTTGAAGATCGTCGTCCCAAACGAGGATCCAAAGCCGTCGCCTTCGTGAGAGACCGTTACGGAAAGATTCGGCTCGAGGACGTCCATTTCGAAGCGAATCGTGTCGTCCTCGCCGACCTCGGTTTGACCGTCTGCCCAGATTTCGTCGTCGTACTCCTCGTCCTCGAGTTCGATCGTCAGTTCATCGACGGGTGTTGGATCGCCGCTCGTGAACCGAACGTGGACGTACTCGTCGTCGGGATCGAACGATTCGACCTGTAGTCCGCTCGGACTGTCGTGATCTTCGGCCTGCCGTTGTGCCTCGAGGTCGGTCGTCCAGGAGAGCGTCACGACGTTGTCGTCCGTTTCGATCGTCGGCTCGTCTCCGAGATGTGCCGGTTCCTGTGCCAGTTCGTCTTCGAAAGCGGAAACGATCTCGTCGGTGACCAACGATTCGGACGCTAATCCGTACACGTACGTGTGCTCGAGCGTGTCGGCATCGACGACGGTCGTCGCAAACGCTACGTAGTCGATGTCGTCGCCATCGAGGTCGAATTCTGGCACCTCGTCGTCTACGTCCGTGATGGCCGTTCTCGTGTCGGCATCGGAAATGTAGTCGAGACCCTCGCTCAGTGCAGGCTCTTCGTCGAGTAGCGTCGGTTCGTCGTCACCGACGGTCTCGAGTGCAGCGTCGATGGTCGACTCCGACTCGGCAAAGAGGGCAACGTCGTCGACGACGGCGACGGCGTCGTCGCTGTCGCCGTGCGTGGCGTACTCGTAAGAGACTCCGCTATCGTGGTCTTTCGACTCGAGGGAGACGTCCGTCTCGAGGTCGAGCGTATCGAGATCACCGTCCTCGAGGGAGATGACGGTAAGCGGAACCGAAAAGTCGTCTGCGTCTTCGACGACGATGCCACTCGAGACGGCCTCGGCGTCGCCGCCCCACTCTTGTAGCGCGGCGGTTCCGAGGCCGAACGCGAGGCCGTATCCGTCCGGCGTGTCTGCCGTCTCGAGTCGGTCGATGTCTGCGGCCGTGAGTGTTATTTCGGTGTCGAAGGCGTCCGGTACGTATTCGAACAACGTCTCGACGTCGACGTCGACATCGTCGTCAGAGCCGCCATCTGAGGGGGCTGAATCGTCAGTCAGCGAGAGGCAGCCAGCGGTCGTCGCCGCGACTGCCGCTCCGATCCCACCGAGTAGCGCTCTGCGGGGACAATCGTCCATACCATCGTATGGTCCGATTCGATATAAGTATATTTTGATGACATTCTGGGTCAGTTATTTATCTCGCTATTATTTTCCCTAGCCAACGATGAGGACCGGCACGGATGCATCCGGCGCGACTTGTTTCGTGAGACTCGGTCGGCGAAGTCGCTCGAGGCCGCGGTGTCGACCCATGACGAGGAGGTCGACTTCGTGCTCCGACGCGTACTCGAGGATCGACCGCGCACGAAGGCCGTGTGTGACCGTCGTTCGAACGTCGTCGAGGCCGTTGTCCGCGGCGAGAGTTGCAACGTGATCGACGGCGTCCGTGCCGATCGTCTCGAGGTCCTCGAAGTCGATTCCTGGCGCGATTTCGGCGGAGTTGATGACGTAGAGCACGTGGAGCGTTGCGTCGTGGACGGCTGCCAACTCGAGTGCCTCCTCGATCGCTCGGTCGGTGTTTGGCCGCCCGTCGGTAGGGAGCAAAATCGCGTCGTACATACGCGACGGTTACGGTAACGGGGGACAAAATGCCTGAGGAACGTCCCGCGATGTGAGACTGTGGCGCTGTTGTGTCATTCACGGAGTGCGATGTGATCGGTTCGATCGGCTATCGGACGAGTGCGCACCCGAAAACATGTAGAACGGCCGAGTAGAAGGGGGTGATTTCGCTGTGGGTAGTAGACGGCTACTTAATCCATAGTTTCGTGAACGATCGGTCGATGAGCGACGAGATTCCGTTGTTCGAAATTCCGTGGGACGAGACCGATATCTCGAATGCGGTTGACTCGATCTCGAGAGGTGCGTACTGGGCAAACGGACCGTACATCGACGCGTTCGAACGTGGACTCGAGGAGTACCTCGGCGTCGAGCACGCAGTGACGGTCAACTCGGGGACGACTGCGTTGGTCGCCGCGTTGAAGGCGTACGGAATCGGCGAGGGCGACGAAGTGATCGTCCCGTCGTTTACGTTCATCGCGACGGCGAATGCGGTCCGTCTCGTCGGGGCGACGCCGGTGTTTGCCGATATCGACCGACGGACGTACGGACTCGATCCCGAGCACGTCGAGACGCAGGTAACGGACGACACGGCGGCGCTCTTACCGATCCATCCCTTCGGTGCAGCCTGCGACGTCGATCCGTTGGCGGACATTGCAGCGGAGCTCGAGGTGCCGCTGATCGAGGACGCTGCCGAGGCGTTCGGTGGCGACTATCGCGGACGAACGCTGGGAACGATCGGCGACGCAGGGGTGTTTAGCTTCTGTCAGAACAAGGTCCTGCCCACGGGTGAAGGCGGCGCGGTCGTCACCGACGACGACGCCGTCGCACGACGACTCGAGCAGTTTCGGTCGCACGGTCGGTCGTCGTCGGATTACTTCGACTCGGCCAGCAGCGGCGAGTACACGGCCCTCGGGACGAATATTCGTATGTCCGATCTCGTTGCGAGTATCGGCTGTTCCCAACTCGAGCGAGTCGAGACGCACATCTCGAATCGTCGTGCCGTCGCGGCGCAACTCTCCGAACAGCTACGTGCGCTCGAGGGCGTCGAGCCACACACTGCCGGCGGATACGGTCGGCACGTCTATCAGCTATACACGGTGACACTCGAGCCGGAAATCGACCGAAAATCCATTATCGACGCCCTAGACCGTCGGGGAATCGCATCGAAGGTGTACTGGGATCCCGGCGTCCACCTCACCGAAGCCTACCGCGAGGAATACGGGTACGAGGCGGGAACGCTCCCGATAACGGAGGAGATTACGAGCCGAGTACTCTCGCTTCCGATGCACCCGGATCTGGAATCCCACGAGATCGATCGCATCGTCGAGGGTGTCGCAGCCGGCCTCGAGTAAGCGTCTAACGAAAACCGAGTAGACACTGTCATCTGATTGATTTTCACCATCGTCAGTATGTGTACCCCGTGTTTACCGCTGTCTCGAGCGTGTTCGGTCAGTGACCTCCCTCGAGTCGCCCAATCGATTCATAACAAAGGGGTGTCCGCCGGTTTGAGTGGGTAAGCCGCCCGTCGTCGGCTTCGCGGTCGACGATACGGGGCAGTTGGAGCCGATTTGTAATCATGAAATGGCCAGTCACAGCCGATTCGCGTCTATCGATCCGTGAGGCGATCGGACGGATCGAACGATCTGAATCAGGGGGTATCGTACTCGTCGACGACGAACACCGACTCGTCGGGACCGCGACAGCGACCCGACTGAGACGGCAGTTGTTCGAGGGCGTTTCGCCAGACGCCGAGCTGTCTACCGTCGTGGATACGTCGCCGGTCGTCGTCGAGTCGGACGGAACGACACGCCCGTACGGAGACACCGATAACACCGACGAACGTGCGTATCAGACCCGACCGACTGTCGCTCCCGTCATCGACGACGACGAGCGAGTGGTCGACGTCACGATCGTTGGCGAGGCGAAGAATCGATCACAGCCGGTCGAACACGAATCCAACGGGGTCGAAACGGTACTCGTCGTCGGTGGCGCGGGCTACCTCGGCTCGGTTCTGTGCCGACAACTTCTCGCGGACGGATTCCACGTCCGGATCCTCGATCCGATGATGTACGGCGACGCTGGCATCGTCGATCTCGTCGACTCCGAACGGTGTTCGGTCGTTCGAGACGACGCACGATCGGTCGAGACGGTACTCTCGGCGATCGACGGCGTCGACGCCGTCGTGCATCTCGGCGGAATCGTCGGCGATCCGGCCTCAGAAATTTCGCCGAAGAAGACCCTCGAGTACAATCTCCACTCGACGCAACTGCTCGCGTCGCTGTGTAAGTACCACGGCATCGATCGATTCGTCTTCGCGTCGACGTGTAGCGTCTACGGACGTGCCAGCGCTGCCACGGGACGGTTGTCCGAGGAGTCAGCGCTGAACCCCGTCTCGTTGTACGCGCGCCTGAAGATCCAATCCGAACGTGTGCTCCGCGACCTCGCCGACGAGAACTTTTCGCCGACGATCCTCCGAATGGCGACGGTCTACGGACAGTCGCCGCGGATGCGATTCGACCTCGTCGGTAACATTCTGCCAGCAAAGGCCTACACCACGGAGACGATACCCGTCTTCGGCGGCGAGCAGTATCGCCCGAATGTCCACGTCGAAGACGCCGCTCGAGCGTACGTGACGTGCCTGAACGCTCCGCTCGACGCCGTCGCCGACACGGTGTACAACGTCGGCTCGAACCAGCAAAATTACCGTATCGACGAACTCGCGACCATCGTGGCCGACTGTTTCCCCGACGCGTCGATCGAGTACCACGACAACCACACCGACGAGCGAAGTTACCGCGTCGAATTCGAGAAGATTCGGACCGAACTCGGCTTCGAGCCCGAGCGCTCGATTCGCGATCACTGTCTCGAGTTACGACGATCGTTCGAGGCTGGTGCCTACGACGAGTACACGAGCACCCGGTACAGCAACTACGAAACGCTCGCTCGAGCGCCGAGCTACGAGGAGACGGCGGCCGTCCTCGAACTCCCGTCGTCCGGACCCAACCGACCGGCGGAAGAGCTCCCGTCGAACGAGATCTGAGCGAAAGAGAGTACGAGAAAAACGAGTACGAAAGCGCGCGGGAACGGGGAGGAGACGAGAAAGACTATGTGGGTCCGTTGGCTTCATCGTGACAGTTCACTCTCCTGCGTAATATGCAGCCAACACGTCCCTATCGAACGAATCGCGATCTGTTTTCGAATCACTACCTCGACGAACAACTCCCCAAAACCGACGCGTGGCGTGACGTCGACGACGACGAGTTGCAAGCCGCGTTCGACGCCGTCTCCGACCTGTGGGAACGCGAGCGAGCGACGGCCCCGAAACGCAACGAATCGCAACTCGAGGAGACGTTCATCCGGCCGATCTTTCGACTGCTGGGGATTCCATTCGAGGTCGAAGCGAAGACGGATCGGACCCGGAGACGCCCTGACTACGCGTTCTTCGACACCGAAGAAACCGCTCGAGACGCGTACGATCGACGAGCGGAAGGGGGAGATTTCTACGCGAACGCGCTCGCAGTCGCAGACGCCAAACGCTGGGGTCGGCCACTCGACACCCGCGGCAGCGGCGACCACCGGCGGGATTTCGAGAATCCGAGCTACCAGATCCACGTCTACTTACAGGAGACGCCGGCCGAGTGGGCCGTCCTCACCGACGGAAAGACGTGGCGACTCTACTACGGGCCGACGAGCCACCGACTCGACTCCTACTACGAGATCGACCTCCCGACGCTCCTCGAGTGCGGCGATCTTTCGGACTTCAAGTACTTCTACCTCTTCTTCCGCCACGAGGCATTCCGTGCGGACGGCCGCGGCGACCGGTTTCTCGACGACGTCTACGCAGAATCGAGCGTCTTCGCGCAGGAACTCGGTGCGGACCTCCAGGACAACATCTACGAGGCGATTACGGTCCTCGCAGCGGGCTACCTCGAGTATCCCGAAAACGACGTCGGCGAGGCGGACCTCGAACTCGTCCACGACAGCTCGCTCATCTATCTGTATCGCCTGATATTCGTCCTCTACGCGGAGAGCGACGGCCGCGACCTACTCGATACGTCCAACGAGATTTACGAACGATCGTACAGCCTCCACTCGCTCAAACAGACCGTGGCCGCCGAACTCGACGGGGCGACGAACACGTATCACAGCTGGCAAAACACGCTCGAGTCGCGGCTAGCTGACCTGTTCGCGCTCGTCGATCGGGGTAGCGAATCGCAGGGAATTCCCCCCGGAGAGCTCTCCGTGCCGGCGTACAACGGTGGCCTGTTTCGCACCGATCCGGACGAGACCGATAGTCCGGAAGCCCGATTCCTCGCGGCGAACTCCATCGGCGATGAGCACCTCGCGACCGTCATCGATCTGCTCACGCGAAGCGAGGCAACCGAGGGCGACGGGAAGACCTTCGTCGACTACTCCTCGCTCGACGTTCGCCATCTCGGCAGCATCTACGAGGGGTTGCTCGAGTACCAACTCTCGATTGCCGACGAACCGATGGCCCTCGAGGACGGCGAGTACGTCGTCGCCGAGGCGGACGCCCCAGCCGAGGAAATCGCCGTCGCTGCGGGCGAGGTGTACCTCTCGACCGACAGCGGCGAGCGCAAATCGACGGGATCGTACTACACCCCTGAACCGGTCGTCGAGTACATCGTCGAGGAGACACTCGAGCCCCTCGTCGCGGAGATTCGTCGGGACCTCGTCGGCCAGAGCCCGCACGGAGGCAATCGAGGCTTTGCCGACGAGTTCGCCGAACGGGTGTTCGAACTGAACGTCCTCGATCCCGCAATGGGCAGCGGGCACTTCCTGACGAACGCCGTCGACTATCTCGCTCGAGAGATCGTCGACGCCCAGGAGCGCCAGGCGGGCCAGGACGGCCTCGAGACGGTCGACGACGACCACGACATCAACTGGGCGCGCCGGCAGGTCGCCCAGCGGTGTATCTACGGCGTCGATCTCAACCCGCTCGCCGTCGAGTTGGCGAAGGTGTCGCTGTGGCTCCGAACGCTCGCTGCGGAGCAGCCACTGGCGTTTCTCGACCACCACCTGAAGGCCGGGAACTCACTGGTCGGAAGCGACATCGAGTCGATCGAGGGACTGGAGTCAGCGGGCCCGGGCGATGGTCAAAACGCCACGTTAGCCGACTTCGGCATCGCACGAAAGGGGACGATCGAACAGTTACTCCACATCTATCAGGACTTCATCGCCATCGAGAACCGAGACCTCGCCGACGTCAAGCAGATGGAAGCCAAGTACGACGAGTTCGAGCGGAACAAACTTCGCCAGCGACTCGAAGCGATGGCACACGTCCAGACGGCGGCCGACGTTGGCCTGTCGGTCCCGGACGGAGCGTACGAGCGGATGGCCAGGGCGCTCGAGGACGACTCCCGCTGGGCCGACCTGGAGGGAACGGAGTGGTTCCGGACAGCACAGGAGTGGGCCGCTCGCGACCGGTACTTCCACTGGCGACTCGAGTACCCCGAAGTCTTCTACACCGACTCGGGAGCCGAACGCGAGTCCGGCGGATTCGACGCCGTCATCGGCAATCCGCCGTGGGTCAGGAGCATCACACTCAAGCGGGCCGATGTCGACCTTTGGAACTATTACGGAACGCAGTACGAGGCCGCCTCGAGCGGGGAGTTCGACAGCTATCTCTGTTTTATCGAACACGGACTCGAGTTACTCGCCGACGACGGCGAGTTCGGGTACATCGTCCCGAACAAGTGGCTCACGTCTCAGGCGGGCGAATCCCTCCGATCGTACATCGGCGAGCGAGGCGGCCTCGAGCAACTCGTCGACTTCGGCTCCTACCAGTTGTTCGACGGCATCACGACCTACTCCTGCGTGCTTTTGGCGAACGGCGACGAGACGCAAGGTGTCGATATCTGGCAGTTAGTGGCGCCCGCATCCGAAGGGGAGACGCCACTCCCCGACGACGACAGTGAGTGGCAAAACGGCACGGTCGACCACGAAACGCTCGACGGTAATCCGTGGTCGTTCGACATCGGCCCCGTCGGTGCACTCTTCGATCGACTATCCGAGAATCCGACGCTCGACGATATCGCGAGCGTTTTCAAAGGAATCGGCACGAACGCTGATCCGGTGTACCTGCTCGAGCGAACCGAGGAGGGCTACTACTCGAGCGAACTCGAGCGAGCCGTCGCTATCGAAGAGGAACTGCTCGAACCAGCGCTCAAGGGGTCGGATATCGATCGGTACGCATTCGATCGGGATCGCGTACTGCTGTTCCCATACGAGACGACCGAGGCGGGCGTCGAACTGTACTCGAAGGAGACGCTCGAGACGGAGTTCCCCGAGGCCTGGTCGTATCTGCGTGAGGTGCGAGAGACGCTCGAGGACAGGGAGAGTGGCCGGTACCGCGACACGCCGGAGTGGTATCAGTTCGGTCGGCCACAGAATATGCGTCGGGCCCGGGAAGCCAAAGTCGTCGTCCCCGACGTGGTCGACGAGGGGACGGCAGCGATCGATACGGACGGCCGCGCGATTCTGGACACCGTCTACGGCATTCAATCCGAGGCGTACGACAGGCGGTTTCTCACCGCGTTGCTCAACTCGGATCTGTTGAGCGCGTTCTTGGCTCACGCCGGCACCGACCTTCGTGGCGGGTATGTCCGGATGAAAACCGCCTACCTCAACCCGTTTCCCGTGCCATCACTCGAGTTCGACGGGGCCATCGACTCGCTTTCGGCCGACCGTCTCACCGATCTCGAGGCGTACGCGACAGGAGAAACCGAGTCGTTGCCCCTCGAACGAGCACGGCCGCGAGACCTGTACGAAGTCGTCTGTGGCGCGGTTGACCGTCGCCAACAGTACACGGCGCAATTTCGCGAACTGAACCTGCGCCTGCGCGACTATCTCGGTCGGTACGACGACGGGAACGCGCTCGAGGAACTGCCCGAGTACCAGCCGCCGGCCGGCATCGCCGACTCGATCCTTTCCGAAACGACGGCGACCCGAGACGGGCTTCGATTCGGCTCCGTCGATATCGAGGAAGACGAGTCGACGCTGACCATTTACCTGAGCGCGAGGTACAAACCTGACGACGACGCGGCGTTCGACACCGACCGCTGGGGGTACACGGAAACAGCGCTCGAGCCGGCGATTACGTTCGTCGGCCTCGACGACGTGACCCGGGTGCTGGTCCGAGAGTTCGTCCCAGTGGCGCTCGAGGAAGCCGGCGGATTCGCCAACGTCCGAGAAACGGCGACGAAGACGAACTCGCTGATCGACCGACTGAACGCGCTCACCCTCCCCGCTGTCGGGGACGTCGAAACCGGCCTCGAGCAGTTCCGGCAGACGAAGTCGGCCGCCGAAACACTCGAGTACCAAATCGAGCGAATCGATCACGGTATCGAAGACAGTTTGTACGACCTGTACGGCCTTACGAACGAGGAAATCGCGGCGCTCGAGCAGGCCATCGGTGAGTGACGGTCACTACACGCAGAATACCATTCCACTATCTGATAGTTTGCGCTCTCCGATCAGTGGGTACGGATAGTGATCACGCGTCATCCTCTGCTACACAAGACAGCGGGATCGAACGGCCACCACTCCCGATTTTTGATCCCGATGTGAATTTGGGCGATAATTCCTAAGAGTGGGAGCTCTAACAGCGGCCCGATGACCAGTGCCAGTGGAATGAGTGGTTCGTGTGGAAACGCGACAACCGCAATCGCAAGCGCTGTCGGGGAGTTTCGTGAGAGGATGGTGTTGTTGAAGCAGACCATTTCTTCGTAGGAGAACGACAACAAGCGACCCACGCCGAAACCGATCCCGAGGGTAATTGCATAGAAGGCGATCACGGGAACAGCAAGCAGTGCGAGCAGTCCGGGGTTTGCAAGGATAACTTCGCCCTGTGAGGCGAACATCGCCCCGATAGCGAGGCTCAAGAAGACGATCTGGATCGGACTGAGTTTTGGAAGAAACCGTTGTGTGAACCACTGTTGTCCCTTTGTCCGAACCAATCCAATACGGGCAGTCCCACCGAAGACGAGTGGCACGACGAGGACGAGTAAGACGCTCTCTAGTAAGATATCCAACGGCAACGCAATCAGTTCTCCTGCGAATGCGTACAGGTAGATCGGAAGCAAAATCAGTTGGAGGACGAGATTATACGGGAGAACGGAGGTCGCTAGTGGAACGTCCCCATCGGCGATATCGGTGAAGATGAGATACCAGTCCGTACATGGCGTGACCATCAACATGATGAGACCAACCCACAGTGCCGGATGGTCGCGAAGGAAAAGGGCCCCCAAACCAACGGCTAACAATGGACTCCAGATGAAGTTAATCAGGAGGCTCGACCCGACGACACGCCGGTTTCTGAACGCCGACCGGAGTCGTGAAAGTGGAATCCCAGTGAACGCTGCAAACAGCATCACCATCAAAAACGGCAGAATCAGTTGATCTGCGACGGTAGGGACACCAGTCACTTGTCCGAGCACCAATCCACCAACGATGGCGACCAGAACAAACACCGACTGGTATTTTTCGACGTACTTCATCTGATCAGAGATATCGTCTCTTGTGGCTTATGGGCTGTGTCTCCCGGAAAATCCGCTCTTCGGTAAATAACTGTAGCCACGTGAAGACGAAGATGGATACACAGTGACAACGCCTGTGTTCGCGTGCGTTGGAAACGCTGGCGTCGGTGGTCGGTCACGGTTCATATCTTCAATACCAACCAACTGCTCAATAACCGGACGGTTCGGCGACAGCGGTGTTCTCAGCAATGTTGATTGCGGATCGCGCGATACACGCGCTCAAAATTCATGCCACCTATTCTCACGCTGCTCGGCCTTGTTCAAATAGACAATATCCAATGTGCGAACAGATAAAACACCAATAGCTATACCATTGGTTCTCTTATAGTGGTAAGATTCTTTTTCTATGGCACCATAGCCACAACTATGTCAGCAGAAACGGACGGGCAGGGGAGGTTGTACATCCCCAAAGATGTGCGAGAAAAATACGGGGAGAAGTACCACATCGTCACGTACGAGGATAGAATTGAACTCGTTCCGGTCGCGGACGACCCACTCGCTGCAGTCCGCGAAGCGGCAGGCGAGTTACGTGACGCGTCCGTCAACGATGTTCGAGCCGACATCGAAGCAGAAGCGAAAGCTGAGGCCCGCAAGAAAGGGGACGATAGATGACGGTTTACGTCGAAACCGACTTTTTACTCGCGCTCGCCAAAGACTCAGACTGGTTGCAGCAATCAGCAGAAGAAGCCCTCAACGAGTACGACGTAGAAACGTCGGCCTTCTCCTATCTCGAACTCCTTCTCGCCCGCGAACGGTACGAGTTCGAGTACGTACCACTCGTGGCAAATCTACTCGAACTCGTCCCTGTCCGAAACGAGGAAGAGCGACAAATCGTTCTGAAGGCCGTCAACTACTACGACGAGGGAATGACGTCGTTCGATGCGTTCCACGCCGCAACTGCAGAAACACGGACGTTGAACGTGCTCTCATCGGAGAAAGACTACGAAGACATTGAGGTGGAGCGAGTCCCGCTCGAACCTGCTGATGAATGACGTAGCAGTATCTTCGTCGCGGGCTACCGATTCTCACATTGCTCAACCTTGTTCAGGTCTTAGACTGATGTTACAGATTTCGCCTACTTTACCGGTTTCTGGTATATCTACTCAGTCGTCGTCAGCGGTATACGCGCCTCCACGACGTTTGATTCGAGCAACGACCATTCGGTACTCGTCTTGATCGAACGTGACCGCGAGACGGAACTCACCAATACGTACCTTACGGCGTGGACTGTTCTGGAGCGGTTCGCCATAGTCCGGTGGGTCTCGCCACGGAGAATCGACGATTTCGTCGAGTTTGTCGATAATGCGTTGCTGCTCGTTCGGATTGAGTGCATCGAGGTCGTCCTGTGCTTTCGATGCGAGTTCCCACGCCCACCCGTCGTCACTCATTCGTGTCGCTAGTGCCGAATCGTTCACGTGCTTCTTCGGCGCTCATCGTCCGTTCTTCACGAACGTCTTCTTCAGCTTTGAGGAGCGCAACGAGTTCATCGCGGTCGAACGTAGGGTGTTCGACGGCATCGCGTAAGGTATACCGAATAAATTCGCTCCGACTGTTGAATCCTCGTCCTTGCCACGTGTCTTCGATCTCGTTGAGAAACGACCGTGTGACTTTGAAGTTTACCGTGACGATCTCGTCGTCGCCGTTGTTTGTGGCCGCTTCGGACATACGCCTGTATTACCTGCGTGTTACTGTAGGTGTTTCGGCGTCCGAACGCTGAAGCTGTTGGCGAGGTGAAACAGTAGTAGATCCGTAAAATTAGTGCCGTTTGCTACCGGTTCTCACGCTGCTCTACTTTGTTCAGTTCGATCAACAGTCGGAAAATCGCCTTGACGAGGTTCGCATCGACGTCGAATTGTTCCGCGTTCGTCCCTGCCCGATCCATCACCTGTTGTTCTTGTGACTCGTCGGTCGTTGGAAGGCCCTGCTCGTCCTTGACCTGTGCTATCGTGTCCGCAACGTACGTTCGTTGGGCGATGAGTTCGACGATCTCGCGATCGATCGATTGAATTTCCTCGCGCAGTTCGTCGAGGGTCATCTCGTCGGGCGTTCGGGCATCCGTTCCACCGTCAGTTGCTGTCTCAGATTCTCGAGTCATCGTACCTGTGTTCCATCGGTTCGTGTTTGCAGTAACCGTGTCGTTCCGTCACGCTCGGCCCAGTCTGTCTGGACCGCCTCGAGCGTCTCTCTGTCACCGACGGCGACGTAACTCGGGCCCGTCCCCGAAAGAGAGACGCCTGCAACGTCGGGGAGCGCGTCGATCATGGGTGCCGTCGAGTACTCGAGTGCACCGCAGAACGCGAAGCCGTTGACGGTCATCGCCTCGCCGTAGCGGCCGTCGAGCGCCAGTTCGGCGACGAGGTCCGCCATCGGTGCAATTTGCTTACACGCCGTGACGTCGGCGTCGGCGCTAAACGACTGGACCGGTGGGGTGTACACCAGTGCGTGCCAGTCGATTTCTTCGTGGGCGAGGAGTTTCTCGGCCGAGTTATCAGTGACCGTCACGCCGCCGAGCATGCTCGCGCTGGCGTCGTCGAACGCACCCGTAACCGTCACACCCGCGTCGCGTGCGGCCTGAACACCGACTCGACACGCCGAAATCCGCTCGACCGCGTCCGCAATCTCGAGTGCGTCGAGCGTCGCGAGCACGGTCGCGTTCGCCGCGGCGCTCGAGCTTTTCAGTCCGGATGCCATCGGGACTTCGCTGTCGGTCTCGACGCGGGCACCGACGGTCGATGGCTCGAGGCCCGCAGTTTCTGCGTACTCCTCAATCGTCAGTTCGACGCAGCGCTCGATGAGCGTCGTGTCGGCCTCGGGTTCGCCAGCGATGGCCGCATCGATGTCTCCATCGTCGGTGAGGTCGACGGTAGCTGTCGTCTCGAGGTCGATCGCGAAGGCAGAGCCCGTTCCGGTCGCGAGTGCGTTCAGAACCGTTCCGGCTGCCGGAGCGACGGCGCGGCCGTCCATACTCGCACACTCTCAAAGCGTCTATTTACGGCTGACGGTCTCGACGACGCTGTGCAGTAGTATTCAAATTCGGACACGAGCGGCTGAGGACGATCAGCGAGTGACACCAATCACTCTCCGTGCCGGACGACAGAACGGACCGTTTTTCCGAGAACCGACCGAATAGCCACCCAATGAGTGCACGCAACAACGTCGCGCCGAGTACGATCGGTGTCGATTTCGTTGAGGGCGGCGTCGTAGTCGAGTACCTCGACGGGCGAGACGTCTTCTATCACGGCCCGCCAAAACCCGTCGAGAACGCGATCAAAACGCCGCCCGGCAAGGAAGTGCACGTGCTCGTCACCGATCCCGACGGCATCGAGGGCGTGATGACCTACGTCAACGACCGAAACACCCACGACGACATCCTCGAGGTGACGGGCGTCGGCCGCGTCATGCTCGAGGGAGACGACGAGGAGGAACTGTTTCCAGGCGTGGCAGTCTCGACTGAGGCGTACTCCATTCGCGTGGAGGCCGACCTCTCGCTCGTCGACGGCCGGGTGTTCGTCTTTGCCGAGGACGAGTTGAGCGAGCACGCGTACGAACTCGTCGAAGACGTCGAGGACGAACGAAACGACGCGAGCGCCGAGGCGAGAAGCACGAAGGCCGGTGAGCACGCCGACGCAGAGACACCGGACGGTGACTAACCGATGCCGCTACAGAAACCGTGGCGCGACCTCGAGCGCGGGACCCTCTCGAGCGTTCCCGATCGACCGGGAATCTACGAATTGGGCGATGGCTCGGGGACGGTGCAGTCAGTGGGTCACGGCGTCCTTCGCGACGAATTGAAGACGGCCATGGCCTACGGCGACGCCGAGTCCGTTCGCTGGGAAGAGACGCACACGCTCGAGCAGGCTAAATCGCTCGCCGACGAGCACCGCGAGCGACTCGAGTAACGTCTGGAGGAGCGGGATCCGATTCACTGAATGTACGTAGGCTCGGAAGCGTCACACCGCTTTTCGTGCTCCGAAGCGTCCGATTTATCGTCGAAGAGGAGTCCGCAGTCCTCACACTCCCACCAGGTACCGTCGTCGCGCTGGCTTTGAGCGACCATATGATAGCATACACCACGAAGGACAAAATGCGTTTCTCCGATCGTGAACACTCCATACCGAGGGCAACGTCACCACGGAAAGTACGGCTCAATAGCCTCCTTCGCACACCGCTGCGTGGATCCCACGACACCTGCCGAACGAGAGAGTCGGAGAAGATCGTTTCGTGGACTCGACTCGAGGAGACGACTCAATCCTCGAGTTCAGTTAGCTCCTCGACGTCGGGAATCTTCTCGCTGGCGGTCGTGATCTGCTTCATTCGCTGCTCGTGCTTGTTGTAGGCGTACTCCGAGAGGTCCGTCGGACTCGGACCCGGCCCATCCGAGGAACTCGCACCGTCGTCGGTCACGAGACTCTTCTGGACCAGGGGGACCAGATCGCCGACCGTTTCGCGCAGGAGATCGGCCTCGACCTCGCCATCGATGACGAGCGATTTGAGCTGTGCCATGCCGAAGCCGACGTGGCGACCCTCGTCGCTGCGGATCAGCTTGAGCCCCTCGACCAATCCCGGAAGGTCGGGCAGTTCGGGCTCGTTCTTCCCGTACGCGAGCGTGAGTCCGTAGTATCCGGTCTGGGCGAGAATTCCCTCGATCGTCAGGTGGTAGTGACAGTGTGCTTTCGCCCGGTTTTCGGGAGAGTCGTCCTCGAGCAGGCGCGCCATCGCCCGTTCGTTTCGCTCGAAGAGTTCGTCGTAGGGCTCGTTGAACCACTTCTCATCACTCGGCGAGGAGAGCGACTGGCCGCGACGCTCTTCTTCGGCGTGGATGACCTCGCGCCAGTATCGATCGAAGAAGTCCGTGTGTTTGGACTCCTCGTAGAGTTGGGTCGTGATGAACATCTGGTCGCCGATATCGTCGAGTGCGACCGCAAGCGGTGCCAGATCCTCGGTCACCGATTCTTCGCCAGCGCCAAACAGCGCGAGCGACTCCTTGAGCGCCTCGAACGCGACATCGTGGAGTTCGGTAATTTCCTCCCGGTCCGTCTCGAGGTCGATTTCGTGGGGGTCCCAGTGTTTCTCGACGGCGTTTCGGTAGTATCGGTGTGGTCGAACGGTGTGATCGAGTTGCATCTTGGGCCGACTGTCAGTTGCCATCGAGTCACAGATACGGCCGACGCGCCGTTGAGGATATCTCTCATACAGTAGGGTGTTTAAGTGAGGGGTGCGACGGGTGTCGTATGGGACTCATCGCGGAGTTTCGCTTGACGTCGCTGGAACTCCCTCTGACGAATGCTGTCGCCGCGGTACCGTCGGTGACGGTCTACATCGAACGAATCCTCGTCGTCGATCCCGACCGGCCCGTCGCCGTTTGTCGCGTCGTCGACGATCACGACGACGAATTTCGGGACGCAGTTACAGCCGATCCCACAGTCGCCGACGCCGTTGCCATCGACGATGCGGACGAACACGCCCGTTATCGAATCGAACTCCGTGACCCGCCGGTTCCAATCTACCGCAAGTACATCGAACTCGGCACCATTCCGCTTGGCGGCATCGTCACCGTCGACGGCTGGTGGGCTCGTGCCCGATTCCCCGACCGGGACGCACTCGCCGCCTACCGAGAGTTCTGTCTCGAGCGAGGCGCGACGTTCCACCTCGAGCGACTGACTCGAGAGTCCGCTGCCGACGATCCGCCGTTTTCGCTCACGAACGAGCAGTACGATGCACTCGTCGCCGCCCGGGATATCGGCTACTTCGAAGTCCCTCGCGCAGCGTCGACGGAAGCTGTCGGCGAGCAACTGGGGATATCCGGCCCGTCAGCGTCCGAACGCATCCGGCGTGGAATCGACCGATTGCTCGAGAACGCGTTGTAACCGCACGGTCGGAGGCTGCTGGCAGGACAATTCTCAAGGTGGCTCACACGAAAGGAACGCGTATGAGTCAGGCGGATTCGGACGGCGTGTCGCTGACTGTTCGTGCTGCTGAAAAGCGAGACGCCGGGCGAGGTGTCGCGCGAATCCCGGAGTTAGCGCGTCGACAACTCGGCGTGTTGAGCGGCGATACGGTCGTCATCGACGGCGAAAAGGCGACCGTCGCGAAGATGTGGCCCGCGGATTCCGCCGTCCCTGAAAACGTCATCCAGATCGATGGCGACACGCGTGCGAATGCCGGCGCACACGTCGGCGATACGGTCACCGTTCGCACGAAGGATACGTCGACCATCGCCGAAGCGCGACGGGTCACGCTCGTCCCCCCGCCGACGTTCACCGCGAATCAACAACAGATCGCCGAACGAAAAGCCGCCAAAACCCTGCGGAATCGGCCGGTTCGAGCCGGCGAGCAGATCCGTCTCGAGGGACTCGGCCAGGAACCGTTCAAGGTCACCGACACTGACCCGGACGGCGACGTTCGCATCACCAGCACGACGACGATCAGAATTGCCGGCACCGCCTCGAGCGGGGGCCGGAAGTCGGGGACCGGAAGCGCGTCGGCGAACCAGTCCTCGAGCGACACCGACTCGTCGTCGACAGCTGATCCACGTCCGTCGACGACCACCGAAACGGAACCCGCCTCCGGCGTCACGTACGAGGATATCGGCGGCCTCGACGAGGAACTCGAACTCGTCAGAGAGATGATCGAACTGCCGCTTTCGGAGCCCGAACTCTTCCAGCGTCTGGGCGTCGAGCCGCCCTCCGGCGTCTTGTTGTACGGCCCGCCCGGAACCGGGAAGACCCTGATCGCTCGAGCGGTCGCCAACGAGGTCGACGCCCACTTCGAGACGATCTCCGGCCCGGAGATCATGTCGAAGTACAAGGGTGAGTCCGAAGAACGCCTGCGAGAGGTCTTCGAGACGGCCGAAGACAACGCCCCAACGATCATCTTCTTCGACGAGATCGACTCCATTGCGGGCGCTCGAAACGACGAGGGCGACGCCGAGAACCGGATTGTCGGGCAGTTGCTGACGCTGATGGACGGTCTCGACGCGCGCGGCGAGGTGATCGTCATCGGTGCGACGAATCGCGTCGACTCGATCGATCCGGCACTCCGACGGGGCGGACGCTTCGACCGCGAGATTCAGATCGGCGTCCCCGACGTCGACGGCCGAACGGAGATTCTCGAGGTCCACACCCGCGGGATGCCGCTCGCGGACGACGTCAGCACCGAGAAAATCGCGCGCCGAACGCACGGCTTCGTCGGGGCGGACTTAGACGCCGTGGCGAGCGAGGCGGCGATGGCCGCGATCCGTGCTCGGCCAACCGACGCCGACGAGCGCGACGAGTGGAACCGGGATCCGACGGTGACGAAACGCCACTTCGACAGCGCGCTCGCGTCCGTCGAACCTTCGGCGATGCGCGAGTACGTCGCCGAGTCGCCGAACACGGACTTCGACGCCGTCGGCGGACTCGAGGACGCAAAGCAGATTCTCCGTGAGTCCGTCGAGTGGCCCCTCACCTACGACCGACTCTTCGAAGAGACGAACACCGAACCGCCCTCCGGCGTGTTGTTACATGGTCCACCCGGCACCGGGAAGACGCTCCTCGCTCGAGCGCTCGCGGGCGAGACCGACGTCAACTTCGTCCGCGTCGACGGGCCCGAAATCGTCGATCGGTACGTCGGCGAGAGCGAGAAGGCGATTCGGGAGGTGTTCGAGCGGGCTCGACAGGCCGCCCCCTCCATCGTCTTCTTCGACGAAATCGACGCCATCACGTCGGCTCGAGGCGACGGCAACGAGGTCACCGAACGCGTCGTCTCACAGCTCCTGACCGAACTCGACGGCATGCGAGAGAATCCGAACCTGGTCGTGCTCGCCGCGACGAATCGCAAAGACCAGATCGACCCCGCTCTGCTCCGGCCGGGCCGACTCGACACCCACGTGCTCGTCCCCGAACCCGGGCAAAAAGCTCGAGAAAAGATCCTCGAGGTCCACACCCGCGGAAAACCACTGGACGACGAGATCGACGTCGAAGAATTGGCCGCCGAACTCGAGGGCTACACCGGAGCCGACCTCGAGGCGCTGGTGCGAACCGCCTCGATGAAGGCGATTCGGGAAGTCGCGGACGAGTACGACCCCGAGACGGCGAACGAGAAAGCCGGGGAAGTGGTCATCGAACGCCGGCACCTCGAAGCGGCTCGAGCGAACGGGAAACCGACGCAGTAGGACGAACGAAATCGGTTTACCCACACCACCGTTAGCCACGAGCAGTGACCGACGAGAGTGCCGACGAGTCCCCGAAGCAGCCGCTGAGCGAGTCACAGGAGCAACCGACCGACGAGTCGGCTGACGACGAAAGCGCAGCCGACACGTTCTCGCTCGCGGATTTTCACGACGCCTCCCAGGAAGCCGAACGGCCCGTCCTCACCGCCGCGGCCGCCGCTCGAGCGCTGGATATCACGCAGGACGACGCTCGTGAAGGGCTCGAGGCGTTAACTGAGCGAGGTGACGTCGAGCGGTTGTCCGTCGAACCCGATCCGGTCGTCTGGTACCCGAGCGAACTCGAGGATCTGACCGACCGAGAACGCGTCGTCGTCTTCCCGAAGCGACGCGAGGTGATCGTGGATCGGCCCGACCAGTTCACTCGCGCACAGTTAGCGCAGTTCGCACACCTCGCGGATGGGAACGGCGAACAGGGATATCGATACGTCCTTCGAGCCGAGGACATCTGGCAGGCGCCCCACGACACGTTCGAGGGGCTCTGTCGAACGATGCGCCAGGCGTTAGGCCAGCGATCCGACCCACTCGAGGAGTGGGTCGAGAGCCAGTGGGATCGCGCCCACCAGTTCCGGCTGACGACCCACGAGGACGGCTACACCGTACTCGAGGCCAAGAGCCCCGAAGTGATGGGCAACGTCGCACGCCAAAAGCTGGACGAAGAGCACGTTCACGCGCCAATTTCGGATACCGAGGACTGGGTTCGTGAGGGAGCCGAAGCCGCGATCAAACGGCTGCTCTACGAGGCCGGCTATCCGGTGCAAGATCACCGGGAACTCGAGTCCGGCGAGGACCTCTCGATCGATCTCGAGATCGAGTTACGCGGGTACCAGCAAACGTGGATCGATCGATTCGCGGAGAGCGGCGAAGGAGTCTTCGTCGGCCCGCCCGGAAGCGGAAAAACGGTCGCCGCGATGGGTGCCATGGCCCACGTCGGTGGCGAGACGCTCGTCCTCGTCCCCAGTCGCGACCTGGTCCGCCAGTGGGCCGACGCCGTCGTCGAGTACACCTCGCTCGAACCCGAGCAGGTCGGGCAGTACCACGGCGGGCGAAAAGAGGTTCGGCCGGTGACGATCGCAACGTACCAGATCGCCGGCATGGACCGCCACCGTTCGCTGTTCGACGACCGACAGTGGGGCCTCGTCATCTTCGACGAGTGCCAACACGTTCCCTCGGACGTCTACCGACGGAGTACCCACCTGCAGTCGCGCCACCGTCTCGGCCTCTCGGCCAGCCCGATTCGCGAAGACGACCGACAGACCGAGATCTTCACGCTCGTCGGGCCGCCGATCGGCACCGACTGGGAGGCCCTCTTCGACGCCGGATTCGTCGCCGAACCCGAACTCGAGATCCGCTACGTCCCGTGGGGCGACGACGAACAGCGAAACGCCTACACCTCCGCCGACGGGCGAGAGCGGTATCGGATCGCCGCGAAAAACCGCGGCAAGATCGACGACGTGCGTTATCTCCTCTCGGCACATCCAGACGCCAGGGCGCTCGTCTTCGTCGACTACCTCGAGCAAGGCCGTGAACTCGCGGCTGCACTGGACGTTCCGTTCCTCAGCGGCGAAACGCCACACCACGAGCGTCGACGCCGACTCGAGGAGTTCCGGACGAACGAACGCGACTTGCTCGTGATCTCACGAATTGGTGACGAGGGGATCGACCTCCCGACGGCCGACCTCGCCATCGTCGCCTCCGGACTCGGTGGCTCTCGACGACAGGGGACCCAGCGTGCCGGACGAACGATGCGCCCCGCCGGTGGCGCGCTCGTGTACGTACTCGCGACGCGAGGGACGCGAGAAGAGGACTTCGCGCGCAAGCAACTCCAGCACCTCGGTCGCAAGGGGTTGACGGTCCGCGAGCAAACGCTCGAGACGACGGAATCCGAATCGGCAGAAAAAGGGGAGTAACCGTCACGAACGCGTCGCCGTCGACGACGCGTATCCACCTACTCGTCTCGAGCGTCGAGAATCTCCTCGATCAGCCCGTCCGTATCCGCGGCTGCGTACCGGAATACGGCATCGTAGAACTCCCGGCCGGTCAGGTTCCGAACGTCGTGTTGGGTTCGCAGTTGCGCGTCGACGAGCGCGCGGGCGTCCTCGAGTTCCTCGAGGGTTTCTGGGCGCACGTAGACGGTCTTCTTCTTGGTCGCGTCGAAGGGGAACGCGCTCGGATCACTCGAATCGCTCGAATCGCTTGAATTCGCACCCTCGTCTGCAGTGTCGGCGTCGTCAGCGGAATCGTACTCGACCGTTTCCGAAGTAGATTCACTGCTCGAGTCGTCACCCGACGGTTCGGTTGCCGATTCCGCTTCGAGGTTCTCACTCGAGTCCTCGTCATCGACCGCCTCGCCCAAACCGGCGAAGCGGTTGTCCTCAGGCATCGCCGACACCTCCGCGTTCGACGACCGCCGCCAGTTCGTCGAGGCGGTCCAACATATCGCTCTCCGAGTCGTGTGCGGCGAGTGGAACGCCTTCACGCCACGCGCGTCGGAACGCGATTCGTTCGCGTATTCCGGGTCCGGGTGAGTCCGGGTCGTCGAAGTGCGCCGAGCGAGCGAACTGTGGCAAGAACTCGCTGAACTGCGAGTCCTCGAGGTCACCGATGATCCGCTTTTCCTCGTTGTCGCCGGCCAGCGAGTTCGGAACGATCGCGAGGATATCGAGATCGATCTCCTTGCGAATCGGGCCGATCTGTTGGGTATACATCCGTTCGAAGCCGCTGACACTCGGTTCGCTCATCCGCAAGGGGACGATGACGTTTTGCGTCGAAATCAACGACGCGTCAGCCAGCGGCCCGAGGTTCGGTGGCGAGTCGACGACGACGTAATCGTACTCGTCGCCGAGAACGGGATCGATGATCTCGTTTCTGATCCACAACTCGCCGAACGTCGCACTCCGGATGCTGTTCTCGACACTATCGAGGTCCTCGTGGGCCGGCAAGACGTCGAACGAGTCGACGGCATAGATGACGTCCTCGAGCGCCGTCTCGGTTCCGTCCTCGAGCACGTCGCCGATGTGCTGGGAGGCCGTGTACGCATCGCTCAGGCCGACACCCTCGGTTGCGTTACCCTGTTGGTCGAGATCGACGAGCAAGACGTCGTTCGATCGGTTTGCGAGTCGTTCGGCGAGATTGATCGCGAGCGTCGTTTTGCCAACGCCGCCTTTCTGAAGGGCGACGCTGACGGCACGTGGGGTCGTTGTCATTGCTGAGAACACCTCTGTCGCCGTCTCCACTGACGCGACCGGTGCAGGCGAAACTGCGTACACGTCCGAGACGGTTTCGAACGTGTTCGAAGCCCACACTGGCCACACTGCCCGAGACGTCTACACTGTGTACACCGTTTCAGCGGTCCACACCGTCTGCGCGGTTCGAGCGGTGTGGGAGGCTCAGACGATCCACGAGTAGGCTGGGGTCCGGCCAACGGTAGATGGTTGGGCGAGTTGGACCGTCCAACGCGTGTGAACGGTTCGAACTTCGCACGCCGTTCGAGCTGTGTACACAGTGTACAAGTTCTACACGGTGTAGAATGTGTGCAACGGTTCCAACTACGATCCGGGTGGGATCTGGTCGTCCAAATACGGTGACGTGAGCCCGCATACCATCTTCGCTGTGTACACAGTGTGAACATCGTTCGGTAGTCGCTAGATTGTGAGCGCGTGGACACGGCGAGTGTCACGTCTATCATCCGACCATCGTGACTTAACAGTAGCGGAACGTTTACACATTTCACACATTCCACACAGTTCACCGAGGAGTAGGCCGAGGGAGTGTTTAGACAGTGTACAATGTGTGAACTGTTTGGACTACGGTCGTACGAAGGAGCGTGAGCCTCGAGAGAATCGAAGACAGCCTACAGCGTTTAGAATGTTTGAGCAGTTCACACAGTGTGGGCCGTTTTCGAGGTTGACAACGTCCAAAGCGTGGGGACAGTGAAAACGGTTCGGTGCTCGAGCCCACCCCAATCAATACGTTGCCCACCCGATCCAACTATACAGTGTACACCGTTCAAACGGTGTGGGCATTTCTCGAAGTGTGCACCCTGTAGACGGTGCAGACGGTATCCACTGTACACGAATCGTACAATGTCGATACAGTGTGAGTGACTCAAGTCGCGTACACAGCAACAGTAGTTGCCACAGTGCACACAGTGTACACAGTTTGAATCGTGTGGATAATGGGCACTGTGTAAACAGTCTGCTCGAACGAGGGGCGAGACGAGAAACGTACTCGAGTCGAGTGACTCACAATCACAGCCGCGGAACCGTCTGGAATGTAGTGACGGTGTGGGCGGTGTAAACGGTATGAACATTCTACACAGTGTGGACAGTAACGTTGGAACGCACCGCAAATCGATTGCAGACGCCCGAAATTGATCACGACTCGAGGCCAATATTCAAGGTCCAGTATTCGAAGAGTACGTATATATGATCATATCGCACGCGGAACGAGAGGTGAGTCGGTGAGCGACCAGCGGGAAATCCTCGTCGGCGAGACGGCCGACAGTTCGGATCTTCAACTTCCAGTCGTCGAACTTCTGACTGGCCGCGGATTCGTTACCGGGAAATCTGGTTCCGGGAAGTCCAACACGGCGTCGGTGATCGCCGAAGAGTTGCTCGAGGCGGGATTTCCACTTCTCATCGTCGACACGGACGGCGAGTACTACGGGCTAAAAGAGGAGTACGAGATGCTCCACGCGGGAGCCGACGAAGAGTGTGACATCCAGATCGGCCCGGAACACGCCGAACAGATGGCGACGCTGGCACTCGAGGAAAACGTTCCCGTCATCCTCGACGTGTCGGGGTACCTCGACGAAGACGTCGCAGACGAACTGCTCCGGAAGATCGCCCGGCAGTTGTTCGTCAAAGAAAAGAAGATGAAAAAGCCGTTTCTCCTAGTCGTCGAGGAAGTCCACGAGTACATTCCGGAGGGTGGGGGCGTCGGCGAAACGGGGAATTTGCTGATCAAAATCAGTAAGCGCGGACGCAAACACGGGCTGGGAATTCTCGGCATCAGTCAGCGCCCGGCGGACGTCAAGAAGGATTTCATCACCCAGGCGAACTGGCTCGTCTGGCACCGGCTGACGTGGGACAACGACACGAAAGTCGTCGGCCGAATCATCGATACCGAGTACTCCGAACTCGTTTCGGATCTCAACGACGGACAGGCGTTCGTCCAGACGGACTGGACCGAGCGGGACGTGCGAAAGGTCCAGTTCCGGCGCAAGCGAACGTTCGACGCCGGTGCGACACCCGGACTCGACGACTTCGAGCGGCCGGAACTCAAGTCGGTCTCCGATGCACTCGTCGGTGACCTCCAGCACATCTCCGAACGAAAGGAACGCGAGGAAAATCGGGTCGTCGAACTCGAGAACGAACTCGAGAAGAAAGAAAAACGGATCGAGACCCTCGAGGACGAACTCGAGTCGGCACGGGACGTCTCCAGTGCGGCGAAGCAGATGGCAGACGCGCTGACGCGAAAGGAGACGATGCAGACCAAACTCGGTGGTGGCGGGAACGACGAAGAGATGCGTCGGTTGCACGAGGAGATCGTCGACCTCGAGACCGAGCGAGACGAACTCGCAGAGACGGTCGAAGCGCGCGAGGAGCGAATCGAAACGCTCGAACAGACGCTCGAGTCTCGAACGGACGCGGTGGAACGACTCCGCGAGGCGAACGACCACTTACAAGATCGCGTGCGCGACCTCACGCACAAACGCGAGCGCAGCGAGCAGGTGGCGAACGCCGAGACGGACGGGGCCGAGTCGGAGATCGTGTTGGCAGATGGCGACGACATCGAATTCGGGTACACGTCGGTCGAGCCCCAATCGAGCGCGGACGACCCCGAGGAGATCACCACTGCGACGCCACCGGAACCACCCGAAGCGGTCTTCGAAGGCGAGTGGATCGACGAGACGCTCGATCGAGTGGCCGATCAATCGCAGTGTTCGGTGACGACGGCTCGCCGGGCGCTCGTCGTGTTGGCTCGAGAGGATCCACTCGAGTCGAAAACGGTCGCCAGTGCGGTCGGTCGATCGACGGTTGCAGTCCAGGGGATGCTCTCTGAGTTGCGAACCGAAGGGCTACTCGATCGGCCGGCGGAACGAACCTACACGCTCAGTACGGACGTTCGGTCGAAACTGCACACGATGGCGAGCGAGGAGTAACGCTGGGATGCGAACGACTAGTGCAACTGTTCACCGACGACGTCGATCGACGTCGGATCGATGTGCTGGTGGACGGGAAGGACCACGACCTCACTGGCGAGTCGAGATGACAGTTCGTAGGTGGGGTCGTTTTCGACGGTACTCGAGAGTCGCGGCCAGGTGTGTGCGCCACCGACGCCGGCTTGCTCGAGCGTGTCGAGGAGTTCTTGTGGGTTCGGCGTTCGAACCGGGAACACCTGCGGGCAGAGTCCATCTGAAAGCGACTCGAAGAGGACGTCGACGTCGGATCGGTGATCGAACAGTCGGAGCCAGGCCCGGTAGTTCGCCCGCCGAGAAGCGCGGATCGAGTCGGGGTTCGCCTTCTCGATGACGCGTGCCGAGAGTTTCGACATGGTCGTTTTGCTGGCTTCGTAGCGGGCGCTCGGATTCGGACTGACCGACGAGTGACCCGCGACGAGCGTATCGACCGACCGTCGCACGACGGTGCTCTTATTGAGCAAATCGAGTGCGAACGACTTGGCGATGAACTGGTAGTCGGACAACCGAAACGTCTCGGAAACGCCAGCGAGCGAGGACGGTTCGAGCGCGTCGGCGACGGCGTCGGTATTACAGTAGAGCACCGAACCGTTCGGAATCGGGAGGATCTTCCAGAGACTCGTGATGCCGAGGTCGCCGCGAGTACCGAGTAATGTTCCATTGTCGACGCTCAGCGGCGCGTGGGCGTTGTCGTCGATGTGATAGCAGTCGTACTCTTCGAGCAACGCGGTGAACTCCTCGAGTCCCGGTTGTGGGAACCCGAAGTAGTTGACCGACATGACTGCGGCCGTCTCGTCGTCGAGGCGCCGTTCGACGTCGGCAAGATTCGGTGCGAGGGTTTCCTCGAGTCGGTAGTATCTGATCTCGAGGCCGAGTTCCTGAAACGGCTCGCAAACGGCGTCTGGAAGGTACGCCGGGATGAGCACGTTTTCGCCGGGTTCGACGAGTCCGGCGAGTCCGTCGCGGAGGGCAGACTTCCCAGAGCCGTAGGGCGTCATCGCGTTCGCGTGGTGGTTGAGGAAGGACTCGATACCGGCCGGTCGGGGCTCAGAAAGCGACCAGACGAACAACGATGGGCTCTCACTGATCATCTGTGTACCATCCACGAGAGTATGTGTCTACCAACACAGTTTCCGGATCGAGAACTAGACGAAGAGGGGTTTAGTGATTTGGACGTTACTGGTGGTTGGACGGGCGAAAGGCAATGATTACTGATAACGGGTAGGTGTCGCTTTTGTTCGGCAACACAACGACAGTCACGGCTTACATGAAAACAACAGTCAAATAACAAAAACGGGGTGGGATGTCATAGACGTGTATGGACGATTCGACGGACGACAGAGACATGCAATTACTGGTAATTGGACTCGATGCTGGCTGCCGGTCGATTCTCGACCCGCTGTGTGAAGACGGGAAGATTCCAACGCTGGCGGACCTCATCGACCGAGGGACCAGCGGCCCGCTCGAGTCACAGATCCCACCGTGGACGGGCAGCGCCTGGCCGTCGATGTACACGGGGAAGAACCCCGGCAAACACGGCGTGTACGATTTTCTCTCTTTCGACGGCTACGAGTGGGACGTGGTGAACGCGACCTACGTTCGAGAACGACCGGTCTGGGAATTATTGAGCGAGCACGGCCTCTCGAGCGTCGTCGTCAACGTGCCGGTGACGCACCCGCCCCGGGAGTTCAACGGGGCCCTCATTCCGGGGATGACCGCGCCGGAAGACCCACCGTGTCACCCTGAGGGGATCCTGGAGGACGTCAAACTTGCGTGCGACGACTACCACGTCTACCCACAGAGTACGGACGCGCCGGAGCAATCCATCGAGGGCTACGAACGGACGATCGAGTGCCGAGGTGAGGCGTTTCAGTACCTCTGCCGGCGGGAGAATCCCGACTTCGGTTTCGTGCAGTTCCAGCAGACGGACACCGTGTTCCACGAGCGACCGGGTGACAAAGCGGCGATCGAAGCCGTCTATCAGGCCGTCGACGAACAGGTGGCAGATATCCTCGAGACGACCGATCCGAAGAACGTGCTCGTCGTCAGCGACCACGGAATGGGCAAAATCACGGGAACGGAGTTCCGCGTCAACGAGTTCCTGCGGGATCACGGCTACCTCGAGGCCAAGAAAGGCGGTGAGGGGATGCCCAACTGGTCGAAATCCTGGGAGAACGACCTCCTCGAGGGAGAAGACGCCGGCAATCACGACGATGGTTCCCTCGCGACCGTCATGAACGTCGCCGCGAAGGCTGGGATCACGACTCAGCGAATCGCGAACGCACTCGATACGGTCGGACTCAAGGAACCGATCGGGAGACGGGTGCCCAACGAGATGATTCGTGCGGCGAGCGAGCAAGTCGACTTTCCGGAGTCGAAAGCCTACGTTCGCTCGAAGAGCGAACTCGGCATCAGAATCAATCTCGAGGGGCGAGAGCCAAACGGGCAGGTGGCATCCGCTGAGTACGACGAGGTTCGCCAGGAACTCATCGACTTGCTCTCGGACGTGACGACGCCCGACGGCGAGGCGATGTTCGAGGTCGTCGCACCACGGGAACTGTACTTCGACGGACCACATCTCGAGGACGCCCCGGATATTCTCACCGTCCCGGACGACTTCGACAACGCGATCGTCGCCGACGTCGGGATGGACCACTTCGGCGAGCCGATGGAGCCCTGGAACCACAAGCAAACCGGGTTCGTCGCGGCGACGGGTGAGGACTTCGAGGAGGGGGTCCCGCTCGAGGAGGCGACAATTTTCGACGTCGCACCGACGATCTGTACGTTGTTCGACGTGCCGATCGACGTCGAAATGGACGGCATTCCACTGCCAGTCGTCGAAGGGAGTACGGAGGAATCGTATCCGGATTACGAACCGGACCCGATCAGTGTGACCGACGACGACGCGGTCGAGGACCGGCTTTCCGATCTGGGGTATCTCTAACGATGGCTATCGAAGTGACGACACTCGATCCACGAACCGACGCAGACGAGTGGAACCGCTACGTCGAGCGATCAGCTGGAACGAACCCGTTCTTTCGGGCGGAAGCACTGCGGCTTCAGGCGGATGATACGGGATCCGACGTCCACCTGCTGGCCGGCTTCAAAGGCCAGGAATCCGTCGGACTGTTTCCGGTCTTCGAATACGCGAAGGGGCCGATTACCGGCGTCTTCTCGCCAGCGCCACACTCGTGGTCGTGTTATCTCGGCCCGGCGATGGTCAACGTCGACAAACTCAAACAGCGAAAGGCCGACCGACGAACGAAACGGTTTCTCGACGGCTGTCTCGAGTGGATCGATCGCGAGATTTCGCCGCTGTACACGAAGTTCGTCGCCTCGGCGGAGTTCGACGACGTTCGGCCGTTCATCTGGAACGGCTACGACGTGAAACCGGGGTACACGTACATCGTCGACCTCGAGGGGTCCGAGGAGGACCTCTTGAATCGTTTCAGCAGTGACGCGCGGAGCAACGTGCGCAACGCCGACGAAGACGCCTACGTGATCGAAGAAGGAACGAACGACGATGTCGAACGGATCGTCGAACAGGTGGCAAATCGGTACGAAAGCCAGGGCCAATCGTTCAGACTGACGCCGGAGTTCGCCCGCTCGGTGCACGAGCAACTCCCCGACGGCGCGATCCGACCGTACGTTTGCCGCGTCGACGGCGAGTTCCTCGGTGGGATTCTCATCGCCGAATCGAAGACGACACGCTATCGCTGGCAGGGTGGCGTCAAGCCCGACACCGAAGTCGACTTGCCGATCAACGACCTCCTCGACTGGCACGCGATGCGAGACGGGCTACGGGACGGCCTCGAGACGTACGATCTCGTCGGGGCCGGCGTCCCGAGCATCAATCGCTACAAGGCGAAGTTCAACCCGCGACTCGAGACGCACTACGAAATTACGTCGGGAGCGTTCGGGGTGGACTTCCTCGTCGATCAGTATCAAAAACACCGCTAGCGTCGAGAACTGGCGGCGAGAAACGTACTCCGAGCGTCCCAAGTTCGTCGTCGCAGTCTTACTCGTCGATACGATACTTCGACTGGCGAGCGTCGGCCAGCGAAACCCGACTGGCGACGAGGGCTTCGCTCTCGAGTTTGCCGAGTGCGTAACGGACGGTCCGCGGGCAGAGGCGGGACTCGGTTGCGATCTCCTCTTGGGTCATCGAGCCCTCGTACTCGAGGACCTTATAGACCAGTTTCGAACTCGGCGGAAGCTCGGATAACGGAGTTGGGTCGGCTGCGTCGGTGGCCTCCCCATCCGCGTCTGTCTCGAGTTCGGAGTCGGATCCGGTTGCGCTCATCGGCCACCTCCGTGACTCCCACCGCCGATACGTGAGGGTGGAGAACGGGTCGGTAGACGCCGCGTCGATGCTGGTGACCGTCGGTGCTGCTCGCTCGAGGACGGATCGCGCTGGGACAACGTCGCTGTAAGCATTCTCGCGGGTGACTATGTGAGCGGTTCGTATATACGATGTCGACAGTTCAACGAAATAGGACGTGACTAACGCGACTTCACCAGCCGTCTACGGGTGAAGGAACGGGGAGAAGATTGTACTGAATGGGGAAGGAGTGAGCTCGAGGCGAGCAGACGCGGACTCGAGACGGGGCGGGTCGGGTTAGGGGGATTGGGATCGGTTGGGCCGTTTGGTATCAGGGTACAGTAAGTGGCCAACGAGAGAACCAAGTGGGGACTGGCGAGTGGACTCGCACGGGCCCCGATTAGTTCACCGGTGGGAGCAGCCACCGGAGAAGCGACGGAGTGGAGGTGACGACGCTGGCAAACGGAGTTGCTACCGTCCGAACGACCGCGAGGGACGGAGACGAGCGGTCGCCGGCATGGGAGAGCAGCGTCGTCGTAATCGCGAAGCGGGACCGACGACACGTATTCGCGGATTACCAGCGTCGGCGGGATCGATCACAGCGGTGTCACGTCAGGGACTCTGTACTGTCAGGAGGACGCTATCGGGATTCCTTCGGGATGAAATCGGACGTTTTCATCTCTCGGTACGTCGCACAGTCGGGGCAGGCGTGGACCACGTCACGATTGTCGCCGAACACGCGGGAAAATTGTCGGGTGACCTGGTTCCCACAGTTGACACAGCGTGGGGAGGTCGTTTGTTGGCCAGACATCATCGGCGTCCACTTCGCGTCGGTTGGTTCCGTCGACATCATCAATTCGTAACCACAGAAGGGTATTTACTATAGACCGCATAATCTGCTTCCGGCCGGATTCGTTCTTGCCTCGAGTGTGAGTAGCAGGTGATAAAAACGAAATCGAGAATGACCGCGTTACCCCCACGATCTGCGGAAATTCAATATTTCTATCCAGTAATGGTTCGTTTGAGCCCGCGTAGCTACCGAAGGCTAAGCGAACACCCCCACCACTCTGGGCTCGGTAGCGAAGACGAATTTCACACTCGCGTTCGAGGCGAGAACCCGTGGCGATTGCAAGTGTTGTTCTTACGTGTATGACTATTGTTAGCACGTTTGGAGAGGGTCGATTGAACGATTGACACACCACGCGACACTCTCCGGAACAACTTCCGACTCGAACGGTCGAGTCACGGTCGGGACCCGACGCGACCAACGGATCCGAAGCCATGGGGGGAGTTTCGGTTCCGACGGCGTCGGTGACTCCTTCCCGGCGGAATCAACGAGCAAACGATCCGTGTAAAACAGTTGTACGCGATCCGAACGTCCTGCGAAACAGTAGCGATAGGCGTGTTACCGTTTCACTCGTTCCACCCTCTCCCATATTCGTGTTGGCGAACCCTCACTCGACGGTCACGCTCTTCGCGAGATTACGTGGTTTGTCGATCGGCCGGTCGAGCGCGTCCGCCGCGTAGTAGGAGACGAGCTGGAGTTGGACGTTCGCGAGCAACCCGGCGAGATCCGGAACCGTCTCGGGAATCTCGAGGTGAGCGTCCGCTACCTCGAGGGCGCGGTGGCCCTCCGGACAGACGGCGACGAGCGGAGCGCCGCGGGTCTGCGCCTCCGACGCGTTTTTCAGCGTCTTCTCGTCTTCCTCACCCGTGAACACCGCGAACACGGGCGTCTCCGGGGTTACCAGTGCGAGCGGCCCGTGTTTGAGTTCGCCCGAGGCGAATCCTTCCGCGTGCTCGTAGGTGATCTCCTTGAATTTGAGTGCCCCCTCGAGTGCAACCGGGAACCCGAGTCCACGGCCGATGAAGAAGTACGATTGGCTGTCCTCGTATCGGTTCGCGATCGCTTCGGCGTCCGAGCGAACGAGGATGTCGTCGAGTGCACTCGGCATCGTCGCGAGTTCGGGGAGGAACGTCTCGAAGTCGACTGCGGGTTCGCCAAAGCGATCCTCCACGATTCGCTGGCCGAGCAGCGTGAGCATGACGGCCTGCGAGGAGAACGTCTTCGTCGCGGCGACGCCGATTTCTGGGCCGGCCCGGATGAACAACGCCTCGTCGGCCTCTCGAGCAGCAGTCGAACCGACGACGTTCGTCACGGTCACGGTGGTCGCCCCCTCGGCGGCGGCGTGGCGCAGGGCGTTCAACGTGTCTGCCGTTTCGCCACTCTGCGTCACCGCGACGACGAGCGTCTCCTCGTCGATCGGTGGCGCGGAGACGCTGTACTCGTTCGCGAGGAGTGCATCGGATTGGATTCCAGCCTGTTTCAACGTCAGCGAGCCGTACAACGCGGCGTGATAGGACGTCCCACAGGCGACGAACTGGACGCTCGAGATGTCGTCGAACGTACCGGGTTCGAAATCGCCGAGCGAGATGCGGGCGTTCTCGGGGTCGATGCGCCCCTCGAGCGCCTGCGCTAACGCGGTTGGCTGTTCGTGAATCTCCTTGAGCATGAAATGGTCGTACTCACCCTTCCCCGCCTGTTCGGGATCCCACTCGACGGTTTCGGACTCTCGAGTGACCGGGTTGCCAGCGAGGTCAGAAAAGGTCACACCGTCGTCGTCGACGATGACGACGTCGCCGTCCTCGAGATAGACGACGCTGTCGGTGTACTCGAGGAACGCGGGGACGTCGCTCGCGAGGAAGTACTCGCCGTCTTCGATACCGACGACGAGTGGCGAGCCCTGTCGGGCAGCGTAGAGGACGTGCTCGCCCGACAGCATGGCCGTGACGGCGTAACTCCCCTCGAGGTCGTCGATAGCCTGTCGAAATGCCGCTTCGTTGTCGAGTCCGTCGTCGAGGTAGTACTGAATGAGATGCGGAATGACCTCGGTGTCCGTATCGCTCGTGAACGTATGCCCGTACTCGGCGAGTTCCGATTTGAGGTCGGCGTAGTTCTCGATAATGCCGTTGTGAACGACGGCCACGTCTTTCGTTTCGTCCGTATGCGGGTGGGCGTTCTCGTCGGTCGGTGGCCCGTGGGTACTCCAACGAGTGTGGCCGATGCCGACCTCGCCTTCGATCGGGGTGTCACCGATCGATTGTTTCAGTTCGTCCACCTTCCCGGAGCGCTTTTCGACGTCGATACCAGCACCGTTTTGAACGGCGATACCAGCCGAATCGTAGCCGCGGTATTCGAGATTCTCGAGCCCGGTTAACAACGGTTCGAGAGCGTTTCCATCACCGACGCGGCCGATTATTCCACACATGAATAGCTCACTCTCCAAACGACTGTCCGAACACGGACGGTGCTCCAGATGTCAGGGTGGGTTCTGGACGCGACCTCGAACGAACGCACGTGTGACATCGAAACACGTCTCGTGACGGTCGTGATCGTGTCATCAGTAGTCGTTCGTCCGTGGCGACTGTTCGAGTCGGCGAACGGTGCACGGACATGATACAGTGGTGCCCACCGGCACCCATTACTATAGACGGACTACTACCTGCGGTAGCTAGCCGGTAACAACCCCGTACGGGCGCTGTCTACGCCCTGTTAGCAAAGGCAACGGTAATCAGGAATACGATTATTTTGGGAAGACACCCCATATTTCGGACTCGAAGTGTAAATTGAGTTCTCATCAGCAGGCATTAGTTCCGGTATGTAAAGCAAACAAGCGCTCAAGGAACTGATGAAAATAGCGCTCGAGGTGTCCCACGAACGGGACGGTCGGCGACTGTCAGCGGCCATCCGAAAATGCCACGATAGGTGGTGATTTTCGGGGCCATCTGAACGCGACGACGACCGAAGAACGATCTCGAGACGAACAAACGTGAACATATTTTTCTAAATACTGTGGAAATGCGCTATTTCTGCATCATTGGCAGTCGATACGAAAGCAAATTGAACGCGTATCCGAATCCACCGTTCCGAATCACACATTTTATTACCTTTCCAGCCATTTTTTCGCGACGATTACGCTGTTACGAGTCGAAATCGCACGAAAGCTGCATCGTTTGCCGGAACTGTCGTTCGGTCCACCGGCCAGGCGATTTCGCCTCCGATGGGCCGATTACCGCACCTGTAGGCACTCACAACACCGATGAACACCCCTCTCGTCATCAATAGCTTCGACGTCCCACTCGAGGACCCAGTACTGGTCTTTACGATCGCCATGGCCGTGTTCCTCGTCGGGCCGTTACTGGTCAAGCGACTCGGCCAGCCGGGTATCGTCGGCATCGTCCTCTTCGGCGCGGCGATTGGCCCGGGTGCGCTCGAGGTCGTCGAACACTCGGACGCGATCGAACTCCTCGGCGAGGTTGGCTTGATCTATCTCCTGTTCACGGTTGGACTCGAACTCGACATTCAAGGGTTCAAAGAGGCACCGGAGAACGCGGCGCTGTTCGGCCTGGCGAGTTTCTTCATCCCGTTTACGATCGGGACGGCAGCAACGCACCTGATTCTCGGGCTCGACATCTGGGCAGCGCTTTTGCTTTCGTCGGTATTCGCCTCGCACACGCTGCTCGCGTACCCGATCGTCAATCGATTAGGCGTCACGAAAAACCGCGCCGTCACGGCGGTTTTCGGCGGGATTCTCTTTACGGATACGCTCGCGCTCGTCGTACTCGCGATCGTGACCGGTGCCGTCGACGGCGGACTCACCGTCTGGTTGTTCGTGCAAGTCATCGGCTCGCTCGCCATCCTCTTTGGGAGCGCATTGTTCGTGTTGCCGCCGGTGTCTCGGTGGTTCTTCCAGAGTTTCAGCGAGGAGAGTTACTTCGAGTTCCTGTTCGTGATGGTCGGTATCTTCGCCGCAGCGAGTCTCGCCGAACTACTCGATCTCTCTGGCATTCTTGGGGCGTTTATCGCCGGAATCGCACTCAATCAGATGATCCCACAGGGCGGCACGCTGATGAACCGAATCGAGTTCGTCGGCAACGCTTTCTTTATCCCGTTCTTCCTCTTGCACGTCGGCATGCTCGTCGACCCGAGCGTGATCCTCGACGGGCCGGAGACATTGCAGATCACCGCGCTCATCGTCGTCGTGATGGTCCTCGGCAAAGGCGCCGCGGCGTGGCTCGTCGCCGAGATTCAGGGATACACGACCAACGAGCGAAACGTCATCTTCGGCCTCTCCGTCGGGCAGGCCGCAGCGGCACTGGCGATCACCCTCATCGGTTTCGATGCCGGACTCTTCGGTGCGGAAGTGCTCAACGCCGTCGTCCTCATGTTGCTCGTCACGGCACTCTTGAGTCCGTGGGTAACCGAGCGCGCGGCGAGAAGCGTCGCACTCGAGCGCGAGGTCGGCGACGGAGACGACAGCGCCAAAGACCCCAACATCCTGTTGCCGCTGTCGCACAACGCCGAGTTACAACAGCGCCTCCTCGAGCTTTCCTTTATCCTCAAGGGTGAGCAAGGTGGTGAACCCGTTCACGTGATGACGGTCATCCAGCCAAACGGCGACCGGGCGACCGAGACGGAAGTCGCCTCCGTCTCCGAGGATCTCGAGGGGCTCGCGGCGGCAGGCAGCGCCGCCGAGGTCCCAATCGAAACCGAAACGCGCGTGAATCACAATATCGCGTCCGGGATCGTCCAGGGAGCAGTCGAGGTGCAGTCGAACCAGATCATCATGGGCTGGGACGCGAGTTCGACGTTCCGCCATCGGATCTTCGGGAGTACGATCGATCAGGTGCTCGAGCAGACGACGCTCCCCGTGATGATCTCACGACTCGGACACCCGATCAACACGACGAAACGGATCTTCGTGGTCGTCCCGATCGGGGCCGATCACCACGAAGGATTCTACGAGGCCGTCCACAGCGTCAAGCGAATCGCCACGAGCCTCGGTGCGGAGTTGAACGTGATCGTCGTCGACGGCTCGGCCCACCAGTTCGAGCAACTGTTCAGCCTCGTCGAAGAAGACGTCCCGGCGGATTTCGACGAAATATCCGACTGGAGCCAACTGCTGACGAGCCTCGAGGACAAAACCGAAGACGACGACCTGGTCGTGACGATCTCACCCCGTCGCGGCGACGTCGGCTGGCACGAGGAACTCGAGGATCTGCCGGCGCGATTGAGCGAGTTGCCACCGGAGTCGTTCATCACGATTCATCCGCGACAGGGCGAACCGGAGTACGACCGACAGTACCTGCGCCTGAAATAGGCTGCGGGGTGTCGGATTCTGCGGGCGGCCTGTGGCGTCGGGTGGGTCGGTCGGTTAGGCGGCGTCGCCGGCTGGTGAACACACCACGGTTCCGGTCCAGACCCCACGCAGGGACGGTGTCGGGGTGGGTGCGGAAACGACGTCCCAGCGTGCGCGGTCGCGAGTCTGTCACTCGAGTGCGTGTCCCGGCGACGCAGAAATTGAGAACGAATCGCCACACCTTTGGCAGTTCCAATGAACTACATGGTATGGGTTTTGGTAGCTACGATGAATCCGAGCAGCAGCAACAGACTGCCGACGACGAGGACGACGTCGAAGCAGTGAACGTTCACGAAAACGATCACGACGGGAAATTGTCGTTCGAATCCGATGCGACGACCGACGAACTCGTCTCGCAACTCGGCTCGATGAAAGACAGCGACGAAGAGTAATCGGCGACGCGGTGGCGAGTGTTTTCTGCATGTCCTCGAGTGTGTGTTGACTATGCTCTGTTGAAATGCTTGAAACATGACATATCTCAGGAGCCCTGCTGAATACAAGGCGCGAATGTGGCACGGATCTGAGCGTGATCAACGCAGTGGGTTGAACGATCAGTACAGGCGAACCTCTTTTCGCCTCGGGTGCGCTTGGCGCTCCGCTCGACGAAAACCCGTTCATGCCAAAAAGCCGGTCTCGCTTCGCTCGACCGGCGAATCGCGCTCACTACCGGGTCCTTCGGACCGCTCGTTCGCGCGAATGCTCGTGTTCGATTCGCACGTATAGTGAGCGGATGGTTCACTGATTTTGACGTGGAACAAACGAAGTCGGCGTGCTGCACTAATCCTCTGTATTCAGCAGGCGACTTCTATCAGCTGTTAAGAATTTTAACAGGGCCTGTCAACTACCGTTGACACAGCGTCGACGTACAAAGTTGACCAATTGCCCGACGTAACCGCTGTGAGACGGCGGATTTCGAGACACCGAGTCGCTCGGCCAATTCGTCCTGTGAGATGCCACGAGGCACCTCGAAGTAACCCTCCTCGTAGGCGACGGCGAGGAGTTGTTGTTGTTTGTCCGTCAGTGCGACGACGCCGTCGTCGTCGTCGTCCGACACCCGAAGATGATCGACGGAGACCGAAATCTCTCGCTCTCGGCAGCACTCGTTGAACGAAATTAGTCGGTCTCGGCTGGGGAAGTGAAACTGCGCGAGCCAGCCGTCGCGCGAACTCGAGAGGTCGAGCAGGCGGCCGCCGACCGACGCGGCTCGAGCGATAATTGGGATCGTCTCGTCGGTTCGAACGAGGCGATAGATCCGTCGGTCGGGGTAGCGGTCAACGAGCACTGGTTCGGTAACCGTGGGGTCGACCGCGAGGGCGGTTTCGAAGGCGTCGAACGACTCGCCGGAGACGGAACAGAACACGAGCGTGCGCCCCGTCTCGACGGTCGTCCAGTACTCCGGCGTGACCGTCACGGTCGGTACGCGACGCAGCGTTGGCCCGAGCAACAGCGAAGGGTGCTCGAGTCGGAGTTGGGTGACGATGCCGCCGTCGGCCTGCGACTCGAGAACCGTCCCGTCTCGGTCGTATTCTTGGTGCTCGGTGCTCACAGAGAGATCTCCCATCCGGAGAGACGGGTGCTGTAAGTGCTCGTTACCGTAGACTCACTCATCGAGTGTCACATTCGACGCCGCGCGCATGGTGATAGACGCTATACAGCAAATCGTATCGGCTTTCGATGCTATACCTATTCAGGCGTCGTTCCTGCTGAGTGTTCGCCCCTGAGAGAAATAGTCGATTACCGAGCGCAGACGCTGTCGTTCGCGAAAGTAAGACGGCGATACCGGATACAGAGGTGAATCCTCGAGCCAAACGACGGCGATCCGTCAGCTCGGATCCACCAGCTGCGACCGCGGTGGAGAGACCGCGCTCACGCCCGGTCGTCGAAGAGCGACGAGAATACCTTCCCCTGTGCAACCCGGAGGTGACGGCTGAACGTCGGTTGGGAAACGCCCAGCGAATCGGCCACTTCCTCGCCGGTGCTCTCCCGGGGCCACGCGAAGAAGCCGCCGTAGTACGCCGCCTCGAGCGTTCGGAGCTGTCGCTCGGAGAGCGTCCGGCGAAGGTCGGCGTCGAATGGTTGGCCGGAGTGAATCGAGCGGTCGCGGTCCCGACGAGCCAGCAAATCGACGTCGCCACTGGTTCGCTCGAGCACCTCGAGGATCGATCTCACGTCGGTCGATCTGGGCACCTCGAGCACGAATCGGGTTCGATCGCCAGCGGGTGCCACCGACTGAACCCTGGCCCCGTGAGTTGCGAGTGACTCCGCGACGGTTGGCTCGGCGAGGACGAACTCGTAGAGCGGTTCCGACTCATCGCCGACGCGCCGACCGGTTTCGACCGATTCGATGGCGTCGACGACGGACTGGGCGGTACCGGCCTCGTCATCCCGGACGGCACAGTACACCGTCGACGCACCCGTCGCTCGCGGAACGATGGCCTGCACGGTGAGTTCTCCGCCGACCTCGTGAGCGATGGCCGAGAGCGCGTCACCGTCGCCGTCGTCATCGCGTCGAACGGCCACCTCGAGTTCGGTGAGGCGATCCGCGAGGAGCGCTCGTTTGCGTTCGTCCGCGGCGAGCGCGTAGCTCGTGACCGTCGCGAGTTCCAGATAGCGCTCGCGAATGGAGTCGTCGAACGCCGACGGCGTGTCTGCGAACGCGGTGAGCATGCCATAACAGCGTCCGTCGACGACGAGTGGGACGGCCAGCGCGGATCGTCGACCCTCCTCGAGCGCTCGTCGCCGCCACCCCTGATCGGGTTGCGTTCCGTCGGCGTCGATTGCGTCGACGACGACCGGTTCGAGCGTCGTCGCAGCGAGCGCGGCCGGGTGCGTCCCCTCCAGGCTCGCGTCGTCGGTCTTCGAACGGCGGGGATCGACAGTGTCGGCCGGAATCGCCACCGGCTCGAGGTCGTCGACGTCGTCCCCCGCCCACGCCTCCGGCACGATTCGTTCGGACCCGGTGTCGATGCGACCGATCCACGCCAACTCGACCGCTCCGGCGGACTCCTCGAGGGGGATCGAAGTCGCGGCCTCACAGCACGTTCGTTCGATCTCACCGCGAGAGTCACAGGCCAGGATGTCCCGTTCGTGTTCGCGGAGACGCTGGCAGCGCTCGAGGGCCGTCTCGAGTCGGCGGTTCTCGGCGAGGGTTGCCCGGCGATCCGCCGCGGACTCGAGGGCGTCGAGTGCGGTGGCACCGACCCGGCCGATGGCGAGGAGTGGCTCTCGATCGATTCGCTCGAACGCTAACGGATCGGAACTGGCCACGAGAGCGATTCCGTGTGGTGGGAGGGGGACGACGAGCAACCGTTCGGCACGGAGCCCTCCCTGCGTGAGGAGCGACTCACACTCCGCGCGGTCGAAAACGGTCGCGGTGATTTCGGGTGGATCCACTGTTCCCGACTCGCCTCGCCCGCTCGAATCGGACCCGTCCGCCCCGTGCTCGAGCAAACTCGAAAGGGGAGGCGTGTCGCGGTCGATCGACGCGAGTTCGCCAGGAGAACGCGAGGTCGGAGTGACGACCGTTTCCGGTCGAAGGGCGTCGTCGTCGAGTCGGTACCAGGCACCGAGGTCGCCACCGCTGTACTCGAGGATGGCCTCAAGAACGGCCGACGTAACGTCTGAGAAACTCTCGGCGTCCCGGATTTCGTCGGTCGCCGACTCGAGTGTCTCGAGCGTGCCGGCTGGCGATCGGGTTCTGTCGCGGACGACGCAGAGCGTTCGGTCGTCAGCCGAGAGTGGTGTGACGAATACGTCGACCGGCACCGAATCGTCGCCGGCGGTGAGTGTGCCCGTAAGCGGGTCCATCCACCGGACGAGCGGCGACCTCGCACGCTCGTGAATCGCGGCCGCGAGCGCGTCGTCGAACACGGCCTCGAGTCCGCGACCGACGAGCGTGTCGTCCTCGGTCAACTCGAGTGTTGTGGCGTTCGCGAACGAAATCGTCTCTCCCTCGAGGACGAGAACGCCGTCGCCGAGCGCGTCGACGACGGACTCGAGCAGATCGAATCGGGTTCGGTCGACGGCCGTGGAACCGTCGGGCGGAACCGCCCGTGCGTGCACGGTGAACCCAGTGTTCGTGTCCGTATCCGAGTCTCCGTCTGTGTCTGTCTCCCAGCCTGTCTCTGTATTTATCTCTGTTTCTGTACCTTCGTCAGCGTCGACCACACCGGCTTCGTGGGGAGAGACCGTGACTGCGAGACGTGTCTCGAGGGATGGATACGGCGTCTCGAACTCGACGGCCGAGTTCGTCCGGGCGGCCTCGAGCGCTCGCTCGTAAAACGTCGACCTGACGCGTTCGTCGAGGAGGTCCCAGATGACAGTTCCCGTAGGCGACGAGTCCGTCGTCTCGAACAGGTCGCGGGCCGCGGCGTTCGCCTGCCTGATCTCCCACTGCGGGCCGAGGGTAAACAGCGGGTCGTCGATCGAATCGAGGACGGTCTGGGTCGAATCGGCTGCGCCAGTCGCTGGACTCGAGACGGGCAAGAGCGTGAGGACGACGCCCGTCACTCGTGGATCCGCGAGTCGGTTTCGAGCCGAGAGTTCGGCGGCGCTCCAGGTGCCGTCGCCGCGTCCGATTCGCGCCGACACTCGCTCGTTCGCTCCGAGCGCCCCCCTCGAGACGCGTTCGAAGACAGTCTGCACCCGCTCGCGGTCGTCCGGGTGGACGAGTTGGGCGAGCGGCGTTCCCTCGAGTTCCGCGGGTGTGTAGCCCAATCGCTCGTCGACGGCACCGTTCGCGGAGACGATCGTCGCCGACTCGTCGAGGACGCACACGAGGGCGTCGGATCGCTCGAGAATCGACTCCGTGGTGCCGTCGGATTCCATCGCGTGTTGATACTGTCGCGCAGCAGTTTTCACGCGCGTGCCGACGAGCGACGCGGGATCCTCGGAATCGACGACGACGCTCGCGCCCGCCTCGAGGGCTCGCTCTTCTCTCCTCGCATCCGCCGCGTGGCCGGTGACGGCGACGATCGGAACGCTGTCACTTCGCGTGCGAATCCCTGCGATCGGGGGTGGCTCGCCCGAGTCGGGGTCGAACTGACAGACGACGCAGTGAATATCGAGGCGGGCGAGTCGCTCGAGGGCGCTCGCGAGCGAGCGTTCGCGAACGAGCGAGACCGAATCGAACTGCGAGGAGAGCGTGGCCATCGTGGCGTCGATCTGACTCGAGTCGCCGACGACGAGAACGCGAAGCACGTCGCCCGTGGGGACGGGGGAGTCACTCACCGACGGCACCTCCGGAATCGGGCGTGAGTAGCGAGAGCGGAGTGCTAGAAGCGACCGCGCGGAATCGTGGATTGTGGACGGTCGGCGGCCGATTACGTCCGCTCACGGACGGTGACGACCGGCACCGGTGCGTTTCGAACGACCTCCTCGGCGACGCTTCCCACCACCAGGTGATCGAGTCCCGTCCGACCTGCCGTACCGAGGACGACCATGTCGATCGCGTTCGTCTCGGCGGCGTCGACGATCTCTTCCTGTGGCACGCCGTGGCGAACGGTCGTCGTCACCTCGAGGTCGCGCTCGAGGGCCGCTCGCTCGGCGTCCTCGAGTGCGCTCGTGGCGTCGCTCTCCGGGTCAGAACGCATCTCGTCTTGCTTTTCCGAGCTGTGAGGACCGTCTTCGGAGACCGAGACGATGTGGAGACTCGCGCCGAGTTGCTCGGCGAGAGTAATTGCGTGATCGGTGGCCTGTCGTGCGCCGTCCGTCCCGTCGGTCGCGAGCAAAAGTGAGCGATACATGGGCACAACTATCGTCAGACTGACTGATACATCTCGCACTTGCTCGTGCCGGGTGTGGATAGTGAAGCTAAGAACGGACGCGAGTGCTCGAGAGCGGAGTTCAGAATTAGATCTGCGGTCGATCGTGGCCCTTCGCCTGCAAGGCGCCACGCGTCGACGAACTGAGTCGATCGATGGAACCACGAGATTCGGCGACGTCGACCAACAGTTCGGAGAGGTTCACGAGGTCTGCGACGTACTCCTCGCGGCGTCGTCGCCAGCGTTCGGCCGTGCCGTCGTCCGCGAGTAACTCGAGTGAGTGCTCACAGAGCGAGTCGTAGTCGTCGAACTGTTTGGCCAGGTCGGCGCGCTCGAGTTCCACGAACTCGCCGTACTCGTGGTCGTCGGTTCCTCGATACCGGATCGCGGGCGTGCCGAGCAGGGCTGCCTCGTTGACCATCGTTCCCGTATCCGCGACGAGCAGCGACGCTTCGGCCATCGCGTCGTGGATCAGGGCCGGGTGGAGGTCGTACCACTGGGCAGAGAGGTCCTCGAGGTCCATGTCGTCGCCCTCGTCCGAGACGAAGACGGTCGCGTGCTCGCTCAGTCGGCGGATCAGGTCACGTCGCTGCTCCGGTTCGAATCCCTCGAGGCTGGTGTCGTGCAGCGCGTCGAGAGCGTTGAACCGGACGATTGCGAAGGGTTCGTCCGGGTCGACGCCGAGTAGCTCCCGGACGGGTTCGTCCCGTTCGAAGACGGCGGGGTGGAGGTACGCACACTCTTTGAAGCCCTCGAAGGTGTAGTGGGCGTCCCCGAGGTCGCGGCGGGTGACCGCCGGCGAGAGGATACAGTCGGCGAACGGCCGAGAGACGGCGTAGTTGAAGTCACCCGGTTCGTCGTCGAGGACCAGGACGACCGGCGTTCGGGTGAGCGTCCCGGCGAACGCCGCGTACGGGCCGCGACCGAAGACGACGTCGGGGCCGAATCGGCGGGCTTCGCGCGCGATCGTTCGAATCTGTCCCCCCAACTCTCGAGCGAAGCGAAGTTTCGAGTAACGGTCGGTGCCGTGGCCGCCGTAGACCCGATACGGCAGCTCGAAGTAGTCGAGTAACGCCGTCGTACAGGCGTAATCCCGAGTCAATACGAGGACGTCGTGGCCCGCGTCCTCGAGGCGGTCGACGACGTGTCGATACAGGTGGACGTGTGCAGGCGTGTTTGCAAAGACGAGGATCCGCATCGACAGACCGTACGCCTGAGTGATCCTTTGTAATCACACAGCTACCTGATACACCCGTTCGCGAAGAATTTCTCGCCGAGCGTGAACGAGCGCGCCGACGGAGAAACGGGCGTGAAACCCGCCCTAACGCGTAGCTACCGTCTCGAGTCGGTGGCGTTCCTCGAGCCTACCGACGAACGACCGAGCGCGACGCGACGACGGAACGAGGTCGCCGTCGCCGATAACATCCGTGTCGTGGCGGCGACCCTCGTGCTCCCAGCGACGACTAATGGAAGCCACAGGCGGGCCACATCGATCTATAAGAGTACGTGAAGAAAACCACGGTCGCCGTGACGACGAGCGTCGTTCTCGAGGAGTGATAACGCGGAAGCTGGTGATTTCGGTCTGCCGGCCGATCGCAGTTCTGTTTATAACAAAACGCCGGGTGCTGGTAGCACGCAGATAGTCGGCTAATGCACGTCCTCACGATCACGAACAGCGCCGACGCACCGTTTATGAATCAGCAGATGGACGCTCTCGAGCGCCACGGGGTCACGTTCGAGATTGTGACGGTCGACGGGACCGACGACGAAACCGACCGCACGGCCCTCGATTACCTCCGCACGATTCCGTCGGCGGTCGCCGAGGCGAGCAACGGCTACGATCTGATTCACGCACACTACGGACTGACGGCACCGATCGCGCTCGCACAGCTTCGAACGCCGGTCGTCCTCTCGCTGTGGGGTTCGGACGTACACAGTCCCGTCAAACCACTTAGTCAACTGTGTGCGCCGCTGTGTGAGGAAGTCGTCGTCATGTCGGATCGAATGCGTGAGGCGCTCGGACAGGACGCACACGTCATCCCCGACGGCGTCGATCTGACGAAGTTTCAACCGGAGTCACGAGAGCGCGCTCGAGCGAAAATCGACTGGGAGACGGGCGACGCCTACCAGGTCCTCTTTCCGTACTCGCCAAAACGTGGGGTCAAGGATTTTCCACGAGCGCGCCGAATCGTCGCCGCGGCCAGCAACTTTCTCGAGCGCCCGATCGACCTGCGGACGGTCTCCGACGTGCCCCACGAGACGGTTCCCGACTACATGAACGCTGCAGACGCCCTCCTGTTGACCTCGAAAAGCGAGGGCTCTCCGAACTCGGTCAAGGAGGCGATGGCTTGCAACCTCCCCGTCGTCGCAACCGACGTCGGGGACGTTCGAGAGCGACTAACCGGCGTCACGCCCTCTTACGTCGGGCGCACCGACGAGGAACTCATCGAAGGCCTGATCAGCGTCCTCGAGCGCGAATCGCGTTCGAACGGTCGCGAGGCCGTCCGCGAGGTGAGCCTCGAGGAAACGACGAGTCAATTACTCGAGATCTACGAACGCGTCGCTGGAACGTCAACTCGACGGGTCGAAAACGTCGCACAGCAAGAGTAAGAGACGAAATCTATTTCGCCGTCATCAGCTGCTGGTGGGATTCGCTTCGAGCCGACGATCCCGCGAGGCTCAACGAGTTCGACGATCCACCGTAGAAACCGTTTCGACGGTCAGCACAATTGCACTTTCATCGGTTGCGGACTGTGAGGATCAGACTTCCTCGCGGTACCAGGCCATCGTCTCAGGAAGGTGGTCCTCGAGCGGCCGATACTCGTAGCCGAGTTCCCGCTCGGCCTTTCTCGAGGTGTAAAAGAGGCGCTGCGTGGCGAGAGACGCCATCTGTCGGTCGAAGGGAAACATCCGAACGCCGGCGACGGCGCTGGCGGCTTCGGCGACCGGACCGGCGGCCTGAATCGCCAGCGACGGCACCTGAATCCGGGCAGGCGTGCCGTCGGCAGCATGTGCGATGCGCCTGACGGCCTGATTGTAGGTCAGGTTCTCCCCGCCGAGGACGTAGTGCTCGCCGTTCGTCCCCCGTTCGTCGGCCAACAACAGGCCGTCGACCACGTCGGAGACGCCGACGATGCTCAGGCCACCGGGGAGGTACGCCGGCATGGTCGGCTCGAGGCCCATCGCGAGCAGTTGCGCGGTGAACTCCTCGTCGCCGGGGCCGAAGATCGACGTCGGATGAACGGTGACGGCGTCTCCGCCCGTGGCGGCGTACTCGTCGACCATGCGCTCGGCCTCGGCTTTCGAGGCCTGATACGCGCCGATCGGTTCGGCCACGTCGGTCTCGTCCGCAACCTCCGCCCCGTCCGGTGGACGACGCGTCCCGGAGGTGCTGGTGAAGACGAGTCGGCCGACATCGCCCTGCCGGCAGGCCTCGAGCACGCGCGCCGTGCCGTCGGCGTTGACCCGGTAGACGGTCTCCGGGCCGGCGCTCCAGAGACCGATCCCGGCGAGGTGAAAGACGGTATCGACGCCGTCGACGAGGTCCGCGAGCGTCTCATCGTCGAAGAGGTCCCCGACGTACCACTCCACGCCCTCGAGGTCGCCGCGATCCGACGTAGGACGGCTCAGTCCGCGAACGTCCCAGCCGTCCGCGAGCAGGCGTTCACAAAGGGCAGACCCGAGGAATCCCGTCGCGCCGGTGACGGCGGCGGTAGTCGACCCGGTCATGGTCCCTGCTCGAGTTGTGGTGGGACGGCGTCGCCGGAAACCGTCGCGTAGAGTCTGTAGGCAGCCGTCACGGCGGGGTGCATGTCGTCCGGCGGCGGCAACTCGCCTTTCGGCAGTCGGCGGCGAAGCGAGTCAACGTCGACGCTGACCCCGTCGTTCGGCGTCTCGACGGTGATCGAGGGCACCGACACGCCGAAGGCGTTCTCGAGGGCCGAATCGTCGGCGATCGAACGCTCGAGCAGCGACGAGGCGAGCGCATCGACTTGCGGCGTCGGTCCGGCCAGCAGGGTGTCAGCAGCGACCGGATCGCCACCGTAGGCGGTCGTCGCGTCGAGAACGGTGAGCACGGGTTCGGCGGCCCGCGTCGCCGCGAGCGCGGTCAGTTCGGAGTCGTCGACGCTCGAGACGAATCGCTCGAGCGTGCGCATCCCGCCCGCCACCGGGCCGTCCTCGGTCGGTCGGAGCGTCGGCACGACGACGACGGTGCTCTCGAGAAGTCGTTCGGGGACGGTGAGCGACAGTCGGTCGCCGTCGACTGAGACCACCTGATTTCGCCGCGGTTCGTCCGCCAGGTCGACGAGTGTCGCGTCGGTGGACTCGAGGATGGTCGGATAGCCGAGGTAGTCAGCCGTTCGATCGAAGCCGATTCGATCGTCGCTGATTCCGGCGACGGCAATTTCGGCGGTCGTTCGCCCCTCGAGGTGGTCGACGAGGGCGGCGACGACGGCGGGGTCGGTGACCATCCCAGAGGAGGGATGGAACGGATAGTGGGTATCCGGAACGAGCGTGAGTCGATCGGCAGCGGTGAGCGTGCCCGCGTGGGACTCGAGCAGCGTCCGAATCGGCGACTCGAGTGTCGCCCGTCGACCGTCGCTGTCGGGGTCCCAGCCGCCGCGTCGCTCCGAGGCGTCGACGCCGGCGAGACAGACGCTCACGAGACCACCTCCGGAACCTCGAGGGCGGCGTCGTCGCCCTCTGCGGCTAGTTCGTAGGCCTGTTCGGCCAACTCGAGCGTTCGCAAGCCGACGTCGCCGCCAACGGGCGGGGCCTCGTCGTTTCGGATGGCATCACAGAAGTCCTCGAGCGCGTCGTAGTGGGCCTGCAAGTAGAACGTCGGCCCGAATACGTCGGGATCGCTTCGGCGCAGCCGACTCGTGGCGTTCGTCAGTGCGGATTGAGCGGCGTCGGCGTAGAAGTTCGCCGGCAGGTGATCCTGATTCGTGATCGTGCCCGTGATCCCCTCGAGGCGCAGTCGCGTGTTGACCTCGGGCAGTTGCTCCCACTGGTAGGAGCCACAGTGGAGCGTGATCGTCGTCTCCGTCTCCGGCGCGCGCAAGAGCACCGTCGCGGCGTCCTCGACGGGCACGTCGAGCGTCTGCCCCATCGAGGCGCTCTGAACCTCGAGGTCGCCGAAGAGCCACTCGAGGACGTCCAGACAGTGGACGCCTAACTCGAGCAAGGAGCCGCCGCCGACGGCCTCCGGATCGAGGGGCCACGCTGGCGGCGCTTCGGAGGCGGGTGGCCGACCGAGCGGCCCGTCGTTGAGCCGCGTGATCGAGGCGTAGGGGACGTGTCCGACCCGCCCCTCGTCGAACTCGTCTTTGACGCCGACCATGTCGGGCTGGTAGCGAAGCGTGTGATCGACGCCGAGGGCGATATCGGCTTCGCGAGCGGTTTCGATCATCTCCTCGGCCTCCTCGGCCGTTCGCGCGAGGGGTTTTTCGACGAAGACGTCGACGCCGGCCTCGGCGGCGCGTTCAACCGCGTCCGCGTGAAGAAACGGCGGCAACGCGACGACCACCGCGTCGAGGTCTTCGTGCTCGAGGAGCGTCGTGTAATCGTCGTACGTTCGGGCTACACCGGCAGACTCGGCTCGGTCGCGATTCGACGGCACCGCGTCGGCGGCCGCGACGGGAGTGACCCCCGGCATCGCGCTGGCCGATTTCAGGTGTACCATGCCGATGTTTCCGACGCCGAGGATGCCGAGCGAAAGGGCACTCGAGTCGGACCACCGGCCAAGAAGTGTTGCAGGCATCTGCTCGCAACCCGACTGCCAGCGGGCTTTGTTATCGCCGCCCTACCCGTCTTAGTCGGGTCGTAGCAGCGCCCTTCGGTCGTCGGGTGCTGCATCGAAAACGCTCTGAAAGGACTCAGATGAGCGTCTCGAGAAGGGACACGGTTGACCAGGTGCGTACTCGAACGCACCCGGAAGCCTAGAAGAGTTCGTCGAACGGCCGGTCTGCACCGGATTCAGTCTCGACGTCGTCATCCGGCTCGATTGGCGGCGCATCGAAGAGCCCGTCGCCACCTCGTTCTCGAGCAGCGAGCGCGTCATCGATACTGGCCTCCGTTTCGTCGTCTATCTCTGGAATTTTGAGGGCGGCGCGAACGTCGTCTGGCAGGTCTGGTCGCGACGCGTTCCGATGCCGTTCGATTTTCTCGGTGGTATAGAGATTCTCCTGGAGGGCACGCAAAACCGGGACGTACCGGAGGTAGCTGTACTCATCTAAGAGGGTGATTCCGTAGCTGGTGAACCCCCAGAACTCCCGTGGATCGTTACGCTCGGCCTCATCTCCACGGTATTTGTACTTCACCATCACCTGCTTCTCTGCGAGCCGGTCGAGATGCTCCCGGATGGTGGAGCGATTCTTGGGCACGAGGTATTCGAACTCGTCGAGCGTCACCAGAGACCCCGGGTGCCCGAGCACAGCCTGAACGATATGGTAGCGGGTTTCTTGCGTGAGGAATTGGTGTACTCGTCGCTGTTTCTCGATCGGCAGAACGTCATCGCCACCAAATGAGTCTGACTCGTCGCCGCCCAGATTTCGTGGGCTCCCCACACTATCACTCATTACGTGTCCATTCCGTCTCCGCTCACGTAACTGTTCGGGATAGCCAGGTTGGGAAATAGTATTATTCCCAACCTGAATAAGAACGGTTAAGGCGAACACATCTATAGATTAGAATATGAGTGGCCCACGGGTCCCACGCAATTCGTATGCCATCTACCGGGCCGTCGACCGAATTTTCGAGGGAATACACTCCCCACCACAGGGAGACTACCACGAAGTCGTCCGCTATATGAACGAAGAGCTTCCTCGGTTCGAGCAAGCCGATAGGAGCTATCTGATTCTCGGTAGCTACCGCGGCGCGTACGGACGACGTCTTCGAGCGTTCGCTAACTGCCTCAACATGCCAACAAACGCCGAATCGATCGTTCTCGGGGATACGATCGACTTGGATACTGCGGTTATCCCCGAATTCGACGTCAAGCTCAACCTCCTCGGCGAGGCGGCAGATTACATTGCAGGCGTCTACGAGAAGGAAGACGGCGGAGAGAGCCCGGAGCTCGGGGTCGTCAGAGCACTCTTCGTAAACAAGACGGTCGTGTTTCCGCGCGACTACACTGGCCTCACTCGCGATAGTCTAGAGACACGAGAAGACGTCATCCAGGCTGCACTGGCGGTGTACTACGCTGCTGTCGATCATACTGAGAGTGAGCAGCGAGTCGCCGAGAAGAAAAAAGCGGAACTCGCATCCCTGCTGAGGACAGCCCAAGAGGAAGGCGTCGATATCACCGAGCGAGAACTTACCGACCGCATCAAAGAGCGTCAAAGCGACATCGACGAACCGCCCGCCGAATACAGCTGGGTCCATCTCAGCTTCTTCAAACGGTTCGAGGCGATGGATCAGTGTTACCCCTGGACGACGATGGACGAACTGCGAGACTGTGCCGATGAAATGCCGGGCCCAGAACGTCCACAGTGGGAAACTGAGTTTAACGTCGGGCTGTTCCGTGACGAATAGCCGCTTTCACGGACGTGCCCGTCTGACCAGCAGAGCGTTTCACCGATCAGTTCCCGCCGGCGCTACTCGCCCCACCCGCAGTCGCCTGCCCGTCGACGTGTGTCGACACGCTGTCGAGGCCATCGAGGCCGTGTGATCGATGCAGTCGGTTCGCGACGTCAGCCATCGTTTCGACCGTGAGGTCCGTCTCCTCGCGACGACGAGCGAGGTGGGCGAGGATCGCACGCATCCGCTGGTCGTCTCGTTTCGACGTCAGATTGTTCGGATGAAGCCACATGTGGAACACGCCATCGGTCTGGACCGCCTCGTCGATCCCGCGACGGGCTAACTCGAGCATCGGATCCGCCCAGACGGACTCAGCGACGGTCCGTGCGGGGCCCTCGAACCCGAAGAGGAACAGCGAGGCCGGAACGTTGACCAGCCCGAACTCGTCGATTTCGGGCTCGACGAGCATCGACTGGTCTCGTAGCGTCGAATCGAAGAGGCCTCGAACGCCGTCTCTCGTCGGGGATTTGCCGCGGTAGGCGCTCACGCCGTGCTCTGCGAGTACGTCCCGGTGCCCGACGTCGTTTCGGGGATAGATGAACGAATCGACGGTCTGGCCCCACTCGGCGGCAATCTCGGTCGCTCGCTCGAGTTCGGCCGTGGCGAGGTCGTGATCCGTCGCGGAGTCGCCGAAGAGAACGTGCGAGAAGGAGTGGCTGGCGAACTCGTGATCGACGTCCGACTCGAGGACGCGTCTAACGAGGTCGGGGCCGAATCGGAGGTCCTCGCGATCCGCCCAGCTGTTGCGTTCGCGCTCGAACCAGCCGGGAGGTGCCGGGTGGTCGGCGTGCGTTCCGTCACAGGACTCGAGCATGAGGTGGCCGACGACGGCCCAGGTCGCTTCCACGTCGAACTCCTCGAGCAGATCGCACATGACGCTCCAGCCGCGGCGACCGGCTTCCAGGCGGTCCGTCGGCGGATCCTCGAGGTCGTGAAAGCCCCAGCCGAGTTCGGCATCGAGAGAGAGGACGACGCTACCCACGCAGGCCACCACCAGCGACTACCCAATAATTCCATGCCATACCTCAGTACCTGCGGGAGACATCGTTTTGTTATGGATTGCCTGTCGGCGGAGACAGCCAGTGGCCGCATCTATAGTGACATGATACGATCGGCACAAATCGTGTGATGAGAACCCACGACATTCCTCACTAGCACAATCAGATTGGCGGGTTACCATCCCGAACAGCCGTGAAATCTCCCCATAACAAAGCCGCCATCCCGGTACCACCGAGACAGCAGACGTCCCCGACGTCTCAAATACCAATCATGAGCAGGTCTTCCCCAGCCGAGCGCGCATTCGTGCTCGGATTCGACGGCGTTCCGTGGAGACTCATCGAACAATGGAGCGAAGAGGGGGAACTCCCCAACTTCGCTCGGATGCGCGAGGACGGTGCCTCGGGCACTCTCGAGAGCACGCAACCGGCGACGACGCCGCTCGCGTGGCCCTCCATCGCGACCGGCGTCTGGCCGGACAAACACGGTCTCTACGGCTTTCAGAATCTCTCGTCGGGGTACTCCCACGAGATGTACACAAGCTACGACATGCAACAGCCGGCGCTCTGGGATCTCCTCTCGCCAGCCCACGTCGGCAACGTCCCGATGACGTACCCGCCCCAGGAAATCGACGGCTCGATGGTCACCGGCATGATGACGCCGTCGACCGACAAGGAGTACACCCATCCGCCGGAACTGAAAGCCGACATCGAGTCGCAGATCCCCGACTACACGATCAGCCTCGACTATCCGGAGTACGCCGATCGCCTCGAGGAATTCGAGGTCGCCGTCAACGACATGCTCGAGAACCGACGGACGGTCATGAACCTCCAGATGGCCGAAGCCGGCGACGACTGGCGGCTGTTCTTCTTCGTCTTCACCGCACCTGATCGGTTCCAACACCTCATCTGGGACATGGACCGACTGCTCGCTCACTACAAGAAACTCGACGAGATCCTCGGCGAAGTGATGGACTACACCGAGGAACACGACGCCGACCTCTACGTCACCTCCGACCACGGCTTCGGGCCGATCGAGGAACTCGTCTACGTCAATCACATCCTCGAGGAGGAAGGCTACCTCTTCAGGGAGGAAGACGACGGCACGCGCGGCGCGCTCGCGAGCCTCGGTATCTCCCGAGACCGGATTACGGACGCCCTCGAGCGCGTCGGGATCTCCGAGGAGTTGATCGTCTCGACGCTGCCGCGTTCGCTCGTCGATTCGGTCGCCGAGCAGATTCCGGGAGACCACGCCCTTTACGACGTCGATTACGAGCGAACGGCCGCGTTCGTCCACGGCGCCGGCTGTCTGTACATCAACGACACCGAACGATTCGATAGCGGCGTCGTCGAGCCACGGCAGGTACCGGCGCTCAAAGCGGAACTCACCGACCTCTTCGAGTCGGTCACGAACGACGAGGGAGCGCCGATGCTCAAAGTCCTCGACGGCGACGAGTTGTTCCCGACCGACGACGGTTCGCCGGACCTCATCGTCAACGGCCACGACGTCTACGAGGCCCGCAACGCAATCACCGACGAGGCGACGGGCCCGACCGGCACGTACGCGGCGAGCCATCGGAAAGAGGGAATCGTCCTCTGTCGCGGCCCGTCGATCGAGGCCGGAGCGACGCTGCGCGGGGCCCGAGTCGTCGACATCGCCCCGACGCTCTTACACGGCATCGGCGAACCCGTCCCGAAAAACGCCGACGGCCGCGTTCTCTTCGACGCCTTCGACACGGAGACCGAACCCGCGTCCACGAAAGTCGAACGGACGGGCGTCACGCAATCTGACACCGACGGAAGCGTCGACGACGACTTCACGGACGTCGAGGATCGTCTGAAAGGCCTCGGCTACATGGAGTAAGTACCCGCGCTCGCTCTGCGCTCCGCCACGGCGAAGCACGCACAGCGGATCCTGCGACAATCTCTCTCCACACAGTCGTCATCGATTCATCAACTTCCATCCCGCTCGTTCTCGGCGGCTACCTCGCGACGGACGTCGTTCCGACAGTGACCGACCAACCTGGCAGTGACCAATCAACCAGCGCCTAGTCGAGATAGTAACAAATTGTCACACCGAAACGATACTCGAGTCTTCGCCAGATCGGCGCGCTGATCACGCCAACAGCCTCGTTTCCGTCGGTAGTGGTGACTTCCGAGACGATCAGGAGACGCGGACTCAAGTGCCACGTTCGAACGGGCGTCTGCTGCCTGGCCAGACTAGGACGGAATCGAACGGAGCACTCGCGAACCGAGCGGGATCGTTGCACGTCGGCGGCGCTCACTGTAGACACGTCATAACATTTCTACCCGATACGAGAACGAAAGGTATGGATACTGCCGCCCGGGGTGGACGAGCGTCCGTCGTTATTCCCGGTGTCGCCGCACCCAGTAGTGTCGCTTGCGTCCGATCGCTTGGTCGTCGCGGCATCCGACCTATCGTCGTCTCGAGCGACGAGACGACCCCCGCGTTTCACTCGAAGTACTGTGCAGAAGCGATTCGCGTTCCCTCGCCACACGACGACCTCGTCGCGTACAAGGACGCGCTCCGTGCGCTCGCCGAGCGACCGGACGTTCGAACGATCGTTCCGGTTCGGGAGCCGGATATCTACGTGCTCTCGAAGTACCGCGAGGAGTTCGCCGAGTTCGTCGCCACGCCGTGGCCGGATTTCGAGACGCTCTCGCGAACCCAAGATCGCATTCGACTCTTTTCGGCCGCCGAGACGGCGGGCGTCGACGCACCCGAGACGACCCTGTTCACGGCACCCCCCGACGGCGACCGCCAGTGGATCATGAAGCCACGGTACACAATTCTCGGCGACGAGTACCTCGAGGAGTACACTCCCGAGACGTGCGTCGCCCCGCCGTCGACGACGTACCTCGAGTCGACGCACACGACGAGTGCCGAATCCGCCCAACTCGAGATGCACCACGTGCCGTTAGTCCAGGAGTACGTCTCGACGACCGAGGAGTACGGCTTCTTCGCTCTCTACGACGAGGGGGAGGCAGTCGCGACGTTCCAGCACCGACAGCGACGGGGCTACAGCTACGCCGGCGGGCCCAGTTCGTTTCGCGAATCAGTCGACATTCCGACCCTGAAAGCCGCCGGCCTCGCGTTGCTCGACGAACTCGAGTGGCACGGCCTGGCGATGGTCGAGTTTCTGCGCGACGAAGAAACCGGCCAGTTCAAACTGATGGAGGTCAACCCGCGGTTCTGGTCGTCGCTTCCCTTCACGGTCCGCGCGGGCGCCGACTTTCCGTACTACTACTGGCTGCAAGCCGCCGGGCGAACGGGCGAAATCGACGACGTCTACGAGAGCGGCATCGGTGGCCACCTCCTCCGCGGAGAGGCCCTGTACCTCTACTCGATTCTCACCGACGACATCGGGTTGGTCGAAAAGCCCGGATTCTCGAGCGCCGTCGTCGACGTCGCGCGATCGCTGCTCACACAGCCGCGATTCGATTACCTCACTCGAGACGACCCGCGCCCGTTCGTTCGGGACGCCCTAAACACGATTTCGGCGATACGCTCCTAACTGACACCGTCTGGTGATGACCAACCGTGTCTTCTCAACAGTGTGCGTACGCACAACAGTAATCACAGAGACGTATGTCTCAAATTGCTACCATTGGATCGACAAGAAAGCTTATAGCGGAATACTCGGGTTACCAGCGTATGGCACGTGACCCTCCTGAACAGACTGCAGGTACAGACACACAATCACTCCCGAATTGCGTCACGATCGTCGGACGCGGCGTTCCCTCGAGTTTCGAACTCACCGTCGACGGTGAACTCGAAGTGGACGGCGAGCAATCGGACGAGAACCTCCCGGTCGTCTCCGGCAGCGTAGCGGAGGGGACGATCGACGTCGGCGTCCAGCGGTTTCGATTCGACGGACAAGTGACGAACATCCACCTCGTCGACTGGAACGGCGTCCCGGCACCGGAGTCCGCGAGCGTCCCGACCGTTCACGTCGACTACGGCGCGGCCAAGAGATAACCCGCCACGCCGAATAGCCGTTGTCGATTCAGGATTTGCCCACTGCACAGCCACAGCACTACCCACCTGATACGGGCCGGTGTACCATTTTACCGGTTATCGCTCACCGGAGTCGCAATCACTGATGGAGTAGTACAACAGGCCGTCTGAGCCCCCATCGTTACCTCCTAACTCGTTGCCAGTTGGCGTCGAATCGTCACCGCCTGCGCCAAATCGTCTCTTCCCGCACCGAATCGTCACCTCCCGTTATTTCGCCTGTTCCCGCCGAAAACTCCCTTTCGCACTCTTCCAGGCCGGATAGACGGTGTTGTAGACGCGAGCAGGAGTGTTTCTCGCGCCCGCGCGGAGCAATCGGTGAGACAGCGGCGGCTCCGCATCGGCGACGAGCGCGTCGAGGTCGGCCTCCTCGAGCCACGCGAAGAAGGCCGCCTCTTCGACTGACGACGGGTCCGTCTCGAGCGTTCGCTCGCGGATGTCCTCCCACATGTAGCGTTCGTCCTGGCCGAGCACCCACCGGCCCTCCTCCAGTGCGGCACGGATCTCTCGATAGTCGTCGTGCTCGAAGTCGTAGCCGTGGTCCGACGGCTCGAGTCCCGAGAGTCGGAGCCCGACGGCCGTCCGGTAGCACTTCTCGCACTCGCCGCAGTTGCCGTCCATGCGGACGTTACAGGTCTGTAACTGGAGCGAGGGGTCCTCGTCGTCGACGTAGTCGGCGATGGCGTCGAGTCGTTCCTGTCTGGTGAGGTCGTAGGAATCGTGGTGACAGCGCGTGCCCGCCCACGCGACGTGATCGTCGATATCCGGCCGGGAACCCCACTCGAGGTCGATTCCCTCCCAGTGGGTCGCGGCGACGTAGAGGTCGTCCATTCCGCGCGCGTAGGCCATCGGCGCACAGAGGCCGAGCAGGCCGAGGCCGTGGCCGACGGAGCTGTACCACGCACCGTCAACGTGGCGTTTGTAATGAGCCAGCAACATCGGGTGGGCGAGAAACGAGAGCATGTTCGACTCGACGAACGACGTCTCGAGGCCGTGCTCCTGGGCGAACGAGGACGTCCGCGAACGGAGGTGATTCCACTTCTCGTCGTCGGCCGAATCCGGCGTGATCGTCCACCCGCGGATGCTGATCAGCGTCGGTTCCTCCTCGCGGTGGCGGACGTACGAACACGTCGAGTCGACGCCACCGGTAAAGAGCAGACCGCTCTCCCCGCTCGCGTCTGGTTCGACGTCGATGGTCTCTTTCGCGTAGAGCGTCCCGCCCTCGAGAAAGTCGTGCATCGAGCACAGCGACTCCTGGACCGCTGAGAGGGCCGAGGCGAACGTTTCGTCGACCTCGTCGACGTAGACGTCGGCACCATTCGCCCACGCGACGGGACAGACCTGTGCGAGGACCGGAATTACGAGGATGCCCTCGGGCACGTCCTCGATCGAAACGTCGTACTCGGTTCGAAACGATTCCGTCGAGAAGAACCGCTCGAGGTCTCGCGACGTGGTAACGTCACACTCGAGGGTCGTCTCGTCGGCGTCGACATAGTCGATGATAATCTTTGACATAGGTAGCACTCAACTGGCGTCACAGTGACGGATAGACACTGTCCGCGCTCGCCTCGAGCGATCACGACCGGCTACAAAAATCATCAGAATCGTTGATCGTTCTGAACTCGAGAATGCAATCCATATCGATGCGTGAGGGGGAGTAGTCCGACCATACTTTCGCCGTCGAAGCCACGAACCGAGGAAATTGCCCCCCGTCACCAGCCGCCGGGAACACTGTCTACGCTGTGTCCGTCGGCCCAGAGACACCGACTCGAGTGGTATCGAGTGGTATTGGGACGGCCCAGTCGACGAACGAGCGAGAATCGGCTTCCGGTATCGTCGATAGTCGACCTGTCCACAGTCGTGACGCGCACAATCCCGTCGTTCTCCGAAATCGCTCCGGATAGGAGCCCTATAACAAACGTCGCTATCGGTGACCCTCCGGCCAACACATGCGTATCGCTACTGGACCGGACAGCGCCCATTCTGAGAAAGCATGAAACGGTCGACACTCAACGTCACGTTTGCTATTGGGTTTCTCGCGGTTGCGATGGGGATTCTCGTCGCGAGAGCGAACCCCGCGACGACGTACGAATCATCGGTCTACATGGCAACGCCGGCGGTAGTCTGGGTCGGATTCGCCCTCGCCTTAGCGATCGCCGTCAGTACCGCACTGACCTGTCGCGGGCGCGAACAGGGCTACGGGGTCGCACTCGGCGCGACGACGGTAACGGCCATCGTCAGCCTACCGGCGATCAGAAACTATCGCTTCTCCGGGATGGGTGACGCGCTGAGTCACCTCGGCTGGACTCGAGACATCGTCAACGGCGAGATGGGGCCCCACGAGTTGTTCTATCCGGGCTTTCACGCCATCGCGTCGGTGCTCTATCACGTGGGTGGCATTCCAATCGAGCGGGGATTGATGCTCACCGTCGCCATCGTCTTCGTTCCGTTCTTGGTGTTCATCCCGCTCGTCGTTCGCGAAATAGCCGGTGACGGGATGGCGATCGGAATCGCCGCCATCGTCTCCTGGATGGTGTTGCCGATCAACAACATCGCGACGCACATGGGGATCCACACCAACTCGAACGCGCTCTTTCTGGTGCCCGTCGTCGTCTTCGCGTTCGTCGCCTACCTCAATCGCCGAGCGACGATCGAACGGCTGCCGTTCGGTCTGTCGCCGTTTAGCCTGCTCATCTACCTCACGGGAATCGGACTTCTGTTGGTCCACCCACAGCAGATGATCAACGTCGTCGTCCTCTTGGGCGCGATCAGCGTCGCCCAGTATCTCGCGCGAACGCGCTACGACGACCACCCGATGCTCGATCACCCGACCACCTACGCGCACACGGCCGTACTCGGAATCATCTTCTCCGTCTGGGCGGTGAGCAACGAACGGTTCAGAAATGCTGCCGAAGGACTCATCGCCGGCATCTTCGAGGAAGACGTCGGTGGCGGTGCAGAAGTCGACCAGCGTGAGTCCTCCCTCGAGGAAGTCGGCGGCAGCCTCGGTGAGTTGTTCGTGACAATGTTTCTCGATCTCGCGGTCGTCTCGCTGATCGTCGGGCTCTTTATCTTGCTCGTCTGGCTCGGTCGCTCCACGGTCGACTCGGAGACGAAGTCGTTCGTCAACTACCTCTCGATCGCATTGATCCCGCTGACGGGCATGTTCGTCCTGTACTTCGTCGGAACTCCGACGATGGCATTCCGACAGATCGGCTTCATCGCCGTGATTCTCACCATCCTCGCCGGCGTCGCACTCGCGCGCGCAATCGGCGCGCTCTCGAACGTGATCACAGTTCCGGCTGGAACAGCCGTCGCAGCCCTCCTCCTCGGGGCCTGTCTCATCCTCGGGTTGATGACGGTCTATGCCTCGCCGATCATCTACAGCCCCAGCCAGCACGTGACCGACCACCAATTCAGCGGCTACGAGTCCGCACTCGAGTACGGTGACGAGGACACCCCACTCGTCGGCTACGGGACCGACCCGTACCGATACGACCACGCGATCAACGGCGTCGAAGGTGAGGAGAACCTCGGCGCGGCGACGACCGCCAGTGGCTCGGTCGAGCCAGACGAGTTCGAATCGGGGAACTATAGCGGCGCGTACAATGGGGTGGGGTACAACTTCGTCGTCACGGAGTACGACACCACCCGCGAACTCGACGTCTACCAAGAACTCCACCACAGCGAGGCCGCACTCGAGGCCATCGAGTACGACGACGACGCGGACAAGATCATCTCGAACGACGAGTTCCGGATGTACGACGTCTCCGGAGAACAGTAAGGATCGAGCGAAGCGCCGGACTCGAGCGCTGATAGCGAGGCGGCGTTCGCGCGATCTGGGGTAGTGGCCGGCATCGCGTAGTGCGCGATCGTAAACAGCGTTCACGAGCGTTCGCGTAGTGTACGCGCGAGTGATTAGCGGGGCGGGTAACACCCAACAGCGGATACCGTTCTCGCAACGTAAGTCAGTGACTCGAGTCCGTGAACGAGCAGCGGTGACCTGAGTCCGTAACTGAGCAGCGGTGACTCGAGTTCCCCGTGATCTCCGTCCCCTCGTGTCCGTGTTTGAGCGCCTCGCGTGCGTGCGAGTGAAACCAGCTATAGACTCGAGAGGTGTCCCCGCTCGATCGAGTCGCCGAAACCGAGCAATTCTGTCGGTGGCCCATCGCTTCGTCGTGGCCCGTCACGAGATGACCCGGTACTAATCATCGATTGTCCGTCTCGAATCGTTCGTTGCCCCTGCCTACGCCGAGTGCGAACTGCTGCTGTCTCGAGAGAAAAATGTGCCATAAACGGGCTCTCGAGGGCGTAATACACGATTTACCGGGATAAACGGTCGGGCAAACAGTTCAGTTACTCCGACTCTGATTCACAAGTTCTTACTTAAGTGACCACAGATTCTGTCATAATCCCCAGTGTTAGAAATACATTCTGTAAATTTAATCCATATCACCAAGGAAAAGTTTATGAGTATAAGGGCAGGTTACGAAAGTGTATGGCGCAGAAACCCCGTACGTCCGAGACGGATACATCACCGACTACTGGCCGTAACAGCGGATTAAACCGCCGCAGCTTCGTTCGCTCGGCGGCTGCAACCGCGACCGCGGCATTCACGTTCGGTGCGGCCGGCACGGCCGCCGCTCAGGACGACTACGAGGTCATCGAAGCCGAAAACCAGGAGATCACCGTCGAGAGCGGTGAGACCTGGGAGAACAAACTCATCGATATGACCACCGGACAGGATATTACGATCACCACCGTCGGTAGCGACTGGACGGTTCGCAACATCGGATTCGAGGGCGAGAACGTCTCCGGAGCCGGTTCCGCGACGTTCGGTATCTCCGACGACGGTGGCGAAAGCACGATCGAAAACGTCTATCTCGGTGACGGCTCCGATGACGGAAATCAGAGTGGGACGGGTCACGGCCAGACGGCATTCTGGGCGAACCCAGAACACGCTGGCCACATCGATATGCAGAACGTCAACATTCAGGGCTTCGCGGACAACGCCGTCTACGGCTCCGCCCCTGGAAACGGCGGCGGCGGCACGATTCACATCGACAGCTGTTTCGCCGCAAACTGTTACGTCTCCCACTTCCGCCTCGCAACCGAGGGGAGTCGGATCACGAACTCGAGCGTCCTCGTCGACGACGAGGGCTACGAGGGTCGTGGCATCTGGGCCTGGTCGCCCGGAACGATCGAAGTCGAAAACTGCCAAATCGAGATGAACGGCCACAACAGTGCGATCGACGCCGGTGCCAACGGGCAGGGCACCGACGTCGCTCTCATCGACAGCCAGTACGACGAGCAAGCCGGCATCGCCGAACACGACGGCTCTAACGTCCAACTCGAGGGAGACACGGGAACCGATCCCGAAGCGTTCATCCCCGACGGAACGCCGACCAGCGCAGAAGAAGCAGCGCTCGGCGGCGACTAACGACGCATCGACACCCTGCTGACGCGACTACTCACCCGTTGCTCTCCACTTCGTTCGCGGCTTTTTTCGAGTCGACTCGTCTTCTACGAGCGACAGCACTCGCGGGCGCACCGTCGAGTCCGAAATTCGATTTGTGATGTCCGCGCGCGAGGATCGATCACGAACGAGTCGTTCTCGAGTGCCGACCGGAATTCGTCGGAGATGACAGCTCAACGGCCCGTACAGACGCGTTGAGTGGAACTATTTTCTCGCCGTGTACTCACGGCGACTGTAGTTATGCGTGTTATTCACATACTTGTTTTCGGACTGAAGGACGGTGCTCGACGCGAACCGATCTGAACGGAGTCGATGAACCGTTCACTAGATTGCGTAAGGGAGGATTACAACGCGTTCTCACGCGTTCTCGTGGCACTATCTCCAGTAATGATGTCTTATTTGATAGTATATCGCGTTCAGAAATATATAACATTCCATGAGAGAATTCCCATTATTTCCTGAATAAACTAACACAGACCAGTTACAGTCTGTAAGTTTTAAGTTAATGAGAGGAGAAAGTTTATGGTCGTAGTTTCATATTACCCGATTGCATGGCACGCGAACCTTCGGTATCAGACGGTGATAGAGATGTCGGTAGCAAAACAAGACCGGCAGAACAGACAGCGCAGACGACTGGCCTACTCGGTCGGCGGTCGTATATGAAACTGGCCGGCGCGACGACCGCAGCGGCCGCGATGTTTGCAACCGGCTCGGGCGCCGATGAAGATGACTACGAGGTCATCGAAGCGAGCGGGCAGACGATCAACGTCGACAATGAAACGTTCGAGAACAAGCTAATCGACGTCTCCAACGGGAACGCGATTACCGTTAGCGTCGGGGACAACGCGACAATTCGGAACGTCGGTGTCTCCGGCCTCTATCAGGGAGACGGCTTCATCTTCTCGATCGGTGGCGGCGGCGAAGTCGAGTTCGACAACGTCTACCTCGGCGACGGTGCGAACAAAACTGGTGGTGACCACGCACACGGACCCGGTGCCGTGTTCTACCATCGAAACGCGAGCGCCGACGTGACGTTCCGCCGGATGAACGTTCAAGGCTATCCGAACAACGGCTTCTACTGCTCCAACAGCGCCAACGGCGGCGCAATCACGTGGATCGACTGCTACGGGAAGAACAACGGCGTCTCCACGTTCCGCGCCGCAAGCGGTGAAGACAGCCTGCACAACTGCGTCGCGTACAACGACGATACCGACTACTCCACCGACTACGGAAGCTGGGGCGGCTACACTGAGGACTCCGGCCGACCACTGTGGGTGCACAGCCCCGGCGGCGTCGTCGCCGAGGACTGTCACTTCGCAGCAGGGAGCTACCCAAGCGCCGTGTTGACCCACGACGGAGCCAACGCCACGCTCGACGGCGGGGCCATCTCCGGCGGGACGAGCGGTGCAGTCGACACCTCGAGCGCCGGTTCGGATCCTGATCTCTCGGTCCCCGACGGCGTTCCAACGTCCCCAGAGGAGGCGGTTACGGGAAATAGAGACGGCGGGAGTGGCGGGGACGAAGTAGAAGATGATGACGACGCAGGTGACGAGGAACTCCCTAACGTAATTGCGTTCGACGGCGACGGTACGGTGGAGACAACCAGCTACGAATTCGTCGTCAGCGAGGCTGTCGAACCGAGCGAGGACGACGATGCGACCATCGACGACGCTGCCGACGTCGACGGGAGCCGTGCAGAAGGTGCCGTCGTCGACGCTCTCGACGCGTGGCGATTCGAGGGCGAAATCGAACGCCTCAGCGTCGACGGCGACGCAACGGTTCGCGTCAACAACACCGAAGTCGACCCCGACGAGTTCGACGACGTCCTCGAGCACACGCTGCTCTTTGAGGGCGAAGACTCGGAGGTCACCCGATACGAGTTCGAAGTGGACGGTGACGTCGAACCCTCAAGCTACGATGGCGCGACCATCGACGATGCTGGCGAAGTCGACGGTTCGCTCGCACACGGCGTCGTCGCAGACTGGAAAGAGGCCTTCCGGTTCAACGGTGACCTCGAGCAACTCACCCTCGACGGGCCGGCGACGGTCTCGCTCGACGACGACGAGATCGATCCAGCCGACTACGGCGAGGAGTACCCACACACCCTCGAGGTCGAGGGAGAAGGTGAGCCGACGAGCTTCGAAGTAACGGTCGACGGCTCGATCGAACTCGAGTCCTCCGCCGCCGAGGACGACGAGACGACGACGGTGTCCGGGTCGACGGTGCAAAGTTCCGTCACCGACGACACGGTAACGGTCGAGTTCTCCGGGGCGCTGACGGACGTGACGATCATCGACGGCGACGCCACGGTCTGCCTCGATGACGACGTGATCGATCCGGACGAGTACGGCGACCACGAACTGCTCCCACACGCGCTGGTGATCGACGGAACGGAAGACGACGATTCCAGCGAGTACACCTTCACGGCGAGCGGTGCGGTCGTCGAGTCCACCTATCAGGATGCGACGATCGACGACGACGACGTGATCGAAGAGCAATCCGTGACCGGTGACGTCGACGGTCACTTCGATGCGTACTGGTTCGACGGTGACATCGAGGACTTCACGCTCGTGGGCAACGCAGCGGTCGATATCCAGTATAACGTCCGCGAACAGTAAGCATCGTTGTCAGTACACACCCGTTATCCGACGCGATGGGTGAGGGAGCGCCCACGAAGACGGCTCACCGACTGACTCCGAGACGTGACGGTTCGGACACCGTGGACACCTCTCTCGTACTCTCCTTTCTGTCGACAGTCGCGTCAAATAGAAAGTCGTCGAGAACCGATAGGTCCCGGTTATATTTGGTGTATGCCACCGCTTCAGCCGTGTGAAATCACCGATACCGATGACAGGGTCCAACACGTACCGGGACCGACAATCGTAGTATTCGCACGTATTCTGGTAGAAGCTAGTGAACGACGCCGACACATGGGCTGATATGTTCAGATGAGCACTACAGACCGTACGAAATGAATAACAAACTGCATGATACGCCCCACGTTCGATATGGAAATTGGGTTCTACCACGACGCGGCCGGAACCCGCCACGCTGGCGGTATTGCCGTATACATCCAGCAAATGGCGGTGGCACTCAGCCGTTCGAACGACGTGTATCTCTACACCCAACGCGGTGAGCTCTCGTCGCTCATTACTCACTCCGACGTCACCGTCGTCGAAACGCCCTCGTTCGAAGACCACTGGTCACAATCACTCGAGCCCTTCCTTCCACTCGGGACGCAAGAACACAGCAAGTTGCTGATGACCTACTGGGCCGCGAGAAACGACGTTATCGACCATATGAACGACCACCTCGACGTGCTCTTTACCTCCCAGTACCTCGACGATCTGTTGCTCTCGAATCTCGTCGACATCCCGACTGTCTACACCTTCCACCGACTCTCGGGAATCGGAATCGGCGGGACGCTACGAGAACGATTCTCCCAAACGGAACACGTGCTGGTGAACTCCGAGGACACCAAAAAACAGGTCGAAACGAAACTCGAGTACGACGTAGGAGAAATCATCTATCCGGGTGTCGATGTCGACGAGTTCCAACCCGACGTCGAGCCAGCCATTTCGAGTGACGACCCACTCATCCTCTTCGTGGGGCGACTCATCGAAACCAAAGGCATCTACGACCTCCTCGAGGCCGTTGCTCGACTCGAGGACACCCAAGAACTGCACTTCATCGGCAGTGGTGAGGAAGAAGGGGTCCGGGCGCGGGCGGACGAACTGGGTCTGGCAGATTCAGTCGTCGTTCACGGCGAGATCCCCCACCCCGAACTGCCGGCGTACCACGCCGGCGCAGACGTGTTCTGCCTGCCGAGTCACTACGAAAGCTTCGGAATGGCGAACATCGAGGCGATGGCCTGTGAACTCCCGGTCGTCACGACCGATCACGAAGGCATCAAAACGTACCTCACTAACGGGGAGAACGGACTCCTCGCTCGCGTCAGCGATCCACAGGATCTCGCCGACAAACTGAGGATGGTACTCGAGTCCCCACGGCTTCGCGAGTCACTCGCCAGTCAGGCCTACGTCGACAGTCAGGCGTTCGCCTGGCGCTCGCAGGCCGAGCGCCTCGAACAGTTCTGTGCCGAGGTTCTCGACGTTTCCGAGCCACCAGAACCGGCGTCGAGGGAACCACTCCAGCCAGAGACCTAGTGGGCGACGGGAAGCGACAGCGCTTCCCGAATGGAAGGAGGTGACTACCGCTATTGTACTCGGTTCGTCTGAAAAGTGGCTCCCGCGTCGACACGGGAACAGATGCTGGCACGCGAACTGCTCCGGTATTCGATTACATCATCGGGAGCCAATGACTACTACGAACGGCGTGAACAAAAGTCCTTCTCGCTTCAACGCAATGACTGTTTCGAGATGGTAACTGACGAATAGCGTCCGAACTTCGGCCGTATTTCGGAAAGCACAGTCGGTCCCGTCTCACCAGGGCCGATTACTCGATTCGCGAGAGTTTGCCGTCGACGTTTTGCTCCAGTTGTCGATTGGTCACGAGGTGAGCAGCCGAAAGCAAGAGGAACGAAACGACGACGACAGCCGCCAGTCCAATCGTCGGAACCGTCGACAACGGTGGAACACCGAGAAACGCACCGGTGAGGAGGGCTGCGCCGATGACGCTGAGCGTTGCGTACCAGCGATCCCAGCGATCCTGGCGGTGCGTATCCGTATCGAGATACATCATCAGCAAGTCGGCGTTGTCGGCGAGCGAGATCAGGCCGCGGTCCTGATCGTACTCGACGATTCCCGCATCGTCCATCTTCGGCAGGTGGGTCTGATAGAGCGCGACGTAGACCCGCTTTCGTTGGTCCGAACTGAGCGCCGTGACCTCGGTGTCGTTCTCCCAGGCCGCGATCTGTTCGGCGAGTTCGCCGAGCGTTACCGTCTCCTCTGCCTCGAGGAGATACGAGAGGACCTCTCGTCGACGTCGGTTTTTCAGGAGTTCGAAGATGACGTCTTTCGAGAGCTGTTGGGCTTCCTCCGAGTCAGCCACCGACGTGATTTCGTCGGGGAGTGACGTGTCGATCGACGACATCACGAACGACCTCCGAACGTCGTGACGTCTGTGTCGATGACAGGTTGAAATTGGAAGTAGCTACCATACGCCCGGAACGACGGGGTCCGCTGTCCGTTTGATCGGCAAATCGCAGTCACGATTGACACACCAAGTTGTACACCAATACTGACACTCTTAAGGACAACCACGTTTCGCACCCGCTGCAAAGCAGGTACGGAGTGGCTTCGCTCCCTGTCCGATGACGGGAGCGATCGGTGTCAACCGAACCGAACGCAGCGGCCACAGCGGCCGCGCAGTATCGGCCGATTTCGTTGTAGTATCTCTCGCGTACGTACAACGTCTTCCGGGGGAACGACACGTGAACCGACGGCGGCGGGAAACGGTGCGACACGACACTGGTTCGGAACGTTTGGTGGCAACGACATAAAGACAAACGACAGTTCGCCCGCGAAAGGCGAGTTTACGTCGTGAAGTCCTGATTTACGACAGATTCACGGAACAACGATCCACCCATTTCATGTGCCATGTTTACGAACCACATAACCGGGCATTGCCGTTTTCGCGGCACTTGCCCGAAAACGAATAGTGGGTTGGACAGGCGTACTCAAACCAGTCAGAAGCGTTGATCGGGCACGACACCGTCGTCTCGAGAGCGTTCGTCGCTCTCTTTGCATTCTCTCTTCGGATCGGAAATCACCACGCAGTTGGCGTAAGTCACTGTTTCCCGCGAAACCATGGTAGCCCCTTACAGTGGCGGCTCCGCTTCGTCCACTACTGATGACGCGGTCCATCATCGATCACACGACGAGCGAATCAGAAAAGACAGCACCTGGGCTGTGTCCCGACTGTGAGACGGATACGATCGTCCACGACCCGGACCGCGGGGAGCGTGTCTGCGAAGAGTGTGGGCTCGTCCTCACCGAAGATCCGATCGACTACGGACCGGAGTGGCGAGCGTTCAACGCCCAGGAACACGACGAACTCTCTCGAGTCGGTGCACCGCTCACCCAGTCGATGCACGACCGCGGACTCACGACGACGATCGACTGGCGGAACAAGGACGCGAACGGCCACTCGATGTCGGCCGATAAGCACGGCCAACTCCACCGACTTCGCGTCTGGCAAGAACGAATTCGGACGAAGAACGCGGGCGAACGAAACCTCAAGTACGCCCTCTCGGAGATCGATCGGATGGTCAGCGCACTGGGCGTTCCAAAGCCCGTCAAAGAGACAGCAAGTGTCATCTACCGACAGGCACTCGAGCAGGATCTCATTCGCGGGCGTTCGATCGAAGGCGTCGCGACCAGCGCCCTCTACACGGCCTGCCGTAAGGAGGATATTCCACGGAGCCTCGAGGAAGTAACCGCCGTTTCACGGGTGGACCAACGAGAGATTGGACGGACCTATCGCTACATTGCCGACGAACTCGACATCAACCTCGAGCCGACGAACCCCAGGCAGTTCGTGCCACGCTTTTGCTCCGAGCTAGATGTCAACAAGGGGGTCGAAACGAAAGCCGTCGAGATCATCGACCAGACGACCGATCAGGGCCTTCACTCCGGGAAGTCGCCAACGGGCTTCGCCGCCGCCGCGATTTACGCCGCCGGCTTGCTCTGTGACGAGACGATTCCACAGCGAGCGGTTGCCGACACGGCACAGACGACCGTCGTCACCGTTCGCAACCGCTATCGCGAACAACTCGACGCGATCGATCAACAGCCCGCGACCTGATTACATGATCGAGCGCTCTTCGTCTCCCCGCGAACTCGTGTAGAGATCCTGGTCCGCTATCGCGTGTAAGTTCGCGTAGGGAACGAACGCGATGAACGCGTCGTCCGCGTCGTACAGTTCGATTCCGTTTTCTGTGTGATCGTATCGCTCGCAGTCGATCTGTCCCTCGGGGAGGATCGCGCGGAACATGCGAGACGGTACGCTCGCCACGCAGAAATAGCTGGACGGTGACGACGACGGGCCGGGGTCGGTCGTTTCGAGTGCCTCGAGGGGTCACTACGCTCGCGTGGTTTCCGTGAACAGCCGTCGTCCACGCTCGATTTCGTCGGTCACGACTCGGACCCCTCGAGTGCGCTGGAGTTGGAATCGTCGTGGGTGTCGCCATCGGCCTCGAGTCACGGATCGTCGGCCGCGTCGACGAGCAACAGCCCGGGTCGGTCGTCGATCACCGCGAGGTCGTAGACGCGGACCGAGTCGGTGGGCTCGAGTCCCAGTTCGGCGATGGCAACGTGATCGACGCCGATTCGAACGGTGTCGCGTCGGGTGCACAGCACGTAGTCCGCGATCGGGGTCGCGGCTGTGGAGGCGGTGGTCAGAGGAACGAGTGCAACCCCCGTCTCGTGTGCGAGCGCGTGCACTCGAGGCGCGTCACACCAGTCCCGTCCAGCGAGGACGGCACTCGAGAGCGTGACCGAGCCGCCGGTGCTGACGGTGTGCGTGCCGAGGCAGCCCCCGGTCCGTGGGGACGATGTCCCTCGAGTCGGTTACGGGTGGACACCTCGGGGTGGGTTGCTTGGGTTCTCGAGAGTGGTGATAGCGTCGAAAAACGAGAGGAACACGCGCTCGTCGTCGGGCAGGATGGCCGGAGGGGGCAGGTCGTCGCGGCCATTCAGTTGGCTGTCGATAGCGTCGTCTGTGGGGCAATCTCCTCGACCCCTCTAGTGCAGACGGTTGCTCTCGTCCCGTATACAGATAGACACGTAAGCGAAAGTGCACAGTTCTTATATAATTTCGAATTTCTGGCTCTGTTGAAACCCTCGACTGGTGAGAAGTTCCGGCAGTTGGGTTGAATACCGATCGTGAGTGTGGCAAGTCGACGAGCCAATCAATGACCCGAACTCGATTTTCTGTAGACAATCGACGTAATGACACGGCAGCTACGTTCCTTCCGACAAGCGACAGTCGGATCTGGTCGAGAATCGCAGAATACCCTCACACATATAAAATATTTTGTATTATTGGTGGTGCATTGTTCTTCTAGTGTAGGTCTGATAGAAATCACATTACCAATCTACAATTTTTTTTGCTAAGACCATACACAGCCGAAGAGAGCCTCCAGTTTAATTCGAAATTATGATGTGTTTGTTGCCCAGAATGATTCAACTATCTATCGCAAAGAAAACCACCATTATATTTGGTCAGAAATCGCTCCGCTCCGGAATATGTTAACTTACAGTTGGCGAAACCATATCTAATAGTACGAAGCCAGATCTTAATGGCTGTGGACTTATTGGTATTGATTGTGATCACCTTCTGGTAACAGAATTACAATATAGGTTCAACGGACTGGACAATCATAGGCGAACTTAATAGACAGGTTCTTATATCCCAGATTCTCTGCATTCATAGGTTAGCGACGTAGAATGAGATCGAATTTTTTATTGGGAATCATAAATTATTGTACGGGTGAACAAATCATCGTCTGGTTTGGAAACGGTGTCTCGCGTTTAATACTCCCAGCAATCAGTGCAGGAGTGGGCAACGTACAGGCGGAGATGGCATAACACGTCCCAACAGTGGGGCGTTGCACCGGGATCCTAAACCAGTGGCAACGCCATTTCCGTGTACGCGCCCGGAGAATAAAAATATGAAACGAACTCAAGAAACGGTCGACGAAGATCTGACTACTGGTCGTCGCGGTCTGCTTCGAATGGGAGGCGTTGCAGGACTGAGTCTCGTCGGGTTCAGCGGCGTCGCTTCCGCAGGGAAAAACGGCCGGAACGGTAAAAACGGTAAAAACAACGGCCGGAACGGCAAGAACGG